>CAJFFD010000086.1 GCA_904373255.1 uncultured Clostridia bacterium | reverse complement strand
GCGATGGGCATTTCGGGCACCGACGTCACGAAAAGCGCCGCCGATATGGTCATCGCGGACGACAATTTTTCCACCATCGTCACCGCGGTGCGGGAGGGGAGGCACATCTTTTCCAACATCAAAAAGACCATTCAATTTTTTTTGGCGACCAACCTCGCCGAGGTTCTCTCCATCCTCATCGTCACGCTCGCGCTGTACAAATTCGACTTTCTGACCTCGACGCAGCTGTTGTGGATCAACCTCATCACCGACAGCCTGCCCGTGCTTTCGCTGGGCGCGGAAAAGGCGGAGCGCGACGTGATGCTCCGCCCGCCCGTGCGCGCCTCGTCCCTGTTCTCGCGCGATTCGATGGCTTCGGTCGTCTATTACGGGCTTGTGCAGACGGCGATCTGCGTGGGGATCTTTGTGTGGAGCGCGAACGCCTGCGGCAACGCCGTCGCCGTCACGATGACATTCTTCGTGCTGTCCTTTCTGGAACTGTTCCATTCCTTCAACATCCGCTCGGAGCGCGGCTCGGCGTTCGGGAAGGGCTTTTTCTCCAACAAAATGCTGTTTTTGACGGTGTTCATCGGCATTGCGGTCAATCTGCTCCTGTGCCCGCTCGCACCCGTGCGCGACGCGTTCGGCATCGTGCTCCTTTCTCCCGGGCAGTGGGGCATCGTGTTCGCCGCATCGCTCGCCGTCATCCCCGCCGCGGAAGTCTATAAGGCGGTCTGGCGGCTCATCGAAAGGAAGGGCAAACAAAAGGGTAAGCAAAAGGGCGCCCGCGTTTCGGGCGCGCGCGGAAGGAAGAGGCGCATCGGCGAGCGCATAAGTGCAAAGGGTTAAAGGCGGCGCGCGAATGCCGGAAAGCATGGCAAAAAAATTTTTTTGATAAAATTTTTGGGACAAAAAGAGCGCCCGTCCGTATGCGGACGGGCGCTCTTTTTTGTCCGTTTCCGCAAGGGAGAAAGGCGGCGTTTTTTGTCGCAAATCGCCAGGAATCATGGGCATCGGCGGGTATTCCGCAGATCTCTTTTGAGCCATAAAAAGTACAAACGTATTGAATTTTTTTGTACAATCTGCTACAAAATACGGCGTTTATTTTGGGTGTCGGAACAGTTGACTTATCCAATTTTTGGTTCTATAATGCACTTGAGAGGATCGGAAGATCCGCAATTTGTGCGGGTTCTTGGGCGTATGCCGCGGCAGTTGCGGCGCGGGGCCTGCAAAAAGGAGGGAGAGTATGCAAAGGACAAAAAGTTTTATCGCAGCGATGCTTTCTGTCGCGGTGACCTGCTGTATGATTTTTGCTGTAAGTTTAACGTTTGCCGGTTTCCGCGCCGGAGCGGCGGAGGAGCCGGCGTCGGATCCTGTGTGGGAACATCCGGCGACCGAACATACCGACGCAACGGTGCTCACGGAGGAATATCTTGCGGAGCATAAGAACATTCTCGGGGACGGCAAATATTATCTGAACGGCGCCGGGTTTACGCTGGCGTCGCCCGTTACCGTTTCGGGGAACGTTTTGCTGTGCCTGTACGGCGGCACGATTACGGCGGCGGAAGGGCAGCGCGCGTTCATCGTCGAGTCCGGCTCGCTGATGATTTGCGACTGCTCGTCGACGGAGAGCGGCATGGTGACGGGCGCTTATGCCGAGGGCGGCGCGGGTGAGAACGCGGTCAGCGGCGGCGTGGCGGTAGAGAACGGCGCGAAGTTTGTTCTCCGTTCGGGCAGCATTACGGGCAATACCGTCGCGGGCGGAGCCGACTACGGCACGGTAAGCGTGAAGAGTGGCGCCTCTTTTGCCATGTACGGCGGCGTGATCGGGAACAACACCGCAATTTTCGGCGGCGCGGTCTATGCGGGTGAGAACGCTTCGTTCACCATGTACGGCGGCAACATCGAAAACAATACCGCGCTCGGCTACGGCGGCGGCATATACGGCGACCGCGACTCGGCGATTTCGGTCGCCGGCGGCACCGTCAGCGGGAACACCGCGCAGGGTACATATAAAGGCACCGGCATTGAGGATGAGGGCCGCGGCGGCGGGCTGTATCTGGACAGCGGCTGCACCTTCACCATGAGCGGCGGTTCGGTCGAGAACAATTCCTCCGCGCATTTCGGCGGCGGCATATACAGCAACGGAATCCTTGCCTTTACGGGCGGTTCCGTCAGTTCGAATTCAGCCGGCACCATGGGCGGCGGCATATCGATCTATTCCGGTTCGATGAAAACGGGCGGCGATTTCATGCTGAAGGGAAACACGGGTTCTTCGGAAGAAAAGGACGGCGTGTACATTTCGCAGGACAGCTATGCCGAAGGCAATATCGTCAATGACAGCATCGTTCTCGGCGGCGGGTTCATCCTCGACCCCGTCGCGGGGGAATCGCGCGCGCTCGCGATCAAAGGCGGGTATTACGGCGCGGACGCGGTCAGAGAGGAGGTGGACACGGCGTACGTTTTCGGCAAGATCGTTCCCTCGTCCTATCGCCTGACCGAGGCGGGAGAGCCTATGGAGGCAGACTCCGATTATGCCGCCCTCGAAGCGGAAAACAAGGCGCTCGTCGCCTATGCCGTCTATGCGGTCGGCAAAACGGCGTTCAGCCTCGCGCTCGCCGAGAACGGCATCGTGTACGACGGGCAGGCGGTCGAAGCGGGTACGGATTTTGCGGTGATCGTATCCCGCAACGATGCACCCGACGCAAACGCGCAGGCGGAGATCGGTACATATTATAATGCCGCCGCGTCCGATGACGGGTATGTAAAGGGTGAACCGTGCGAGGGTGCGCCCTCCGGCGCGGGCGATTACATGCTCGACGTCTCCGCGGCGGAACGGATCGATTACGCGAACAAAACGTATTACGGCGCGGCGCAGGGTACGGTCTCGTTCACCGTTTCCAAGGCGGTTCTGACCGACGGCACGAAGGACGCCGAGGCTGAGTACAGCGGCGACCCCGTCAGTCTGCAGTTCGAATTGTCGGGGTTCGTCGGGGATGAAAACTTCACCGATACCGTCGGCAAAACGGAATACAGTTTCAAAGGCGGAGCGGATGCAGACGATTGGAGCGAAACGCCCGTCACCGTTACGGACGTTGCGGAAAGCAAAACCGTCTGGTACCGTTTCACATTCGCAAATTATGACGTGAATTACGGCGACGGACTTGTCTGCGGCGAAGCCGCCATCGTGGTCACGCCTGCGGCGCCCGCCGCATCCGTTCTCTGCGGCAGCGCGCTGAGCAGTGCGGAAGGCCTTGCCGCGGGCTGGAAATGGATCGATGAATCTGCCGAAATTACGGCAAATGCGGCTGCGGCGCAGGCGTATTATTCGCTCGCGGGGGAGGACGGCACGGTCGGTTATGACGGCTGGCAGACTGTTGCGGAAAAGAAAGGCTGGTCGTACAACGCCGCGGAAAAGAGGCTCGAATGCGGATTGACGCTGACGGTCACGCACAGCGCGGAGCTGCTCGAGCATCACGATGCGGTCGCTTCGACCTGCGAAACGGCGGGCAATATCGAGTATTGGCAGTGCAGGACATGCAACGGCTATTATAAAGACGCCGAAGGAAAGGACGCCGCCGTAACGATCGCCGCGCCGCTCGCGCCGCACGAGCTTACGCACCACGCCGCGGTCGCCGCGACCTGCACGCAGGACGGCAGCCTCGAATACTGGAATTGCGGCGTCTGCGGCCGCAACTTTAAGGACGAAGCCGGCGCGGAAGTTTTGGAGAGCACGCTCGCGCCCAGGCAGGGGCATGAATTGCTGCATCATCCCGCCGCGGAAGCGACCGAGGAGGCGGACGGAAATACCGAGTACTGGGAATGCTCGCGCTGCGGCGGGTATTTCGCCGATGCGGCGGGTACGGAGGAGATTGCGGATAAAACTTCCGTCGTCCTTCCGCAGATCACGCATACCGCCGAAATCGTCGGGCTTATTTTGGGCGGGGCGATCATTATCGTGCTTGCCATCGAATTGATCCTGCTGCTTACCAAAAAGAGGAGGGAAGAGGAATGAACGGTTATACGATCGGTCTGATCATCGAAGGTGCTGGCGCTCATCGTGGCGATCGTCGCGGTGGCGATCAACAAGCGGAAGCCGGCAAAGAAAAAAGTTCCCGAACTGAACGGGCTTTCCGGCTATATCGGTGGCGGAGAGGAGAAAAGCACGGCAACATTGCTGTTGGCGGGGCAAACCGCCGAAGCGCAGCAGGAACCCGCGCAGAGCACATACGGGTACGAAGAACAGGCGTATGAACAGCCGCCCGTCCAGGAGCAGTACGCCGCGCCCGGGCAGAGCACATACGGTTACGAAGAACAGGCGTATGAACAGCCGTCTGCGCAGGAGCAGTACGCCGCGCCCGCGCAGAGCGCGTACGGATACGAAGAACAGGCGTATGAACAGCCGCCCGTGCAGGAGCAGTACGCCGCGCCCGCGCAGAGCACATACGGGTACGAAGAACGGGCGTACGGACAGCCGCCCGTGCAGGAGCAGTACGCCGCGCCCGGGCAGAGTACATACGGGTACGAAGAACAGACGTACGGACAGCCGCCCGTAGAGGAGCAATACGCCGCGCCCGGGCAGGAAGCGAATGCGGCGTCCGCACAGGGCGATGCTCCGCAGGGGAGCGACGGGCATGACGACGATCTCGTCAGTTTCCGTTCGGTGGAGCGGACGTTCGAGGATGCCTTTGCGGAGTTGAGCGAGGAGCAGAAGCGGTATTTTTCGGAGATCATGGCGTATGCGCTGAGCAAGCCGAAGGCGGAAGAAAAGGTGACCAAGGGCGCGGTGTGCGTGCGTTCGAACAAGAAGCTCATCTTAAAGCTGAAAATCCGCAGGAAGATCACGGTCGCATCCTTCAAACTGGAAAACGACCTTCTGCGCGATTATCGGCACAACATCGGCGACGCCTCCGCCATCCGCATGCGGGAAACGGAGATCTACGTCAACGACGACAGCGCCAAAGAGACGGCGTTCGGCATGATCGATCTCATGCTCGAACAGTACGAACGCGAGCGGCAGGAAGCGCAGGAACGCCGCCGCCTCGCCCGTGCGGCAAAGCGCGCCGAGCAGGCCGCCGACCGGGCGGCGGAAGAGGCAGCCGCGGCAGACGTCGCCGCGGAGGACGAAGAGCAATAAATTCGCGCGAGCCGTGAAATAAAAAATTCGGTACCGTATTCCTCATTCTTTGCTTTCGCGAGAATTTTGCTGACAAAAATGTTTGAGGCTTTCCGCGTCCGATTCGGTTTCTTCAATCGTGCGGACGAGCGGTTCAGGGTCATCGCTTGTAAAAGTTTCAGCGGCATCTTCCTCAATGTCCCGCTTTTCCTCTGTCTCCCTTTTTTTGGCAAGGCACAGGACTAGGGCGATGTGAACAATCAGGACGCTTGCCCCGACTGCAAGCATCGTTATGCCGGGTACAATGGCATCCCCGCCGTCCGCGGTCAGGCAAATGCCGAACGGAATCAGAACCAGCATAGCGGCAAAAACGAGGATGCAGAGAACGCGCAATAAATTCTCCTGCCATTTTCTCAGCTTGCCGCCTGCCGAAAATTTTTCGGCGATGCAGACATACAAATCAAACAGATTTTCCATAGGCATGATTTCCCTGCCGTCAAAAATGAAAAAGGGCAGGGGGTTTCCGTTCTCGGAAATTTCCTGCCTGCCGCTTGTCTATTCGGGTACGACGCTCACGAAAATTTTCGCGGATACGCCCTCCATCAGGCGCACCTCGCAGGTGTAATCGCCCAGCGTTTTGAGCGCGTCTTTGAGGATGATCTTCTTTTTATCCACGTCGAATCCCTGTTCGGCGAGCTTCGCCGCGATCTCCTTGGAAGTCACGCTGCCGAACACCTTTCCGTTTTCGCCGCACTTGATGGCAACGCTCACTTTCGCCTTGTCCATTTTCTGCGCAAGCTCGCGGATCGCCTTGATCTCTTCGGCGCGGCGGCGCTCTTCCGCCTCCTTCTGTATCTTTAAACTGTTCACGGCGACGGACGAAGCCTGCTCCGCCAATCCCTTTTTCAGGAGGAAGTTCTTCGCGTAGCCGTCGCTCACGTCGAGGATCTCGCCCTTTTTGCCCGTGCCCTTTACGTCCTGCTTCAAAATTACTTTCATCGTCGTTTTACCTCTCGGAATCTGTCGGTTTTAATAATTATAATATGCGCGGGCGCAAATGTCAACCCTTTCCCGCGAAAAGGCGGAGAAAGCGCGGCTGCGCGGGGCGGGCGAAGAAGCGGGTTCGTGAAAACAGGGCGCGCGGAAAGGCGCGGGGCAGGAGCGGGCGCGCAATGAGAGGGAGTGGGGCGGATCGGATACATCCGTTCGGGCGGCAAAGGTGCGGCAGGGCACGTGCGCGGCGGGCGGGGCAGGGATAGCGATCGCAGAACGGAGAAGTCGGTTAAATTTCGAGGCGGCTTAAAATACGAGACGGCTGCGGCATAAATTTCCGCATTCAGTTCCTTGTATTTTTTCACAATTTATGCTATAATGAGCCATACTGTATACTATCGAAAGAGGTCAGTGCATGGCAAAATACATGGGTATCGACGTCGGCTCGACCACCGTTAAGGTGTGCGTGCTGTCGGAGAAACTCGAAATTTTATATACGAGCTACGAGCGGCACTTTGCAAAGGTCAAGGAGTGCGTGCTCAATCAGCTCTCCGTCGTCGAGCAAAAGTTCGGCGCGGGAGAGTATGCCGTCAGCATCACGGGTTCGGCGGGGCTCGGCCTTGCCGAGCGGAGCGGGCTGAACTTCGTGCAGGAAGTGCAGGCGGCGTTCACCGCCATCCGCAAATACTATCCCGACGCGGACGCGGCGGTCGAACTCGGCGGCGAGGATGCGAAGATCATCTTTATCACGGGCGGCACCGAACAGCGCATGAACGGCAGCTGCGCGGGCGGCACGGGCGCGTTCATCGACCAGATGGCGACCCTTCTGAACATCTCCGTTTCCGAGATGGACGAACTCTCCATGCAGGCGGAAAAGGTGTATCCCATCGCCAGCCGCTGCGGCGTGTTCGCAAAATCGGACATTCAGCCCCTGCTGAACCAGGGCGCGCGGAAAGAGGACATCTCCGCGAGCATCTTTCAGGCGGTCGTCGACCAGACGGTCGCGGGTCTCGCGCAGGGGCGGCGCATCAAGGGCAAAGTTCTGTTTTTGGGCGGCCCGCTCTACTTTATCCAGGGTCTGCGCCGCGCCTTCAAAGAAACGCTGGCGCTGGACGACGAGCACGCGATCTTCCCCGACAACGCTCCCTGCTTTATGAGCATCGGCGCGGCTCTGTACTCGCAGGCGGCAAAGGAAATGCCCCTTACGGAGATCATCGCCCGCATTCAGGAGGCGAAGGGCAGCGACGACGTCGTCACCGGCGAGCCGCTTTTCAAGGACAGGGAGGAGTACGAACAATTCGTCGCGCGGCACAAGGCGAGCGACCTCGCGTTCGAAGACATCAAAACCTATTCGGGCGACGCCTACCTCGGCATCGACAGCGGCTCGACGACGACCAAACTCGTGCTCATCACGCCCGACTGCAAGCTCTTATACCAGCATTATCAGTCGAACAACGGTCAGCCGCTCGACATCGTGCTGGAGCGCCTGCGCGAGATCTACGAACTCGCGGGCGGGCGCATCAAAATCTGCGGCGCGGCGGTCACCGGCTACGGCGAAGATCTGATGAAGGCGGCGCTGAAGGCGGATTTCGGCATCGTGGAAACGGTCGCGCACTTCAAGGCGGCGGTGTATTTCAACCCGAAGGTGGATTTCATCATCGACATCGGCGGGCAGGACATCAAGTGCTTCAAAATCAAGAAC
>CAJFFD010000085.1 GCA_904373255.1 uncultured Clostridia bacterium | reverse complement strand
CATTGCCCATCCGCTATTTCGATACGCATACCCACGGCGACATCATGTCCGTGTACACCAACGATACCGACGCGCTGCGCCAGCTCATCTCCATGAGCATTCCGCAGGTATTCTATTCCTGCATCGCGGCGATCACATTGCTCGTCATCATGCTCCTCAACAGCCTGTGGCTGATGTTCGTCGTTCTCGTGGGCGTCGTGTTCATGGCGCTCGTGGCGAAGGCGGTCGGCGGCCGCAGCGCGCGGTACTTCATCCGCCAGCAGGAGGTTATCGGTAAGACCGAGGGCTACATCGAGGAGATGATGGGAGGTCAGAAGGTCATCAAGGTATTCTGCCACGAGGAAAAGGCGAAAGAGGAGTTCGACAAGATCAACGACGAACTCTGCGACGCGTCCGACAAGGCGAACGCCTACGGCAACATTCTGATGCCCGCCGTCATGAACATCGGGCATTTCATGTTCGTCATCACGGCGATCGTCGCCGGTCTGTTCGTCATGTTCAACGTGCGCAACTTCACCATCCTCGGCTGGGGAGACGAGTTCACCACGTCCGTCGCCATGATCGGCTTGATCGCGACCTTCCTGAACATGTCCCGCCAGTTCTCGCTGAACATCGGGCAGGTCTCCATGCAGATCAACTCGGTCGTCATGGGCCTCGCGGGCGCGGGTCGTATCTTCGAACTGCTCGACGAAAAGCCGGAAGAGGACAACGGATACGTCACCCTCGTCAATGCGAACATCGACGAAAACGGCAACATCACCGAGAGCGCCGAGCGCACGGGCAAGTGGGCGTGGAAGCACCCGCACCAGGCGGACGGCACCGTCACCTACACCGAGCTGAAAGGGGACATCCGTATGTTCGACGTCGACTTCGGCTACGTTCCCGAAAAGATCGTCCTGCACAATGTCAGCCTGTACGCGAAGCCGGGGCAGAAGATTGCCTTCGTGGGAGCTACGGGCGCGGGCAAGACGACGATTACAAACCTCATCAACCGCTTCTACGACATCGCCGACGGCAAGATCCGCTACGACGGCATCAACATCAACAAGATCAAGAAGTCCGATTTGCGCCGCTCGCTGGGCATCGTGCTGCAGGATACCAACCTGTTTACGGGCACGATTATGGAGAACATCCGCTACGGCAAGCTGGACGCGACGGACGAGGAGTGCATCGAGGCGGCGAAGCTTGCCAACGCGCACGACTTTATAACGCGGCTCCCCGAAGGGTACAACACCGTACTGCGGCACGAGGCGTCCAACCTCTCGCAGGGCCAGCGCCAGCTCATCTCCATCGCGCGCGCGGCGGTCGCAAACCCGCCCGTCATGATTTTGGACGAGGCGACATCCTCCATCGATACGCGGACAGAGGCGCTCGTACAGAAGGGCATGGACGCGCTGATGAAGGGCAGAACGGTCTTCGTAATCGCGCACAGGCTTTCGACCATTCAGAACTCCGACGCGATCATGGTTCTCGACCACGGCCGCATCATCGAGCGCGGCTCGCACGAACAGCTCATCGAACAGCGCGGCACCTACTACCAGCTGTACACGGGAGCGTTCGAGCTCGAATAGAGGAATGCTAAAACGACAGACAGCGCCCCGCGCTTCCATTTGGAAGCGCGGGGAATTTTTTGCGGGTAAATATTATTTCGGCGAAGGGGAGCCTTCTCTCGGAATATTGAGGCAAAATCTTTGCAGTAAATATCGGATTGCGCGTAAAATCGATTGACAAATGCTGTCGGAAAATGATATTATAATAAAGCTTGAACGGGGGCGTAGCTCAGTTGGTTAGAGCGCATGCTTGACATGCATGAGGTCATAAGTTCGAGTCTTACCGTCCCCACCACGCAAAAAGAGGTACCCGGCAGGGTGCCTCTTTTTGCGTGGCGGAAATTTACGGAAATTGAACGGGCTGCCGCGCAAGCGGACGGCTATTCGTGCGCGTGCGCGGCTTTGCCGCGATATTTGCCGGAGCTCCCGAAGGAAAAATGCGAAACGAAGCGACGCTCCGCCGAGAGAATTTTCAGGGGGCGCCACCAAAAATGAGCCGCCTTCTGCGCAAAACGGGAAACCGATAGTCCGGCTCCCCGCTTTTCCTGTCTGCCGGCGCGGCAAAAAATAAGGCGGGGGATTCTGTCCCCGCGCCTTGCTGTTTCAGTTTTTAAACATGCGGTTGAGCCGCTTGGTGATGGAGCGGATGTTCTCGCGCACGGCGCTCCTCGCACTGCCGCCGATTACTTTGCGCGCCTCCACCGATTTGTTCGCGCGCACGCGGATGAGGATGTCCTCTTCAAACAGGGAGGAGAAGCTCTGGTACACGAACAGGTCGAGTTTATCCAGCGTCTTGTTGTTGTCGATGCAGTAGCGCACGATATTTCCCGTAACGGCGTGCGCGTCACGGAAGGGCATACCCTTCTGTACGAGGTAGTCGGCGATGTCCGTCGCGGTGGAAAAACCTCCCGCCGCCGCATTGCGCATTCTGCGCGTGTCGAGCGAGATATGTTGGAGCAGTTCGTTAAAGATGGACAGGCAGGCAAGCACCGTCTCTTCCGCGTTGAACAGCGCCTCTTTATCCTCCTGGAAGTCCTTGTTATAGGTGAGGGGAAGCCCCTTAATCGTCGTCAGCATTCCCATGAGACAGCCGTACACGCGGCCGGTTTTGCCGCGGATGAGTTCGGGGATGTCGGGATTTTTCTTCTGCGGCATGATGGAGGAACCCGTTGAATACTCGTCGGCGATGTCGATGAAACCGAACTCGTCCGTCGAATAAATGATGAGATCCTCGCAGAAGCGCGAAAGGTGCGCCATCAGGGTGGAGCAGCAGAAGAGGTATTCCGCCACGAAATCGCGGTCGGAAACGGCATCGAGCGAGTTTTGCGAAATTTCGGAGAAGGAGAGGAGGCTCGCCGTCATTCTGCGGTCGATGGGGAAGTCGGTACCCGCGAGCGCGCAGCTGCCGAGCGGCATTACGTCGGTGCGCTTGTAGCAGTCGGTAAAGCGCTCGATGTCGCGCAGGAACATTTCGCTGTACGCGTTGAAATACTGCGCCACGGAAATTGGCTGCGCCCTGCGCATATGGGTATAGCCGGGCATAATGAACTGAACGTTGTTGTTTGCGATGTCCAAGAGCGTTTCAACGAGCGCCTTGATGTGCCCGCAGACGTTGACGATGCTGTCCTTCGCATACAGGCGCATATCGGTAGCGACCTGGTCGTTGCGGGAACGGGCGGTATGCAGTTTTTTGCCCATCACGCCGATGCGCTTCGTGAGCTCGTCTTCGACGAACGTATGTATATCTTCCGCCCCGTCGATCTCCAGGTTTCCCTTCTCGATGTCCGCAAGCATATTGACGAGGGTATCGCTGATTTTGTCGGCGTCTTCTTTCGGAATGATCTGCGTTTCTCCGAGCATCTTCACATGCGCGATGCTTGCGAGGATGTCGTGCCAATACAGCTTGTAATCGAACGAAAGCGACTGGTTGAAATCATCGGCGCTCTTTGCGCTCGGCTGCGTGAAACGTCCTTCCCACAATTTCATAATTTCATCTCCGTAACTGAATTTAAGCCGTTTTTAATTGACTTATTCCGCCGAAAACCTTAAAATAATAGACGAGCCACAATTCCCCCTTGGACGGCGGAAAAAGACGCGTACCGTCTTTTAAAGTTGTTCGGTTCTATTCTAAACTATTTTTCTGAAAAACACAAGCATTTTATAAAAAAGAGTAACAAAATTGATTATTTTAGGAATCGATCCCGGTCTTGCGACGCTCGGATACGGGGTTTTGGAAAAAGATGCCCGCGGCAACGTCCGCGCTGCGGATTACGGTGTGGTTTTAACGCCGAAGGAGGAGCGCCTTCCCACCCGGCTCGCTATTTTAGAGGAGGGCGTCAACAAAATACTCGACAAATTTTCGCCCGACGAGGTGGCGGTGGAGGAGCTGTTCTTTTCCAAGAATATCACAACGGGTATCGCGGTCGCGCACGCGCGCGGCGTGGCGCTGTTGGCGTGCGTCAAACGCTGCGGGCGGCTGTTCGAATACACCCCGATGCAGATCAAGCAGGCGCTCACCGGCTACGGCAAGGCGGAAAAGAAGCAAATTCAGCTCGTCACCGCCAATTTATTGCGCCTGAAGGGCATCCCCCGACCGGACGACGCGGCGGACGCGCTCGCGGTCGCGCTGTG
>CAJFFD010000084.1:2159-6374 GCA_904373255.1 uncultured Clostridia bacterium | reverse complement strand
AGAAATAAAAAAATTCCAAAAAATTTGTTAGAAACTTGTAATATTTGTGTAATTTTATCGTTTGTAAAGTCATACACATTACTTTATACCGTCATAAACAATTCTCCGCGTAAATAAAAAAGCCCGCTCTGCGCCGCGGGCTTTAGTTACGGTAACCACAAGCGTGGTTATTTTGCTTTGTTTCCGGCAAGTTCGCGCATGGTCTTTTCGTGCGCGACGCGCTGATTTTCGTACAGGGAATCGGGGTAGGCGGGCGTGGGATAGCGCGAAACGGGGTTCTTTGCAAAATCGTTGTCGCCACGAAACACACTCGCGGTATCGCCGCGGTATTTTTCGCGTACGGCGCGGTCGCGGAAATCGGGGATCGCGACGGGTATGCCCCCGTTTATCGAGGATATATGCGCAAAATGCCCCACGAAGTGCATATCCAGGGCTTCGAACAGGCCGATTCCGTCCTCCGTTTCGCCGCGGATCGCGCGCATAAAGTTGCGCATGGTGAAAAAGTCGCTGCCGCCATGGCCGTACATTTCGGCGAGGTCGGAAAGCTCATCGGTCGGGGTATAGGTTTTGTACCCTTCGCCCGTAACGCCGTCTAAACTTACGGTCACCTCGTCCGTACCTTTTCCGACGCCCTCGCGACCGCTTTCGAACTTGCCTTTGCTGCCGTACATGCAGAACCACACCGAGTTGCGGCTGGGCGCGATGCCGTGCAAGCTCTTCAAAAGACCGCCGTTTTCGAGTGTGACCATCTCCACCGCAAAGGGGGTTGCGGCACAGCCCATCCGCGAAGTTTTTGCGTTATACGGAACTTCAAAGCCCGTAACCGAAACGGGCCGCAGACCGGTGGCGTGCAAAACGGGGCCGCATGAGTGGGTGCTGTAATAAAAGGCGTCCATGCGGTTGCGCCAATGGCTGCGGCTGAACTGCGTCAATTCGCCCCAGCCACCCTCGCAGTTGTGCATGTATTCCCCCTCCGCGTATTCAAATTCGCCCATCTCTCCCGCGCGGAACAGGCGCGTCATTTCGCGCGCCGCACGGGAATAGCAGTAATTTTCCGCATAGCGGTAAACTTTTCCGCTCGCTTCCGCGGCGTCGGCCAACAGCACCGCCTCGCGCAGGGTCGCCACGGGCAAAACTTCGCTCAGAACGTGCAACCCGCTTTCCATGCATCGCACCGCAAAGGGCGCATGCTCGTTGGCGTAGTTTGCAAGTACCACCGCCTCGACCCCGCCGGAGAGGAATTTTTCGAAATCGTCGTACAGAGCTACCTCGTGCCCTTTCTCCGCAAAATGCTCCTTTAGAGAAGAGAGCACCGCGCCGTTGAAATCACAGACGGCCGTAAGCTCGCAGTCGTCCGATTTTTCCGCATACTCCATCATCGTTTTGCCGCGGGAACCGCCCAAAACGCCGACCTTGATTTTACGCATTTTTATCTCCTTGTACAAGTTCATATACTTCCATGTTGGTCATGCTTTCCGCCCCCTCGACCGATGCCAGGCGAGAAAAAATCTCTTCCGCGCGCTCCCAACCGCCGCGACCGTCCAATTCATACGAGTGCCCCCAAATATACAGCAACGAATCCTCCCGCGCAGCGCAAAACTGATCGATCAGTTCATCCACGCGCGCGTCGAGGATATGCAAGGACGGGTTCCACGCCAAAAAATCCGCGGGAAAAGCGATGCTGTAGGTGGAAACGATCGTCCGCGCGTACGCAAGCGAAGTACATCGGCGCAGCACCTCGGCAACGAGGCGGTCGCAATTCGGATAGCCGCCCGGATAAGCAAACCCCCGCACGGGATAGCCGGCAAGCTCGCTCAACTTTAAATAGTCGCCCACCGTTTCTTCTATAATGCGCACGGGCAGGCACTGCGTGAGCAGCGGATGCGTACGTGTGTGCGAAGCGATTTCAAACCCCGCATACACCTGCCGTACTTCACTCGGCGCAATCTTGTCGTGGCGCACGGGCGTTCCGTCTGCAAGCGGAACTGTCCCTGCTGTACCCAACAGCGCCGAATTGAGGTTGAATGTACCTTTCAAACGGTACTTTCTGAGCAGCCCGACGAGCCGCTTATCCTGCGTGATTCCGTCGTCAAAACTGAGCGTTATAATTTTTCGCATATTTTTACCACCCGAAAATTTTTTGCTTTTCCGTAAACAATATAGCATATTTTTTTCGCCGGTTCAATAGAAATTGTTCAAATTTCTGAATTTTACTGTTTTTCTTCAGATGTTTTTTAAACAATCAGCAAGTATCGGGATATTTTCATGCAGAACTTTTTTGAGGAATATATTCGCTGCCGCCCTCTCCCGCAACAACTGCCCATCATGAAATTTATTCAGTTTATTTACGATAAGGATCTTGGCAAACTCATTTATCCCTATCGTTTTTTAACGCTCAGCACTATTTTCGCTTTTCTTGCCGAAATAAATATCTCCGATTCCGACAGACAGTTTTATTTACGCATACTCAATTCCGACAGTACAATTAAACCTTTTACAGACAAGGAATTATACAATGAAACTGCAATTACGAAAGATAAATAATAATTTATTGCTGCTGATCGACCATATCTTATCGTCCCTCGACGAATTGAAAAACGGATGCCCAGGCGATGATTTCATTCTCGGCCAAAAATATGCCTATCCTCGGTTGCAGGAAGCACGAACATGCCGACTTCAAAATCGGGATCCTTATTCATGATATCGCCGTAACTCCAGGAACCGTCGATCATCATGGGATAATATTCCTTCGTGATGCCGTCGCCCTTGGCAAAATAGCGGGGAGCCGAGTCATACGCCAATCCGGAGAAAGTGCTTTGGAAATATTCGCCGATCTCCTGCGTTTTCGTATATGTTTCCACCCATACGTCGCTGTCAAACTGCAGATCTGCAATCGCCTGGTACTCTGCGAGGTTCGTATAATTTTCCGTTTTCAGCCTGTCATAGAACCCGGGATATGTGCCCTGCACGACCTGCCCCTCCACGGCGTCAAGCACGGAGAACAGCGGCCACTGATCCTTGCCGCCCATAAGAAGAGGCGCGTTCTGCGCTATTTTCGTTTTGCCGATTTGCCCTACCGCATCCTGCGAGGCGGCACAGATTTCTTCGCAAAGGGCGATAAACCCGGAATAAGTGGTCGGAATTTCCCAGCCGTACTCCTCAAACATAACCTTATTGTAAAAAACAACACAGCCGACATAGTCGAGCGGCATGGTAAGCTGCTCCGATTCGCCAAGCTCTTCGTTATACATCTGCCCCATTTTCAGGTACTGTTCCTGGTAGTCATCCATAACGTCCATGCGCTCCAAAGGCTCCATGTACGCGTAGATACCCTGCAGCATCGTGGAAGGCTGCGCGCCAAACACATCGAGCATGCCGCTCTGCACGCGGGAGTCGAACGCCGAGTTAAAATCGGACGTGGGGACAGCCGTATATTCCACGCGCACGTCCGGGTACTTTTCTTCAAAATAATCGTTGAACCAATCATAATATTCGCTGTATTCCGTTTTGAAATGCAGAACATACAGCGGAGTTCTGGTGTCGCTTGCACATGCGGACATGGAACCGATGCACAGAATGAGTGCACAAATCATGGCAACAAATCTGAACTTTCGCATTATTAGTTCCTCCTCTATCAATTTTTTCTTTCATTATAAGGCAGGAAACACAGTTGTCAAGACGAGATATTCTCAACAAAACAAAAAATTTTCTCAACAAATTTATTGAAAGCGAGGCAATTTCTTCTCCCTGCTCCTGCGCGGCGGGAAAGGTAAAATAATAAAGCAACTCCCTTTGCAAGGCGTTGCCGAACGGTGTTTCCCTGCTCCAAGACACCCCGCCGTTTTGCCCGAACACAGGCAAGACAAAACGCGTACCGCGAACAGCTTCTGTATAGCTCAACCGCTGTTGCGTATATACATTATAATTGCCGCCCGACCATCGGACGAGGCATTCATTCGCAATCTTTTCCCTTCGGAATTAAAATCTCCCTCCTTCCTGAAAGTCTGCCTGACTTTTTCGGGGAAGAGGGAGATCAAAACTTTATAATTTATTTTGATACAGCAAGAGCGCGGCTTTTTCGCCGCGCTCTCTTTGCATTTTTATAAATCGTACTTTGCCATCATCTTCAAAAGGGAGGCGAGGATGTCGTTGAGGGCGTCCGCTTCGGCGGCGGAAAGCTCCGTTTTGGCGCGGTATACGCGCAGCATTTCCTCC
>CAJFFD010000084.1:0-2138 GCA_904373255.1 uncultured Clostridia bacterium | reverse complement strand
CTCCATTTTCTGCGCTTCGAGGCGGTCGCCCGCACCGAGCGGCATTTCCTTGAGCCGCTCCAGAACGGAAAAGATGTGTTCCAGCCGCACGTCCTTATCCACACAGACGCGCGCACCCTCCGAAAAGCAGCGCACCTTCTGCGGGCGGGGCGGATCGCTCTCGGAAACGGGCGGCGGAACAAAGAGCTCCTCTTCCGCCGCGGCGGGGAGGCGGGGCTTCTTTTTTGTTTTTTCCCGTTTTTGCGCGGGAACGAGGCAAACGGCGCCGTATAAGAGGAGATACACCACCTTCGCGCATAAAAAGAGGGCGAGCACGGGCGCGGCGTCCTGCAAATCGCCGCGGCAAAGGTACAGCGCAAGCAGGAGGAAAAGGCACACATACGCGGCTCGTTTGGCGGACTTTGCCGATACACAGAAGGAGCGGAAAATAGGCAGCGAAAGTTGCGAGGGGCAGGAGCAGCAGGATCAGTACGGAAATATCGCAGAACGCCCCGCCCGCATCGCCGAAAAACCCGACGATCCGCTCAAATATTTGCAAAGACATAAGGCACCCCCGAAAAAATGCCGCGGCAGACGCATTCTGCCGCGATAGTTCCATTATAGCCGAATTTCGGGGAATTTTCGGGGGATATTCCCGCAGATTCCGTCGCTTTTTGCCGAAAACGAAAGTTTTTAAAACCGCGCCAAACGCAATTAGCCCGCTTGCAAATTTCTGCTGTTAAGGGCGCGAATACTCAGGGACAGTCTGCCCCGCCGACTGCGCGACGGTTTTAAGGCTGAATATGGGGTTCCGCCCCATACCCCGTAACGCCGATTGAACGATAATGATAAACCAACCCGCAACGGCTTTTTATAATCTCTCGAAAAAGGCAAAACCGCGCTTTTGCGCTACGATTTTCCGTGAATTTGTGGTTATATATTTTTATGATCAACGATCGCAAAAGCAAAAACCACGCTTTTTGCTTTTGCACCCCATTTGCCGAAAGGCTTTTGCAGGAAAGGTGAATGCGGCGCGCATAATATGGTGTGCCCCGAAAAGGCGCGCCGCAGAGGAAAACTCCAAACGCAAAAAGGCGTACCAAGTTGATATGTGAACACTTGTATCTCAAACTCCCTCAAAATATTGACGATATACGCCGTGACCTTTTCCACGCCGGGCAGGCGCTTTGCCGCCGCCGCGTAAATTTTCAGCTGCGGCGCATACGTTCGCACGAGCTGCTCCTCGCCGTGCGAGGAGTACTTGTAATCGACGATGATGCACTCGTTCCCGCGCACCGCCATGAGGTCGATGACGCCCTGCACGAGCAGCTCGTCGTCCGCGTCCGTTTCCAAAACCTCGCAGGCGGGCGCGCACAGCAGGAACTCCCGCTCCCGCCACAGCGTAAAGCCTTTGAGCCGCGAAAACACGGGCATGCGCAAAATGCGCTCCATGCGCGCCACATCCAGCGGCGAATCCTTTCCGCCGAGCAGGGCGTACAGCCGCGCCGCCTCCTCTTCGGGGGGCGCGGAAAAGTCGGAACGTTCCAGAAATTCGTGGTACGCCGTGCCCGTTTCCGCATCGGCGGGGCCGCTGTAAAATTCGCCCGCCGCCCGCTCGCTCTCCCGCTCCTCCTCGGGCAGAAGCTGTTCGGCAAGCTGTTTTTCCCGCTCCTGCAAGATCGCGGACGCGGATGTTTTGACGGGCAGGCGCAGACTGCTTTCGAACGGATACTGCCGCTCGTACTGCGCCAAAACCGCCGCCTTTGCCTCCTCGTCAGCCCCCTCTTCGGACAGGACGCGGGTCTCGGGCGGGGCAAGCTCGCCGCCGAACACGGGCGCGTATAGATCGCGGAATTTTTCAAAATCGACGAAATCGGCAAAGCAAGCCGCATCGGCGAGGTTCGCTGCATCGAAGAGCCGCTCCTCCTCGAACACGAGGTGCAGGCAGCTCTTGGCACGGGTGAGCGCGACGTAGAAGAGGCGCATTTCGTCCTCCGCGCGCTTGCGGCGCAGGCGCGCGCGCACGACCGCGCGCAGGATGGTTTCCCCCGCCGTATAGTTTTGCAGGTCGTACGCGGGCGGCGCGAAGCCCCACTCGTCGTCGAACAGGATGCCGCGCATATCCTCGGCGCTGAAGCGGCCGTTCAGCCCCGCGACGA
>CAJFFD010000083.1 GCA_904373255.1 uncultured Clostridia bacterium | reverse complement strand
ACGAGCGCCGCAATCTACCGCATGGCATTTTTTTGGTGCGCGAAGGACACGGGCGACAGCGGCAACGTCGGGATCGAGTCCTTTTATATCCTGAAGGCGTACGACGACCCGAACTATCCGCAGTATACTTACCGCGGAGACGGGGCGTGGACGCCCGGCATCAATATAGGGAAAACGCACGAAGTGTTGTAGAAAATGCCAAAGGGCAGCGACGGAAAACGTCGCTGCCCTTTCTCTCTAATTTTCGGACAGATCGGCGCCGCGGCGGGAAAATTCGGTGTACGCACTCTTGATTTCCTCGGCAGATGCGCCGCTGCTCTCCTTTTCCTCCCGCCGCATGGCGCAGTCCACCGCGTACATATCCTCCGCGGCGGCGGCAAAATTCTGCGCTAAAAGGATGCGCAATCGGCGCGAGCCGCCCTCCGCCGCCGCTGCCGCATAGGCGCGCAGCACCTCACGCTCCGCCTGCCGCATATCCGCGAGCGCGTCGCGCTCGCAAAAGGCCGTATCCCTCTTCGTCGGTTTATCCATCTTTCTCCCCTCTCCCTGTACTGAATATCCGCCCGAATGTTCGAGCGATCCTTGTGCTTTTCCCGCCGTCACTCCTTGAAGAGCGCCAGCAACGCGTTGTACCGCTCTGCATGGCTGCCCGCCAAGCCCTGCATCCGCTCCGCGAGCTGCATATCCGTGAGCGTGTGCGCGTATAGCTTCGCCTTTTTGCCCGCCATCAGTTCCGCTTCCAACAGTTCGGACATGGCGTTCAGCCCGCCCGAAGTAAATTCTTCCTGCATTCTGTTTCCCTCCGCGTTTTGTTGTAGTATGCGCGGCGGGGCTGGTGAATATGCAAAGCGGCGCGCCGAAATTCGGCGCGCCGCTCATTTTATTATTATCCTTGCTATTATTCTTTATTGCCGTCCGTTCGCGGCGAAATTTTACCCGCCCTATCCCTCAAAAAGTATCCATCCGCCGCTGCAAATCCTGCAAAAACAGGGCGACGTGGTAGCCGTCGCACACGGCGTGATGCACGCGCACGGCGAGCGGAAGCACGAGCATCCCTTCCCGCTCAAAATATTTGCCCACCGTGAAAATGGGTGGCAGCCAGCGGTACCCCTTTTGCAGGTTCAAGTCGAATCCCGTAAACGACGCCCACGGAATGCAGGACACGTTGAAGAGGTTTTCGCCCTCGTACGGTTTGGACGGCTTCATCTCCGCGCCGCCGTACTGCCGCATGTCCTCGCAATAGCGCGCGTAGAACACGTCGAAATCCCCGTCGAACTTCGTCCACACGTCGGAAAAGCGCTTCGCGTTCTCATGAAAGACGGTGTAGCACGGGTCGACGGAATCGTAATACCCGAGCTGCCCTTCCGCATCGAAGCTCATGCGGAACTCGCAGAAGGCGTTGACAGAGGCTGTAATGCAATGCAAGAGCGCAGGGAAAAACTTTGCGCCCCTCGCCTTTGCCGCCGTGCGCAGGTGCGTCACATCCGTTTCGGCAGTGAAATTGTAGGTGCAGGGCGCGTCCTCCATAAAGTGGCGGTACACGTCCTCCCGCCCCGATTCTGCGGGCGTTATGCGGTGGAATGCCATGAATCGCTCCTCCCCTTCTCTTTCGGTATTTTTCGGCGCGAAAATGCGCGGTGCGTAAATCGGCTTCGGCGCGGCGCCGACTCGCGGTTTATGCTTCCTTTTTCAAGTGCGGCGGACAAATGAGCGGGGAAAAGAACCCTCGCACCGCCTTCAGGCGGTACAAAATGGACACCAACAACACCGAGCAGACGACGCCGAACGTGCCCTGCAACGCATTCCCGATGAGGCTCGCCGCGCCGCCCGCGACGCCGTACAGCGCCGTTTCAAACAGGAAATACCCGAGCACCATGAGCGTCTCCCCGACGACGGCGGCGCCGATGCGCGCGAGAAAATCGAGATTGTCCTTGGTGACAAGCAAGCGCAGGGCGCGCCAGACAAAATACGACGCCACCGCGTCGATGCCCTTGACGAAGAAGGTGACGGGCGCATAGAGTATGTAGCCGCTCAAAATATCCGCGAGGCAGCTGCCAAGCCCCGCCGCAATGCCGCCAAACACGGGCCCCATGCACCAGCCCGCAAGCAGAACGAACACGTCGCCCGCGTTAAAATACCCGTGCGGCAGCGGGATGACGATGAACATCGTTCCCACGCAGCACAGCGCCGCAAACAGAGCCGTAAACGCCAGCCGCTTGGCAGCCGAGCGCATGGCAGGCTTCTTTGTATCCGCATTTTCGCCCTTCATAAACGAAACCTCCCAAAAAATTATTTTGCATTGAGTATACGCGCTTTTGTTAAGAAAGTCAAACTTTTCAGTGAACGTTTTGCTGTTTTGCGAAAAAAACCCGCCGCCCACAGACGACTGATATATTCTGAATCGACCAAGACCAAACCGCATTGTCCGGTGCCATAGAAAAAGGAGCCGCCCCTGCGGGCGACCCCTTTTCGCTTTGTTTTCAATTAAACGTCCATCTTTTCGAGGAGCTTCAAATCGATGCCCTTTTCGCCGATCTTGATGATCTCGACTTTGACGGTATCGCCGATGTTGAGAACGTCCTCTACCTGACCAATGCGCTTGTCGCTCATCTTGGAGATGTGGATCATGCCGTCCTTGCCGGGAGCGAGTTCGACGAACGCGCCGACCTTGGACAGGATGCGGACGACCGAGCCGATGAACATATCGCCCACTTCGGGGTCGCGCGCGATGGAGAGGATGATCGCCTTGGCGCGCTCGGCGTTTTCGGTGTTTTCGCCGTACGTCGCAATGCAGACCTTTCCGTCGTCGTCGATGTCGATTTTGACGCCCGTTTCCTCGATGATCTTGTTGATGACCTTGCCGCCGCTGCCGATGACCTCGCGGATCTTATCGGGATCGATGTTGAAGGAGATGATCTTCGGCGCGAACTTGGAAAGCTCTGCGCGCGGTGCGGGCAGCACGTCGAGCATCTTGTGCAGGATGAACTGCCTGCCCTCGTTCGCCTGCGCGATGGCGCGGCGGAGGATATCCTCGGAGATGCCCTTGATCTTAATATCCATCTGGATGGCGGTGATGCCCTTTTCGGTACCCGCGACCTTGAAGTCCATGTCGCCGAGGAAGTCCTCAAGACCCTGAATATCCGTCAGAATCGCGACGCGGTCGCTGTTCGTATCCTTGATGAGGCCCATCGCGCAACCCGCGACGGGTGCTTTAATGGGAACGCCCGCATCCATGAGCGCCAGCGTGGAGCCGCAGACGCTCGCCTGCGACGTGGAGCCGTTCGAACTCATGACGTCGGACACCATACGGATGGCGTACGGGAATTCCTCGGCGCTCGGAACGACGGGTTCGAGCGCGCGCTCGGCGAGGGCGCCGTGGCCGATTTCGCGGCGACCGGGGCTTTTGAGCCCCTTCGCTTCGCCCGTGGAATAGCCGGGGAAATTATATTGGTGCATATAGCGCTTGGAAGTTTCGTCGTCCAGACCGTCCAGCTTCTGCACTTCGGACAGGGTGCCGAGGGTGCAGGTGGAGAGCACCTGCGTCTGGCCGCGGGTGAACACCGCCGAGCCGTGTACGCGGGGCAGAATGCCCGTTTCGCACCAGATGGGACGGATCTCTTTGAGGCTGCGGCCGTCGGGTCGGATGCCCTTGTCCAAGATTTTCGCGCGGACTTTCTCTTTGGTCAGATAGTACAGGCTGTCCTTGATTTCGCGCGCCTTGTCGGGATAAGTATCGGCGAAGTGCGCCAACACGTCCTTTTCGACTTCGTTCTGCTTTTCCTCGCGCGCCTGGCGGTCGTACTCGTCGAGCGCCTTATCCAGCATGTCGGAGGCATATGCGCGCACCGCGGCGTCGATGTCCTCGGGGACGTGGTACAGCTCCATCTGGCGCTTCGGCTTGCCGATCTCCTTCTGGATCATCTCGATGAAGGCGCACTGCTTTTTGATTTCCTCGTGGCCGAACAGGATCGCGCCGACCATCTCCTCGTCGGAGATCTCCTTCGCGCCCGCTTCGACCATCATGATGGCGTCCTTCGTGCCGGAAAGTCCGAGCGAGAGAACGCTCTTTTCGCGCTGGGCGTTGTCGGGGTTGATGACGTACTGCCCGTCGACCAAGCCGACCTGCACCGAGCCCGTGGGGCCTGCCCAAGGGATGTCGGAGATGCTCAGGGCGATCGAGCTGCCCATCATTGCGAACGGCTCGGGGGGGATGTTCGTATCGACGGAGAGC
>CAJFFD010000082.1 GCA_904373255.1 uncultured Clostridia bacterium | reverse complement strand
TACAAAAAAGTATCGCGTTCACAAACTCGTTTTTTACGAGGTTTGTTTCGACGTCAGGGACGCGATTGCGCGGGAAAAACAGATAAAAAGATGGTCAAGACAGAAAAAAATCGATTTAATTTCTTCCTTCAATCGTGAATGGAAGGAACTATTTACAGAAAGGAAGGATAAATAAAAAGGCAGGTTTCGAGAGATATGGCAGATAACAAGCGTTTATTCGACACTGCGGTGCAAAAACTCAAATACGATGTGTTAAAAGCGGTCATCCGCAACGAGTACGAGCATTGCTACGATAACATTTACATAGACATCCCGAAGGAAATTTCCCCCGGCCCCAAAGCGACGATGCGCTGCTGCATTTACAAGGAGCGCGCCATCGTGCAGGAGCGCATCAAGCTCGCCCTCGGCGGGGATAAAAATAACCCCAACGTCGTCGAGGTCATCGACATCGCCTGCGACGAATGCCCCATCGGCGGCATCTTCGTCACGCCCGCCTGCCGCGGCTGCATCGTACACCGCTGCCAGGAGGTATGCCCGAGGGGAGCCATTCAGATCATCGACCACAAGGCGGTCGTCGACAAGAGCAAGTGCATCGAGTGCGGCAAGTGTACCCAGGCATGCCCGTACGGAGCCATCATCGCGCAGAAGCGCCCGTGCGTCAACTCCTGCAAGGTCAAGGCGATCACCGTCGGCGAGGATAAAAAGGCGGTCATCGACAACGGCAAGTGCATCTCCTGCGGCGCCT
Source organism: uncultured Clostridia bacterium (assembly GCA_904373255.1). Lineage (GTDB taxonomy): Bacteria > Bacillota > Clostridia > Christensenellales > Borkfalkiaceae > Borkfalkia. The sequence continues at coordinate 4,413 of CAJFFD010000082.1, read as the reverse complement.
GCGTGTATCAATGCCCGTTCGGCGCCATTGTCGACAAGTCGCTCGTCATGGACTGCATCGACATTCTGAAAAAGTCGGAAAACAACACCAAATACCATGTGTATGCGGTCATTGCGCCGTCCATCGTCAGCCAGTTCAAGTACGCGAAGATCGAACAGGTCGTGACGGGCATGCGCAAGCTCGGATTCCACCAGGTGGTCGAGGCGGCGCTCGGCGCAGACATCACCCTGTACCACGAGGCGGAGGAGTGGAAGGAGAAGGGCACGCTCACGACTTCCTGCTGCCCGTCGTTTGTAATGTTCGTGGAAAAGAACTTCCCCGAACTTGCGAAGTATGTTTCGAGCAGCGTTTCGCCCATGGTCGAAACGGCTATGCTCATCAAGCGCACCGACCCTGCGGGCAAGGTCATCTTCATCGGCCCGTGCGCGAGCAAAAAGCTCGAATTCAAACTCCCCAAAACGCAGGGCGCCATCGACGGCGTGCTCTCCTTTGAAGAATTGCAGGCGTTTCTGGACGCGCGCGACATCGAGGTGGGCTCTCTCGAGGAAACTTCGCTCGACAATGCCTCCTTCTACGGCCGCATCTTCGCCAAGAGCGGCGGCATCGCGCAGGGCGTGGCGGACGTTGCGAAGGAGTACGGCGTCGAGGGCATCAAGCCGCTCGCGATGAACGGCATCGACGAGTGCCGCGCCGCGCTCACCAAGCTGAAATTCAACCGCGCGGTCGAAAACTTTTTCGAGGGCATGGCGTGCGACGGCGGCTGCCTGAACGGCCCGCTCTGCCTCACCCACGGCCCGAAGAACGCGATCGACGTGGATAAATACGGCGCTTCCGCGAAGGAAAAGACGATCGACAATTCCGTAAAACTGTACAAGCTCAGCCTGGGCGAAAAGGCGGAGTAGCGAAAAACGGGGGCGCAGCCGCCCGTATCCGTTATATGTGCCGCCGCACATACGAATGAATATGCATATGACGCGAAAAATCCGCTGAAACGGTACGCATGAGCCGCCGCACATATGTGCGGCGGCTCATGCGGCGCATTGCGCCGCATGAAAAACGGCACGCCTTCGCAAAGGCGTGCCGTTTGTTTTTCAGCCGGGGGATCAGTCGGGTTTTTCTTCCAGGGTCAGGGGATAATCGCCGAGGTGCTTTACCTTGAAACCGTTTTTCTTGTATTCTTCATAGTTGAAGGCTTCCAGTTCGTCGATGGCGAGCTTATGGAATTCATAGAAATTTTTCCACCATTCGTATCCCGAGCCAAGTTCTGCATTCAGGTAAGCGTCCGCGATGTCGCAGCCCATTTGCGGGGCGACGTAGAAGGCGCCCATTGCAAGCACGTTAACGCCGTTGCCCGTAATGGCGCGCAGTGCGGCGGGTACGCTTTCCACAACGCCTGCGTGCACATGCGGACATTTGCTCGCCGCGATATGAATGCCCATGCCGGTGCCGCAGAAGATGAGCGCGCGCTCGAATTCGCCTTCCGCGATCATGCTGCCCACGCGCAGACCCACGCGGTGGAACATAAGGTCGGTATCGTTCGGGTCGCTGTCCGTACGGACGCCTACGTCCGTAATCGTCCAACCCTTCCTTTTCAGATGCGCCACGACCGCTTCTTTCAGCGGAAATCCCGCAAAATCTGCCCCAACCAAAAGCTGTTTGTCCTTGATCGTTTTCATGTTTTCCTCTCCTTGTATTATTTTGTATTTGATATGCGGCTGCCCCGCCGAGCGGGGGCGGTACCAGCCGTGCAAGTGCCGCAGGGTGCCGTTTCCCGACCGGAAATCGGCTCAATTATAGCACATATTTTTTAAATTGACAATAAAAATTCCGAAAAAAATTTTTTAATTGTTTTCAGAAAATGTACAGGTATATCCGTCTTTGCGCCCGGGTGCGCGCCGGCGTGCAAACCCTTCCGAACGGGCAGCCTGCCGCCGGCGCAGCAGGGAAATTTGCGGGGAGCTATTTCTCCGTACGGCTTTTTTTCCAGTCCTTGATCTCCTGCAAGCGCGCCTTGTAGCGCGCCTCCAACCCTTCCTCGGTGGGGCGGTAGTATTCCTTTCCCAGCAGGCTGTCGGGCAAACACTGCATGTCCGTCAGCTTGTCCGCGGAGTCGTGCGCGTACTGGTAGCCCTTGCCGTATTGGAGTTCCTTCATGAGTTTTGTCGGCGCGTTGCGGATAACGAGGGGAACGGGCTCGGCGAGCATGTTGAGCGCGTCCTTCTTCGCCGATTCGTACGCCATGTAGAGCGCGTTCGACTTGGGCGCCATCGACATATACACGACCGCCTGCGTCAGGTGCACCGAGCATTCGGGCATGCCGATAAAGTGGCAGGCCTGGTACGCGGCGACGGCGATTTCGAGCGCGCGCGGGTCGGCAAGGCCTACGTCCTCGCTCGCGAACCGCGTCACCCGCCGCGCAACGTACAGCGGGTCTTCGCCCGCTTCCAGCATACGCGCCAGCCAGTACACGGCGGCGTCGGGGTCGGAGTTGCGCATGGATTTGTGCAGGGCGGAGATGAGGTTGTAGTGTTCCTCCCCCTTTTTGTCGTAGAGGAGAGATTTTTTCGAGGTGCATTGCTCCACGTCCTCCGCGGTCACCACCGTCTTTTCTCCGTCGAAGGTGCCGTTTAACACCGCCATTTCGAGGGTGGAGAGGGCGCTGCGCGCATCGCCGTTGGCAAAATTGGCGATGGCTTCGACGAGCTCGTCCGAAATTTCCACCTTCTGCCCGCCGAACCCGCGCGCATCGGTAAGGGCACGGAGCAAAAGCTCGCAGATTTCCTCCGTTTTCAGCGGCTGCAGAACGAACACCTTACAGCGGGAGAGGAGAGCGCCGTTCACCTCGAAGGAGGGGTTTTCCGTCGTCGCGCCGATGAGGATGATGCTGCCACGCTCCACAAAGGGCAGAAAGGCGTCCTGCTGCGCCTTGTTGAAGCGGTGTATTTCGTCCACGAAGAGGATGGTTTTTCCGCCGAAACGGCGGTTCTTTTCCGCCTCCTCCATCACCTGTTTGATCTCTTTTATGCCGCTCGTCACCGCGGAAAAGTCGATAAAGTTCGCCTTCGTGCGGTTCGCGATGATGCGCGCGAGCGTCGTTTTGCCCACGCCCGGCGGGCCCCAGAAGATCATCGAACCAACGTTGTCGCTCTCGATGAGGCGGCGCAGAACCTTGCCTTCGCCCAACAGGTGCTTTTGACCGCAGTATTCCTCCAGCGTCTGCGGGCGGATGCGCGCCGCCAGCGGCTGGCTCTGTTCTTTTTCGAAAAAGGTCGGCTGTTCGTACATGGCTTTGCCCCCGAAAATGGCTTACCCTGCGCCGCAATCGAACGCGGCGCGGGTCGCCATTATTATAGCACATCCGCGGCGGATTTCAAGCGGCAGAGTGGGAAATATATTTTATTGAATCACTTGCAAATTGCATATTTGTGTGATATACTAATCGTGCTACACATATTAGGTAAAAACGTATGCTCTCGCCTTAATTTGGGAAAAATGTGTAGCAACATTGAGAGATGCGTTTTTCGGTGCGTCTCTTAATGAGGCGCATTTTTATTTATAAGATAAAATTGAAAGGAGAAAACAAATGAGAACGGCAAAAACAATAACGCATCTTTTATGTGTCTTTTTTATAGGCTTGATTATTGGCGGAGCGATTGCTCATAATACCGCGGCTTGGGTCAGCGGTCTTGTCTTGCTTATAATTGACATTTTTGTTGGGATAATTTTGCAGTACCGCGTTGATAAGGCTCAAGGAGATTCTGATTCCGGAGAAGCAAATGTCAATATATTTCAGTATATTCATAAGTTAGAAAAAATACAAAAGAAACCGGGTGCTACGGCATTTTTTACTCCCGCAGAGATCATATCGGGTTTAGTAAATTTATCGGAAGCGAAACAAAAATTGAGCGAGTTTGAATATTTTTACATATTGGTCGTTTATAAAGTCTATAAAAGAATGCACAACAGAATTTGTTTGGATTATTTCGGTTTTCTAGGACTTTGTTTTGATTTGATAGCGCATTTTGATATGGTCGCTCCGTTTTATCAATATTGCGGAAACGATGCATTGCAACTTGAAAAGTCGCTTGAAGATGAAAAAAGCAGTTATAGAGCAAAAGCAAAAAAGTTGCTGGAAGAAAAACTTATATTCAGTAAGCAATGGATGGAATTGCACGAGGAGTTTTTAAAAAAATTCTATGCTTAAAGGGTTTTAATGGCGCAAAAACGTATATATATGACTGCTATTTGCGGATGTGGTTCTTGTCCCTCATGAACAAACAAAGCGGAGCCATGGCAAAAGCCATGGCTCCGCTTTGGCGCACCTACGCATTTTATATCCGAACTTTTTGCGCTTTCCAACTCGGAAAGCGTTATTGTTTCCGTTCCGTCCTTGTAATTGTATGTAAAAGTTAT
>CAJFFD010000081.1 GCA_904373255.1 uncultured Clostridia bacterium | reverse complement strand
GACGCGCTCGCCGCAGGGTGCGGCAAGCGCGCCGCCTATCTTTCCGTCGAGTTTCTCGTCGGCCGCGCCTTCTACAACAACCTCATGGAGGCGGGCATCCTGCGCGAGGTACGCGAAATCCTCGCCGAAAAGGGGGTAGACATCGCCGATTTCGAGCAGATCGGCGACGCGGCTCTCGGCAACGGCGGGCTCGGCAGGCTCGCGGCGTGCTTTCTCGATTCCGCCGCCGCGGAGGGATTGCCGCTGTACGGCTACGGCATCCGCTATAAATACGGTTTGTTCCGCCAGAAGTTCGAAGACGGGTATCAGACCGAATATCCCGACGACTGGCAGCGCTTCGGCGACCCGTGGAGTTTCCGCCGCGAGGACGAGGCGCGCGTCATCGAATTTGCCGATATGCAGGTGCGCGCGGTGCCCTACGATACGCCCGTCATCGGCAAACGCACGAATATCCTGCGCCTGTTTCAGGCGGAAGGTTCGCCCGAGGCGGAAAAAATCAGCGAATACCTGTACCCCGCCGACGATACGGAGGAGGGCAAACTCTTGCGCCTGCGGCAGGAATATTTCTTCTCCGCGGCGGCGGTGGGGGAGCTTGTGGAGCGCTTTGCCGCCGAGCACGGGGAAAAGTTCGAACTGTTCCCGCGCTGCAACAGCATTCAGCTCAACGACACGCATCCCGTGCTCGCCATCGCCGAGTTCGTGCGGCTTTTGACGGCGGAGCATAAAATGACCCTCCCCAAGGCGGCGGCGATCGCGCGGCAGGCGTTCAACTACACCAACCACACCATTCTGCCCGAGGCGCTCGAGTGCTGGCCGGAAAAATACCTCAAAAAGATCTTGCCCGGCATCCTCCATATCTTAAAGCGGCTGGATACGCTCGCGCGGCGGGAGTTCGCCTCTCTCGGCTGTTCGGCGGAAGAGGCGGCGCAGATGGCGATCCGCGCGGGCAAAACCTACCGCATGGCGAGCCTCGCCGTGTTCATCGGCCGCCGCGTCAACGGCGTGGCGAAGCTGCATTCCGACATCATCAAGCGCGATTTATTCCCCGCCGCGGCGAAATATTACCCCGAAAAGTTCTGCAACCAGACGAACGGCGTCACCCCGCGCCGCTGGCTGGAACTGTGCGACGAGCCGCTTTCCGCCTTCCTTGACAAATGGGCGCACGGCTGGCGGCAGGATTTGGAAAAAATTGCCGCCCTGTCCGAAAATATTGAGGACGTTTCCGCAATTTCCGAATTTATCGCCGCCAAACAGGCGGGCAAGCGCGCCCTGTACGAGGCGGTGAAACGGCGCGACGGCATCGAGCTTCTGCCGAACGCGGTCGTGTACGCGCAGATCAAGCGCCTGCACGAGTACAAGCGCCAGCTGATGACGGCGTTCGCGGTTCTGGAGATCTATTTCAAATTAAAGCGGGGCGAGCTGCCCGGTTTTGCGCCGAGCGTGTTCCTGTTCGGGGCAAAGAGCGCGCCCTCCTACTTCCGCGCCAAGGGCATCATCAAATTCATCAACGACGTCGCCGCAATGATCGCCGCGGACGGCGAGGTCAACCAAAAATTGCAGGTCGTGTTCGTCGCCGACTACGGCGTCAGCTATGCGGAAAAGATCGTCGCGGGCAGCGACGTATCGCTGCAGGTTTCGGCGGCGGGGCTGGAGGCGAGCGGCACGGGCAACATGAAGTTCATGATGAACGGAGCCGTCACCTGCGGCACCATGGACGGCGCGAACATCGAAATTTTCGAGCGCGCGGGCAGGGAAAACAACTATGTGTTCGGCGCGGAGGCGGACGAGCTCGACCGCCTGCGCAAAGAGGGGTACGACCCCGCCGAATATCTCGCGAAGGATGCAGACGCCCGCCGCGCTTTGGAAATGCTGCAGACCTTCCCCGACGAAAAGGGGTATTATAAAGAACTGTACGATTCTCTCACCGTCGGCGCGAGCTGGCACAAGCCCGACCATTACTTTATCTTCCGCGACCTGCCCGAGTATGTGCGGTCGCTCCTCCAGATCAACGAAGATGCCAAAAATGCGCAGACGTTCGCGAAAAAGCGGATGCAGAACGTCGCCTCGTCGGCATATTTCTCGTCCGACCGCACCGTGCGCGGCTACGCCGCGGACATTTGGGGGCTGACCGATGAAAAGTAAAGGAATTTTGCTGCCCGTGTTCTCCCTGCCCTCCCGCTACGGCATCGGCGATTTCGGGGCGGAAGCGTACAAATTCGTCGATTTCCTCGCGGAAACGGGGCAGAACATCTGGCAGATCCTGCCGCTGAATCAAACCTCCTTCGGCGACTCGCCCTATCAGTCCCCCTCGGCGTACGCGGGCAACCCGTATTTCATCGATTTGGAGGCGCTCTTCCGCGAGGGTCTGCTCACGGCGGAGGAGCTGGCGGGGCAGGCGGAGTCGCAGGGGAACATCGACTACGCGCGGCTGTACGAACGGCGGTACGCGGTTTTGCGCCTTGCGTTTTCCCGTTTCGATGCGAACGGTGCGGATTTTTTGCGCTTCTGCGCGCAAACGCCCTGGCTCGCGGACTACTGCGACTTTATGGCTCTGAAGGATAAGAACGGCGGGCGGAGCTGGCAGTCGTGGCCGGAGGCGGAGCGCCGCCGCGGAAGCGCGCGTGCGCCCGAAGGGGAGGCAAAGTTTTACGCGTTTCTGCAATTTTGGTTCTTCCGCCAGTGGAAGGCGCTCAAAGGCTACGCAAACGGCAAGGGCATCCGCATTGTCGGCGACCTTCCCATCTATGTTTCGGCGGACTCGGCAGACGTATGGTCGCAGCCCGCGTACTTTCAGCTGGACGAAAACCTGTGCCCGACGGCGGTGGCGGGCGTTCCGCCCGACGGGTTCACGCCCGACGGGCAGCTGTGGGGCAACCCGCTCTACAACTGGGAAAGGCTGGAAGAGGAGGGGTTCGCGTGGTGGGTAGAGCGCTTCCGCGCGGCGTTCGAAATGTACGATATGGTGCGCGTCGATCATTTCCGCGGTTTCGCCGCCTACTTTGCGGTGCCCTTCGGGGACAGTACGGCGAAAAACGGAAAGTGGGTGCAGGCGCCCGGCAAGGCTCTGTTCGCAAAGGTGAAGGAGACATTCCCCGCCGCGCCCGTCTGGGCGGAGGACTTGGGGTATCTCGACGAATCGGTGCGCGAGCTTCTGGCATATACGGGTTATCCCGGAATGAAGATTCTGCAGTTCGCGTTCGACAGCAAAAACAGCGAATATCTGCCCAAAAACTACCCGGCAAACTGCGTCGCCTACACGGGAACGCACGACAACATGACATCGCGGCAGTACCTCGAAGGAGTGCGGGGCATGGCAAAATGGCGGGTGCGCCTTTGCACGCGCCGCAAACCGCGCGAAACGCGGACGCACGCCTTCGTGCGGGCGGTGCTGCAAAGCCGCGCGGATACGGCTGTCATTCCCATGCAGGACTATCTGGAGCTGGGCGAGGAGGCGCGCGTCAACACCCCGTCCACCCTCGGCGGCAACTGGGTGTGGCGCCTGCCGCAGAACTACCGCGAATTGTATTTGATGCGCCAAAAAAAGCCGCTTGCGCGTTAAAAAAGGAGGGGGAATATGGGGATGGAAAAACCGCCGCGCGTAATATCGCAGCGGTTACAGTGTTGGCTGTGCGCGATCCCGTTTTTCGGTATATGTATTGTGTTGCTCATCGGGTTTGCAAACATTTATCGGTATTCCGGCGGGCGGAAGTATATGTTTTGCTATTTCTTTGCCTGCTGTCTGCCGATGCTCGCCCTGTTCGCGGCGGCTGCGTGCGCTATTTGGGCATTGCAGGGCGCCATGGGAAATTCCGTCGCTTTTGCGGCGGTCGCGGCGGGAATATGCTGTGTTGCCTGTTGGTGCGGCTCCTTTTTGAACGTTTGCATACAGAGCCGGTTTTTGCGGCGTTTGCGCGCGCGAGAAGAGCGGCGCAGACAGGCAGACCTGCTGTAAAAGGAAACGGATAAAACAATCAAAAAATCCCAACGTAAATGCAAAAGGCGTACCGGTTCGGTACGCCTTTTGCTGTTCAGAATGTTTCGTTGCGGTGCGCATTGCGCACCGCTTTAATCGGATAAATCAAACCAAAAATCTGCCGATTTATTTGTCATTTTTAAGATTTGCTTCATAGTGTCGTAACTTGGTTTTGCCTTGCCGCTTTTCCATTCGCTCACCTGGCTGGGTTTTACTCCAATAAGTCTGGCAAACTCCGAAACGGACATCGAATTTAATTGTAGATATTCGGTCAATATTTCGGTAAATTCCATATCTATATGATATAGAATTTTCTATAAAAATACTTGACTTGTAGAAAATTCTATCATATGATATTTTGC
>CAJFFD010000080.1 GCA_904373255.1 uncultured Clostridia bacterium | reverse complement strand
GCAGATATAGCGCGCCATGTACGCCGCGCTGCGGTCGACCTTGGTGCAGTCCTTGCCCGAAAAGGCGCCGCCGCCGTGCGCGCACCTGCCGCCGTAGGTGTCGACGATGATCTTGCGCCCCGTGAGCCCGCTGTCCCCTTCCGGCCCGCCGATTTCAAAGCGACCCGTCGGGTTGATGAAATAGCGGGTATTTTCGTCGACGAGCGACTTGTCGATGATTTCGCCGATGACGAATTCCTTAATGTCCTTGATGAGCTGTTCCTGCGAAACGTGCTCGTCGTGCTGGGCGGAAACGACCACCGTATCCACGCGGACGGGTTTTCTGCCCTCGTACTCGACGGTAACCTGCGTCTTTCCGTCGGGGCGGAGATAGGGCAAAAGGCCGCTCTTGCGCACTTCGGCAAGGCGCATGGCGAGCTTGTGCGACAAAACCGCCGTGAGCGGCATAAGCTCGGGCGTTTCGTTGACGGCATAGCCGAACATCATGCCCTGGTCGCCCGCGCCGATTTGGTCGTATGCGCCGCCGCCCGCGCGCTTTTCCACCGAGGCGTCCACGCCGCGCGCAATGTCCGCGCTCTGCCCGTGGATGGCGGTGATGACGGCGAGGGAATTGTAGGAAAAGCCCTGCCCGTGCGTATAGCCGATTTCCTTGACGGTGTCGCGCACGATTTTGGAGATGTCGACGTAGCACTCGGTGGACAGCTCGCCCATGACGAGCACCATGCCCGTCGTGGCGCAGCACTCGATGGCGGCGCGGGAATTTTCGTCGCGGGAAAGCACGGCGTCGAGCACGGCGTCGGAGATCTGGTCGCAGACTTTATCGGGGTGACCTTCGGTCACGCTTTCGCTTGTAAAAAAGTATCTCATAAAAAACCTCTGTTCACACAATTTGTTTTGAGCTGACAAAACAAATTGTCGTGATTTCTATGACAACCCCACGGCACGCGGCTCTGCCGCTGACCGTCGGAGTTTTCCTCTGCGGCGCGCCTTCTCAGGGCACACCGTTTTACGCGCGCCGCATTCACCTTTCCTGCATAAGCAAAAGTATTTGCAAATACGGGTGCGCAGCGCAAAGGCGCGGCTTTTGGTCGCGCAAGTAAATATTTTAATTTCCGCGCAAATCTTTAATTCGACACTATTATAATAACAATCGCGCGGATTGTCAATAATTTCCCGCCCGCAGGCGACAACGCTTTGCAAAAGCGCAAAAATATGGTACAATTTTGCCATGAACCGACAATGCAAGCTCTGCCCCGTCGAATGCGGGGCGGACAGGACAACCGAATGCGGCGCCTGCGGCGCGGGCGATACGATGCGCGTCGCCAAATACGGACTGCACCCCTACGAGGAGCCGTGCATCTCCTGCAAAAACGGTTCGGGAACGGTGTTTTTCAGCGGGTGCGCCCTGCGGTGCGTCTTCTGCCAGAATTTCGAACTCTCCCGCGCGCGGGTCGGGCAGGAGGTCACGCCCGAGCGGCTCGCCGCCATCTTCCGCGAACTGGAGGAGATGGGCGCGGAAAACATCAACCTCGTGACCGCTTCGCACTATATACCCCAACTTATTAAAACGTTCGCGATTTACCGGCCCAAGATCCCCGTGGTGTACAACACGCACTCGTACGAAAAGCTCGAAGCCCTGCGCGCTCTGGACAGATATATCGACGTGTACCTGCCCGACATGAAGTACTTTTCGCCCAAAATTTCGGCGCGGTATACGGGCAAAGCAGACTACTTCGAATATGCAAGCGAGGCGGTAAAGTTTATGGCAAGCCGCGCGCCGCAGTTCGACGGGGACAAGATGGTTGCGGGGTGCATCGTGCGCCACCTCGTTCTGCCGCTGTGCACCAACGACAGCATCGAAATCATAAAGTGGTTCGCCGCCCTGCGTTCCCCCGCCTACTTTTCGCTCATGGGGCAGTACACGCCGTACGGGGAGATCGGAAATTTCCCCGAGCTTTCGCGCCGCATCACCCCGCGCGAATACAAAAAGGTGCGCGACTTTCTGCTCGGTTCGGGCATCGAAAATATCTTTTTGCAGGAACTTGCCGCCGCGGATACGCAGTTCATCCCCGACTTCGACGAAAAGACGAAGACTTTGTTTTAAGCACACCGTTTTGCAGACAACTTGAAAAAGCGCGCTCTCACTTCCCGCGGAAGTAATAGCGTTTGTATTTGACCAATTTTTTGACGAGCGGCGCGACGTCGCCCGGAGGAGCGGCGGAAAGCTGCGCTTCCAGCGCCTCGATGTCCTCTCGCGTAACCTTTTTCATACCCTTCATTTTGCGAAAATTTTGGTAAAATTATGCTGATCACACTCGAAAACGTACGCTTCGGCTACGACGACAAAATCATACTCGAAAACATCAACTTCACCGTTTCGGAGGGGGAGCGCATCGGGCTCATCGGCGCCAACGGCGAGGGCAAGACGACGCTCATCAGGCTGATGACAGGCGCGCTGCTGCCCGACGAGGGGCGGGTGCTGAAAAAGAGCGGCTTAAAGCTCGGCATCCTCGAACAGAACGGCGGCCTGGAGAGCGACAGAACGGTTTACGACGAGATGCGCTCGGTATTCCGCCCCGTGCTGCGCGCCATGGACGAACAGCGCGAGATCGAGGGCCGCATGGCGCACGCCGAATACGGCGGCGAGGAGTACAGGCAGCTCTCCTCCCGCTACGAACAGCTCTCCCGCGCCATCGACGCGGCGGACGGGTACAACATCGACGTGCGCATCAAAACGGTGCTGAACGGCATGGGCTTTACGGACATGTATGGGCAGACCGTTTCCACCATGAGCGGCGGCGAAAAGACGCGCCTGAAACTGTGCCGCCTTCTGCTCGAACAGCCCGAAATCCTCTTTTTGGACGAGCCGACCAACCATTTAGACGTGAATACTCTGTTCTGGCTGGAAGATTACCTCAAGGACTACCGCGGGGCGATCTTCACCGTTTCGCACGACCGCTACTTCCTCGACGCCATCGTGACCAAGACTTTGGAGCTGGAAAACCGAAAAGTTGCCGCCTTCCGCGGGAATTACTCCAAATACAAGGTTCTCAAAGCCGAAAAATACGAGCACGACCTCAAAGAATACGAAAAACAGCAGGAGGAAATTGCGGCTCTGCAGGACTACGTTGCCCGCAACATCGTGCGCGCGACGACGGCGAAGAGCGCGCAGTCGCGCGTGAAAAAGCTGGAAAGCATGGAATTGCTCGAAAAGCCACTCCCTCCCCCGCAGCCGCCGCGCTTCGTATTCGAAACGACGGAAAAATGCGAGGAAGCCGCCCTGTCGGTGCAAGGACTGAGCCTTTCGGCGGGCGGCAAAACGCTGTTTACAGGCGCGGAATTTGCAATACGCCGCGGCGAAAAGGTCGCCATCGTGGGCGAAAACGGCACGGGCAAGTCAACTTTGATACGCGAACTTGTGAAGGGGCATGACCCCGCCGTAAAGCGCGGGCGTTTCGTGAAGATGGGTTACTATCGCAGACGCAGGCGCGCTCGATGCTCGCGCAGGCGAAGCTGAGCGCGGAGGACATCGACAAAAAGGTGCGCTCCCTTTCGGGCGGCGAGCGGGCAAAGCTGGCGCTCGTTCTGCTCGAAGCGGAAAAGGCGAATTTTCTTGTACTCGACGAGCCGACCAACCACCTCGATTTGCAGGCGCGCGAGGCGCTGGAAGAGGCGCTGAAAGCCTTCGACGGCACCCTGCTGTTCGTATCGCACGACCGCTATTTTATCCAAAATTTAGCGGACAAAATCATCGAAATCGACGCCAAAAAAGTGAATACGTTCGCGGAAAAGTACGACGAATACACCGCCGCCAAGAAGGCGGCGCGCGAAAAGGAGGAGCTGGCGGCGAAGGCGGTCAAGGAAGAGGCGCGGGCGCAGGCGGGCGCGGCATCCTACCGTTCCAAGGCGGAGCGTGCGCAGGAAGCGAAGAAAAAACAGCAAATCAAGCAGACGGAAGAAAAAATTTCCGCATTCGAGGCGGAGGCGGCGGCGCTGACGGAGGAGATCGCCCGTCCCGAGGTGGCGGCGGACTACAAACTTCTGACGGAAAAGTGCGCGCGGCTGGATGCCCTGCACTCCGAGCTCGACAAGCTGTACGAAGAATACGAAAAACTGATATAGAAAAAGCCGAACGAACCGTTCGGCTTTTTTATTGATCGGGTTTTCCTCAAAATCACGAAATTTTGTTTTAACAGCTTAAAACAATTTGCGAGAACTCAAAACAGTTGCAACAAATCCACCAGTATAGCAAACCCGATGAGCAGAACAAACCCCGCCGCGTGGATGACCGCCTCCACCTTGCGGTTGATCGGTTTGCCGCGAATCCATTCGATGACGGTAAAAATGATTTTGGAGCCGTCGAGCGCGGGGATGGGCAGCAGGTTGAACACCGCCAGGTTGACGCCGATATACGCCGCGATCTCCAAAAACGACTGCAAACCGCGCGAGGCGATCTCACTCGTCAACCGAATCGTCGTGATCGGCCCGCCGAAGGCGGAAAGCCCCAAACTGCCCGTAAACAGCTGCCCCAGCACCTTGAAAATGGTGCCGCCGATCTGGAAGGAATAGACGAAGGAGCGCCCGATCGTTTCAAAGAACCCGAACCCCTTGTACGCCGCCGAGGCGACCATCCAGGTATAACTCTCCCCGTCCTCCGCGAACTTCTGCTGTATGCCGATGCACCGCCAGAGGGCGTTGGTATCCGTCAGGTTTTCAAAATCGGCGTCGGAACGCAGGATGACGGATATATCCATCACCTGCCTGCCCCCCTCCGTTTTGCGCGACACGGTGAACTGCACCTTTTCCCCTTCCTGCCGCCCCTCAAGCGCGGACATTAAGTCGGTGGTGAGGTAGATGTTCTTCCCCTNNNNAGCTGCCCGCAGGCGAAAAAGGAGATAATAATGAGAAGGAGCGCCAGCAAATAGTTCATGAACGCGCCGGCAAACAGCACGATGATGCGCTGCCACGGCTTTTTGTTGTTGAATGCATCGGGGTGGGGGTTGTCGGCGTCCTCCCCTTCGAACGCGCAAAAGCCGCCGAGCGGCAGAAGGCGGACGGAAAACACTTCGCCGTTCTTTTTGGAATGTTTAAAAAGTTTCGGCCCGAAGCCGATGGCGAATTCGTTTATTTTAAATTTGAAGATTTTCCCCGCGACGTAATGCCCGAATTCGTGTACGGTGATCATGGCGAGAAGTATCAGAATCGCCAGGCACACCGAGCCGATCGTACTCATTACGCCCGCAAAGGAGAGCAAATTAACGGCCATGCGCCTTCCCCTTTTCGGCTTTTTCTTGTTGCGGCAGCAGCGCCTGCGCCCGCGCGCGGGCGGATAGGTCGCATTCCTCCAATTCGGCGTAGCTGCCCGCGCTTCCCTGTTCGGAAGCGGAGAGCGTACCCTCTATAATATCCGCGATCTGCGTGTATTTTATTTGCCCTTGCAGAAAGGCGGAAACGGCAATTTCTCCCGCGGCGTTCAGAATACACGGGTACGTTCCCCCTTTTTTTGCACATTCGAGCGCGAGCGCAAAGCAGGGATACCGCGCTTCGTCCACCCCTTCGAAGTGCAGGGCGCCGAGCTTTATAAAGTCGACGGGCGGAAGATCACACGAGATGCGCTCGGGATAGGTGAGCGCGAGCTGGATGGGCAGTTCCATCGACGGCACGCCCATCTGCGCGAGCACGGCGCCGTCTTCAAACTCCACCATCGAATGCACGATGCTCTCGCGGTGTACGAGCACCTGAATCCTTTCCAAAGGCGCGCCGTACAGGTGCATCGCCTCGATGACCTCGAAGCCCTTGTTGAGCATGGTGGCGCAGTCGACGGTGATCTTGGCGCCCATGTCCCAATTCGGGTGGGCAAGCGCCTCCTTCGCGGTCATTTTTTCCAATTTATTGAGCGGAACGTCGCGCAGCGCGCCGCCGCTTGCGGTGAGCAGGATGCGGCGGTACTTTGCGGCGCGGTCGAAATGCAGGCACTGCCAGATCGCCGAATGCTCGGAATCGACGGGCAGAATCTTCGCGCCCTTCTCCTCCGCCATTTTTAAAACGAGGTCGCCGCCGACGACGAGGCTCTCCTTGTTGGCAAGCGCCACGTCCTTGCCCGCGCCGAGCGCCAGCAGGGATGCCTTCACCCCCGCAAAACCGGACACGGCGACGAATATGATGTCTGCGTCCGCAAAGGCGCACGCCTCTTCAAACGCCTCCTCCCCCGCCGCAAAGCGCGTTCCCGGCGGAGCGGGCGGAAGGGCGCGGGCGGCGCTTTCCCTCCTTAAAACGGCAAATGCGGGGCGCAGGCGCGCGATTTGTTCGGCAAACAGCGAAGCATTCGCATTCGCAGCCATGGCGACGATCTGAAAGCGCTCGGGATAGCGCAGGACGACGCTGACGACCTGCCTGCCGATGGAACCCGTGCTGCCGATCAGTGCGATTTTTTTCATACCACTCCCTCGGATAAATATATGTGCAAAGAAAGGCAAAAATGCAAGGGAAGACCTTGCATTTTTGCAGGGCGGAAGCTTTCCGCCTTATTTTGCCAAACGCGCGCTCAATGAACGATGAACAGCGCGAATACGATATACACGAAGGTACTCGCGAACAGCGTACCGTCGATGCGGTCGAGTATCCCGCCGTGACCGGGCATGATTTTGCCCATATCCTTCAGACCCAGATGCCGCTTGATGACGCTCTCCACCAGGTCGCCGAACACCGTCATAACCGACGTGATAAGCCCGACGATGACGAACATCACCCACGGGTTGCCAAGACCCGCATATTCGTACCCCGTGGCGAGGGTGTACAGGCAGTACATCAGAACGCTCGCGCCCGTGCCGAATACCACCCCGCCGACCGCGCCGGCGACCGTCTTTTTCGGACTGATGGCAGGGCAAAGCTTTTTGCCGCCGAATACGCTGCCGACAAAAAAGGCAAACGTATCCGCGACGGGCGATATGACGAAGATGAGGAGCAAAGCCAGCGCCGAAGCATCGGGAAAAGCGTTCGCCAGAATCATCGTCGAAAGCATCGCCGTAGGATAGAACCCGCACAGCATTGCCGCGCCCGTGTTTTTCATGTCTGTATTTCTATGGTCGAGTACCAAAAGGCACAGGAGCGCCAGACCCAGCACGAAGGTTGCAATAAGCATACCTCTGTATCCGTTTGCTGGCCACAGCCACTCGATGAGATAGTATAAGGGGGTAAACAGGAGCGCGTATACATATACCGCAGCCTTCTGCGACAGCGCCATCGCCATTTCGGTGCCGTGTTCGGCTCCGCGGTTCGGCAGAAAATCGAACGTCTGATCCGGAATTTCGTCCGTACCGTTTTCGGTGATGCGCCTTGCGGAAAAGGCATGCACCATCTCGTAAGTGCCGATCAGAGAAAACGCGTAGATGAGTATGCCGAACAGCCGCTTATCGACCAGACGCAGGCAGAAAAATCCGACAATGACGGCAACGTATACGGCGCCGGAAATAATTCGTTTCAGCATGGTCATTCCTCCCGCACATTCCCGTAGCGCCGGTCGCGCGCGGAATAGTTTTCGATCGCCTTTTCCAGATCGCGCTTGGAAAATTCCGGCCACATTTTGCCTGAAAAGTACAGTTCGGAATATGCCGCCTGATACAGCAAAAAGTTGGAAAGCCGGATCTCGCCGCCCGTGCGGATGATGAGGTCGGGGTCGGGCAGACCTGCGGTGTAAAACATGCTTTCCAGGCTGTTCTCGTCGACAAACCTGCCCAGAGCGACCGCCTTGTTGACGGCGCGCACCAACTCCTGCCGCGCACCGTAGTTGACGCAGATGTTCAAAAGTCCGCTCGTAAGATGCGCGGTGGCGCGCTCGATCTCACCGATGCTGTCCTGAATATCGGCGGGAAGCACGGAGATGTCGCCCAAAACGCAGATTTTGACGTTCAGTTCGAACATCCGCTCCCTCTTTTTGGAAAAGTAAGAACGGAACAGCTCGAACAGCTCGTCGACCTCCTCTTTCGGTCTGGAAAGATTTTCCGCCGAGAGCGCGAAAACCGTAACGATGCGCACGCCAAGATTAAAGGCGTGTCCGCAAATTTTGAACATGTTCTGCACGCCCATACGATGACCATAGGCGCGCGGACGGAAGCGCCGCCGCGCCCAACGTCCGTTCCCGTCCATAATGACGGCGATATGCGCCGGCAATTTGATTCTCTTCATTCTTTCGCCTTTTCGGCGCCGCCCGGAGGAGGCAAATTTTGCCGCCAGTCCCCGGAACAGCGCTCTTTAAACCGACATGATCTCTTTTTCTTTTTCGGCGGTGTGCTTGTCGATCTGCTCAACGCTCTTGGAGAGGGTCTTTTCCACCTCTTTTTCCAGCGAAGCGCACTCGTCTTCAGAAATTTCCTTGTTATTCTTCATCTTTTTGAGGGCGTCCATCGCGTCGCGGCGGATATTGCGCGCGGCGACCTTCGCATCCTCCGAAAGCGCCTTGATCTGCTTGGCGATCTCTTTGCGGCGCTCCTCCGTCAGATCGGGGAAGATGAGGCGGATGACCTTGCCGTCGTTGGTGGGAGTAAGTCCGATATTTGACTGCAAGATCGCCTTTTCAATGCCCTTTAAAAGGCTGGCATCCCACGGACTGATGACCAGGCACTTCGCATCGGCGACGGAGATATTGCCAACCTGATTGACGGGCGTCATAACGCCGTAATAGTCTACCTGGATTTTATCCAGAACGTGCGGATTTGCCCTGCCGGCGCGGATATTCGAAAACTCTTCGCGCAGGACGCTCGCCGTCTTTTCCAGCTTCTCCTCCATCGTGATCATCAGTTCGTCTACTTTTTCGCTGTCGACCATGGTTTTTTCCTCCTGATAATTTTCACACAATTTGTTTTGAGCTGACAAAACAAATTGGCGTGATTTTGAGGCAAACCCCATTGTCCTCGCTTTGCTCGGAGCAATCGGAGTTTTCCTCGCCGCGCAATATTTCAACGCACGCTTATTATTAAAATTGCGCGGCTCTCCTTTCCTGCAAAAGCGCTTTCGCGCAAATGCGGGTGCGCTAACGCAAAAACGTGGTTTTGCTTGCGCGAGTAGTTATTAGCCCTCGGCGAAATCATTTTCACCGCCGTTCAAACGCTTTCGCGTTTTCTGCGGCGTTTTCCCCCTCTTTTTTGCCCTTCTAAGGGCACACATTTTATCAATGGCAAAAAATTCACCCTCTTCCCTTGAGCCGTAAGTATGCGGCTACTTGGGGGCGCTTTCCGAAAAGCGTCGTTTTCGGACGCGCGATTATTATAATATAAAACCAAAAATTCACGGAAAATCGCAACGCAGTGAGATTTTCGTGAATACGGCGGCGGAGCCGAGGCGGAAATGAGCAATGCCCGTCAAGGTATTGCGAGAAACTTGCCTCGTGCGCAGCCGCGAAATGCGTGGTTTTGCTTGCGCGAGTAGTTATTAGCCCTCGGCGAAATCATTTTGAGCTGACAAAACGATTTCGTCCGATCTGAGGGCGACACCGCCGTTCAAACGCTTTTAGCGTTTTCTGCGGCGTTTTCTCCCCGTTTACTCGTTGGTGATGATGGTACCCGTCTTTTCCCCGCAGATCGCGCGAACGATCGCGTCCTTTTCGGACAGGGCAAAGGCAAGCACGGGTACGTCATTGTCCATGCACATGGTGATCGCAGTCGTATCCATCGCCTTCAGACCGCGGTTGATGACTTCCATATGCGTGATCTTATCGATCTTTTTCGCGTTCGGATTGGTCTTGGGGTCGCTGTCGTAGATACCGTCGACGTTCTTCGCGAGCAGGAGAATATCCGCATTCGTTTCGCACGCGCGAAGCGCCGCGCCCGTATCCGTCGAGCAGTACGGGTTGCCCGTGCCGCAGGCGAAGATGACGATCCTGCCCAGTTCGAAATGCCGCAGCGCCTTGCGCAGGATGAACGGCTCGGCGACGCTGATCATGTTCAGCGCCGTCTGCACCCGCACGGGCACGCCGCGCTGTTCGATGGCGTCCTGCATGGCGAGCGAATTGATGACTGTGGCGAGCATGCCCATGTGGTCGGCGGTCGTCCTGTCCATACTCGTACCCTGGCGGCCGCGCCAGAAATTGCCGCCGCCCAGAACGATGCCGATCTCCACGCCCATTTCGTGCGCGCGCACGAGCTGATCGACGACGCCCGCAATGATCTTTTCGTCCAGGCCGAATCCCTTATCGCCCGCGAGCGCCTCGCCTGACAGCTTCAAAATGATCCTCTTGTACTTCGGTGTAAGTTTTTCCATGACGCCCCCGTAAGAATTATTTTGTTTGCGCGCCGAACGCGCGCCCGAAAAGTTTGCGGCCGCCCGCCGCGCGAACGATGCCGCGCAGCGCGGCTTTTGCCGCACCGTTTTTGAAAAAAGGGCACACAACGCTCAATTTGTGTGCCCTGCGGTTTTCCTTCGGATTTAACCTTTCATCTTGGAAACTTGTTTTTCGACTTCCTCTGCGAGGTCGTCCTTCTTCTTTTCGATGCCCTCGCCCATCTCGAAGCGCGCGAAGCGGCGAACCGTGATCTTTTCGCCGATAGACGCGATCGCCTCGGTGATCAGCTGGTTGATGGTCTTGGACGAATCCTTCACGAACGGCTGTTCGAGCAGGCAGAAATCCTCGTAGTACTTTTTGATGCGGCCGGCGACCATCTTTTCGGCGATGGCCTCGGGTTTGCCCTCGTTCATGGCCTGCACTTTGAGGATCTTCTTCTCCTCTTCCAGAACCTCGGCGGGAACTTCCTCCTTGGTCACATAGAGGGGCTTCGCCGCAGCGATCTGCAGCGCGATGTCATGTACGAGCTCCTTGAACTGGTCTCCGCGCGCAACGAAGTCCGTTTCGCAGTTGACCTCGACCAGAACGCCGACCTTGCCGCCCATGTGGATGTAGCTGTCGACGATGCCTTCCGCGGCGATGCGGCCCGCCTTCTTCGCGGCGGTCGCCATGCCCTTTTCGCGCAGGATCTCGACGGCTTTATCCATGTCGCCGTTCGCTTCCGTCAGCGCCTTTTTGCAATCCATCATGCCTACGCCCGTCTTCTGGCGCAGCGCGTTTACGTCACTTGCCGTGATAGCCATATATCTCGATTCCTCCGTTTATTTCTCTTGGTTGGGCGGAAATTACTCCGCGTCGGCGGGAGCTTCCTCCGCCGCTTCCACGACCTCTTCGATCGAATCTGCGGGAGCTTCCTCCGCCGCCTGCTGCATTTCGGCGACGACCGCCTCGCCCTGGTTTGCCTCGATGACCGCGTTCGCGATGACGCCCGAGAGCAGTTTGACCGCGCGGATCGCGTCGTCATTGCCCGGGATCACATAGTCAATGAGGTCGGGGTCGCAGTTGGTGTCGGTGATGGCGACGATGGGGATGTGCAGCTTGCGCGCTTCCTGCACGGCGATGTCCTCGTTGTGCGGGTCGACGACGAACATGGCTCCGGGGAGAGTTTTCATCTCCTTGATGCCGCCGAGGTTCGCCTGCAATTTCGCCATTTCCTTCTTCAGACCCAGAACTTCCTTTTTGGGCAGAAGGTCGAATTCGCCGTTCTCCTCCATTTTCTCCAGCCTGTTGAGGCGGTCGATGCGGGAACGGATGGTTTTGAAGTTGGTGAGCGTGCCGCCCAGCCAGCGGGAATTGATGTAGAACTGACCGCAGCGTTCAGCCTCTTCCTTAATGGCTTCCTGCGCCTGCTTTTTGGTGCCGACGAACAGGATGCTCTTGCCCGCCTTGACGGTGTCGACGACGAAGTTGTACGCCTTTTCGACGAGACCGACGGTGAGCTGCAAATCGATGATGTGGATGTCGTTGCGGGCGGCGAAGATGTACTTTTTCATCTTCGGGTTCCATTTCCTGGTCTGGTGACCGAAGTGCACCCCTGCTTCGAGG
>CAJFFD010000079.1 GCA_904373255.1 uncultured Clostridia bacterium | reverse complement strand
TCTTTCCATATCCCACTTATTGAGCCGCGTATTCGTCTTGCTCAAATACTTTTCCTGTATAGGCTTACCGCTCGTCGTCTTACGGAACGTCTTATCCTCAACCCCGCTTGCTTTTGGTATGTCGGAATACTTTTCTATCGGGATAAGCCGCTCCTTTTTATTGCCATTTTTATCGTACAATGACGTAATACGTTTTACTGCCATATTGTTTTTGTCATTGCCCATAGAAACGACACGTCGCTTTTTACCTTTACCGCCGACAAGCACTTTGTCATTCGTTATGTAAACTTTGCCTTTTATATATCTTTTACGCCTTACTTGCGATCATCATCTTTGCTACATTATGATTTGTCAGGCTGTAACAATTAAGATAAACGCAAGTCATCTTATCGAAAATGCGTCAGTTTACAAACCGGTAAACCTGCCCTCTTTCATAATATTCTGTCTATAGATTTGCAACGGCATCCACCGCTTTATCCCGCAACGGCGAACGACACACCTCTACTGTTCAGCAGAATCCAAAAGGAAGGGCGAGAGAATAATACTACATGACGCACGAATGTTTGACAAATCGTGCGCACGAATGTATAATTTTAAAATAAACACTTGCGAGGTTACATTCATGCGCGTTTTAGCCGTCAACGACATCTCCTGCGTGGGAAAATGCTCCCTGACCGTTGCCCTGCCCATTATTTCGGCTTCGGGCGTGACGTGCGACATTCTGCCCACAGCCATCCTTTCCACTCATACGGGCGGATTTACCGGCTATACTTTCCGCGATCTGAGCGAAGATATTCCTGCCATCCTCGCGCACTGGAAGAGCCTCGGGCTGAAATACGACTACATCGTCAGCGGCTACCTCGGCAGTATCGAGCAGATCGACATGGTCAAGAGCATCAAGCGCGACTTTTTGAAGGAAGGCGGGACGATGGTCGTCGACCCCGTGATGGGTTCGTCGAACAGATGAAGGGGCTTTGCCGCATTGCGGACATCATCGTACCCAATCTCACGGAGGCTTGCTGCCTGACGGACACCGATTACGCTTCCGTGACCGAAACGAGCTATGGGGAGATCATGGAAAAGCTCAAAGCGCTGTGCCCCTGCCCTTCCGTAACCGGCTGCGACGAAACAAAAGGCGGGCAAACGGAAAGCGCCGTCTATTATACGGATGCAAACGGCGCTGTCAAGCGGTACGCAACGGAGAAAATCGAGGGAGCCTTTCACGGCGCGGGCGACGTATATGTGAGCGCCCTGGTCGGCGCGCTTGCGCGCGGCATCGCGCCAGATACGGCGGTGGCAATCGCGGCGGACTTCACGAAAGATTCCATCAAACAGACCGCGCTCGACAAGACGGAGGCGCGCTACGGGCTGAATTCGGAGAGCCGGATGTTCGCCTATCTCACCGCGCTCGAACGGGCGGCGAAGAAATCCTGACAGACCATGCATTTTTCAGCAAAATTTTACAATTGATTTTTTGCTCAATTCTGTTGCTATTTTCGGAAAACGTAGTATAATAGATAATATAAAGACAACGGGCGCATGCCCCACATAAACTGTAGATACGGTCTGCGGTGTTCGGAGTTCGAATTATCTTAATCCACATTTGAAATTCGGGAGCGCTTTGCAAATGGTCTGTGCCGATAGGCAAGGTCTGTTTATGAACGGAAAGTCTGAAGCGGCATAGCGGCGCACCCACCTGCGAGAAGCGGGTTAACACTTTTTCGTTCTGCGGCACATGCGGATCTTTTTTTGTGAAAAAAGTTTTGTTTTGCGCTGAAAACAGCTTGCCATACGCAAAACTTTATGGTATAATAATTTAGTAATTTTGATTACGGCCTCATGGTCAAGCGGTTAAGACGTCGCCCTCTCACGGCGAAAACCGGGGTTCGAGTCCCCGTGGGGCTACCATTATCTGACCCAACTTTTTTCGAGTTGGGTTTTTTGCAGAGATGGCGGAGCGGTCGAACGCGCACGACTCGAAATCGAAAGCGTTCCCGCCACGCACAATATATAGTATTATTCAAACAAATAAAAACACTAAATAATGTGTTTTAAGGAAGTTTAAAAATCGTACCCATCGCGTACCCGCCCAATAAAGGCGGGTATTTTTTACTCAAAAAAAGAGCCGTCCCGCAAGGAGACGGCTTCAAAATTCTCTTGATTTTGAACATTCCCGAATCGTGGGAGTATCTACTTACAAGAGAGTATAGAAGAGATGCTCGGTGCGACTACCACACAGCTAATTTCTGTGATAGGCGGAACCCCTCGCATGCACCGACGACATCTTTTTTACATTATATAATAAAAAAACGAAAAAGTCAATTGAGCAAAGCCGCCCCTTAACGAGGCGGCTTTTTTCTATGTATCAGCTTACGAATGCCCAATGTAATGGCGATGCAGAGTGGAATGAGCGGCGTCAAAGGAAGCGCCCAAAATGCCATGTAGGCGGTCGAATAGGTCAGATGCCACGGGTCGCCTGTGATAAAGTACAGGAGCCATCCCAACCACGTCGGGCAGGTGAAGACGAGGTACACCCCGCCGAAGATGAGCCAGTTGCGCCAGTCTTTCAGGACGGAAGCGAGCCAACGCACAAAGCGCAGGGAATCGTCATACAGCTCTTGCAGATACGACAGCGGCGGCGTTGCGCGTTTCCACAGCGGCGGCATCCGACTTCTCCTTTTTCGGCGCGCTTTCGCACCATTTTATAAACCGTTCTTGTTCATCTGCCTTTGCTCCCATCTCCTCCACCTCGCGCACGGAACTCATGTTCCATCCGCCGATCATGCCCCACGCCCCGCAGCCGAGTATTATGACGATCTTCACGAGGCACATGACAACCGTCGCAAAGGACGGGTTTGCTATAATATCCAACGCCATATACACGGAAAAGACGGACGACAGCGCCGTCGTTACGAGCGTCTGCAATGTCTGAATATGCCGCAGTGTCCGCGTGGTAAACCCGCCAGACGGAGACTTTCTGCGCCCGTGCTTGTCATACACGGTCAGATAACTCTCATCGTAGCGCAGCCGCTTTATCTTCTTTGCGCGGGCAATCGTTTCGCACTGGTACTCGGTCAAGTCCGGGAACTCCGCCGCGAGTTCCTTCGCCGAATATTTACAGTACTCTTCTTTGAACTGCACGAGCGCAATGCCTGCATCGGCAAGGACGTGCGATCGCGCGCTGTCGATCTCCGCATCTTCCCATGCGCGGCAGTATTCCCGCGTCCGCGACGCATATCCTCTTTCCACGATCTCCGCGTTGTTCTTCTCGATACGTTCCTGCGCTTTCAGGTGGTTCTGTGTAAGCCTTCCCTTCCGGCTCGAAAAGGAACGCAACAGGAAATAAAACGAAACCGTGCACACATACATGAGCGCGCCGGAAAAGCCTACGTTTTTCCAATCGATATTCCCGTTGAACGATACCTCCGTGAGGTACATCATGAAGATGACGATAATCAGGATCGCGGCGACCGACAGCGTGATCCCGTCGATGAGGCTCGCGAAGGACTTGCTTTTCGCGGGGCGCAAGGAGGGAAGAAACTCCTGCGGTTTTTCCTCTTTGATCATTTGGAATCACTCTCCTTCATCACAAATGCGCCGCTCTTGACGTTCGCCTTGATGCTCTCGTGCCAGCCGCCGAACTTGCGATAATAATGCCACAGGATACACGCTGCTACGCTCCCGACAGCCGCTGCCGTCTCGATCCACAGGAAGATCTCCACATAGTACCGGAACACGTCCATCGTAAAGAATGCAGCGAGTATGAGGAACACGATGGAGAGCATATTAAACAGCGGAAAATGCGCGAAGAACGAGCGGAACACGCCCATCAGAAACGGCACGGTATTGATCGCCACGACCGCCAGACCGATTGCGACTTTATATCCCTTCGCCACGTCCATCATCGGGAAGAACACCGACGTCACTACGATGAACGGCACGAAATACGCGGCGATACTCAAAAAGAAGAACAGCCATTTTTCCTTGCGATAGGTTTTATAAGTTGCCATATTTGGTCACTCCAAAAGTTTTTTCTCCGCATCCTCGGCAGACTTCCGCTCCTCCGCGAATTTCTCGTTCGAGCCGAGCAGGGCGCGTGTCGCTTTCAGTTGCGCCGCCTGCGCTTCCGACTGCTTGTTCAGCTCCTCCTGTATCGGCTTGATGCGCGCCTCCACGATTCTATTTAAGATAGTATTGAGTGCTTTCTTCCCGACGATAAACCCGATGATGACGAGCGCGACCGCGAGGCACGGCGCCCATATCGAGGCATATTCCCCGAGCCAGCCGATAAAGTCCGCGTAACCTGTCTGCAACTCGTCGGGCAGGTTGTCGGTCAAGGACAGCAGGTACGCCTCCACGCTCCCCCACTGCTCCAAAATCGCGTTCAAATAGTACTCGTAATCATCGCCGTACTTGTCCTTTAGATTGGCGATAAAGCGGTCTGCCAGGTTTTCGGTCTCGCTTCCGTCCGTAAACGATTCCACCTTTTCATCGAAATACGCAACAAAATCGTTCCATAACATAATTTGCTCATCCGTTAAAAGCGGAAACAACTCAGTCGGAGCTTCGGCTTTTATCTGCTCCCAAATAACCTTTGATTTTGTGTATTGATTTGAATAATCAAGGCCGACCTCACTTTCCATCCTTTCCCGAACAAGTGTTTCAAGTTCTGTAAACAGTTTTTGTTTGTCGGCTTCCGTCGGCGTTTCGGGCGTTGTATCGCCTGTATCGGGCTCCTGCGGCTCTTCTACCGTCGTATCGGGCGGAAGCGCCTCCGCATAGGCGAGAGGGAAAGCGGACAAAACCGCGAACAGTACAGCCGCCGCAAGAACAAGGCTCAAAAGCAATTTCTGTGATTTCAACATAGTCATTCTCCTTTTATCTTTTTGATTTTTTCTGCAGATATTTTAGACAGGTCGATGCCGTAGGTTTGCAGAAACTCCTCGAAGCTGCCGCCGTGCAGGTACACGTTTTCGCGGTAGTCCTCGAACGCAAATTTGACGAGGGCGAGAGCTATATCAAGCGCGTACTCTATTGCCTCTTTCGCTTCCGTATCGGTCTGTACGCGCGCCTTTCGTTCCTCTTCGGCTTGTCTTTCGAGCTCCGCTATTCTGCGGCTCATCTCCGCGATTTCGGGGTCGGCGCTCACGCTCGCGTTCAGCTCGGTAATGAGTAAGTCCTCCACGGGGAAACGCTTGACCTCCGTACCCTTGCTGTAATGACTGACAAAGCACGAGAATCGCCCGGCCGTCAGTTTGTCGCGGGGAATTTTCACGCGGTTCTGCGCGGCGCTCACCGTACTCTCCGCGCACTTTATGCCGTTGCATTGAGCAACAAAACGGAACTCGCCGCTGTACGACGGGATGCCGATCAGTTCGATCTCCAAATCGCCCATGGGAAAGGGCGATACGTCGCCGTACCGCCCCATGCCGTTCATTTTCAGCTGTATCGTTTTCATGTTCTCCTCCTTTATGCCGTGCGCTTCCACATATAACAGGTGATGTACGGCTGTAAATTGTTGTGCGCCTGACCTCCGCCCGCCGCCTTTGCCTCGAGCGCGTCTTGCGACAGTTCCGTTCCGGGTGAATTGTATGTTCCCGTGATCCCCCCTTCGCTTTTGAACAGCG
>CAJFFD010000078.1 GCA_904373255.1 uncultured Clostridia bacterium | reverse complement strand
GGCGATGGCGGCGAAGGAACTCGTCGACTACATCGAGAACGGGAACATCACGCACAGCGTGAACTTCCCCGACGTATGCGCGCCCCGCACCACCCCCGCACGCGTGTGCATCATGCACAAGAACGTGGAGGGAATCATCGCGAAGATCACCTCCGTCGTTTCGGGCGCGAACGTGAACATCGCCAACCTTTTGGACAAATCGAAGAAGGACATGGCATATATGATCCTCGATTTGGATCAGCCCCTGCCCGCAAAGGCGGTCAAGGAGATCGAGAAGGCGGACAGCGTCATCCGCGTGCGCGTGCTCGGCTAAACCGTAAACGCGCGGTTGCACCTATTATATTATAATATGATTCGAAAAGAGCGCAGGCTTTCTTGCCGGCGCTCTTTTTTAACACGTCCCCGCATTTGAGAGAAATTCCAAGGTTCTCGGAGCGATTTTCCGCGGGCGAGGGTTGCAAAAGTTCTCCGAATCGGATAGAATAGAAGCGAAGAACGGGCAGGACGAAAAGCGGCGGGCTGCGATACGCGCTGCCGTATATACACAACAGGCGTGCCGTGTGCCGCGACCGCAATTATAAAGTACGAACGGCGAACGGCTGCATTCGTGCCGCGGCGCACGAGCGGCGCAGCCAAAGGAGAAAGCTATGGCAAAGACGACGATGGGAGAATTCCTCGCAATTTTGCGAAAATCCAAGGGAATGACGCAGCAGGACGCCGCCGACAGGCTCGGCGTTTCCAATAAGACGGTGAGCAGCTGGGAAACGGGCGCATCCTCGCCCGACATATCCCTTTTGCCCGCCATCGCCGAACTGTACGGCGTTACCTGCGACGAACTGCTGCGCGGCGAGCGCATATCCCCCGCCGAGCCGCCGCAGGCGACCGAGCAGAAGCGGGAAAAGGCGCTTGCGCACCTGCTCGCGCGGTATAAAAACAATGTGTCCGTTGCGGCGATGGTATCCTACGGATTGGCGCTTTTGGCGGCGCTGCTCACCCTCATCCTCGCGTTTGCGGCGTTCCAGAGCAGGCTCGGCTTTTTTATCGGCCTGATTTTGCTGGCGGCATCCCTGTTCGTCACCCTGCTCGCTTGCCGGCGCGCCGCCTTCCTCGTTTCGCAGGACGATTTCGAAGCGGAGGCGACCGAACGGTTTTTCCTATACCTGTTCCGCATACGCGGGCGGGTGTGCCTCGTCTGCGCCGCGGCGTTCGGGTTTATCTTTCCGCATGTATTTATCCCCGCGCACGGCGGAATGAAAATCGGGTATGCCTTTTTATTCGGCGCAATCGGCGCGGCAGCTGTCTTTTTGATCGCGGGGTTTATCTACCTCCTCGTCAAGACGAAAAGCGAAAGATTCCCCGAAAATGAGCGAAAATATTTGCGTTTCAAACTTATCAACGGCGCCTGTGCCGCACTCATCTCCGCCGCGGCGATTGCCGCCGTTTGCATCTACAACAGCGTATTCCTGCACGCGGACGGCATTGTTTCGCTGGGATTGAGCTACGAGTACGATTCTTTGGAAGATCTGGAAACGGCCGCGGAATCATGCTCCTTGTTTGCCGAATACGAATATTCGCTCCTGCGCGAGGAGCCGCTGCCCGCCGAGGGAGAGGGAAGAGCCGAATGCGTATATCTGTTCCCCGCCGAAGGCAACGACCACCTCGACGAGGACGACTTTTACGGATACGATTATCGAACCGCCGCGGACGGAATCGAACTGACGCTGTATCGCTATCAATTGAATGTGGCGGGCACCGACGGAGAAACCGCCGAATTTCTCGCGGCGGACATCCGCCTGCAAAACAAGGAACTTTCCGTCAGGCGGGAGGATTGGAGATACCTGCTGACGGCAAGCGACCCCGCAGAACCGAACCCTTACCCCGACTTATATCCGTGGGATGTCGTCGGCGCACTGATCATCAGCGCGGGAGCGTTTGCAGCGGCAATCGTCATTTATTGCAGGCGGCGGAAAAAGTATCTCGCGGAGCACCCGCGGGAAGAGAAACGATGAATAAAAAGCTCCGCCTTTGCCGATACTTGTGAAAAACCCCAGCGAGGTGATTTTTATGGCAAAGAAGAAAAAGAAGGAAAAGGTGCGCACCCTGACCGATCAGCAGTACAACGACTATCTGATGGCGCTTAAAGACGAGCGGCCGACCATGCTCATCGACAAGGACGGAAAGCGCAGACCGCAGAGGTAAGAGCCGCCCGCGAAAGCGGCGCTCTGTGCGCAAATTCCATACAACAGCAAATCGAAAAGGCGCGCCCGAAAATCCGGGCGCGCCCCTTTTGTTTTATGCGCGTTACTTCGCAAACTGCGAATTGTAGAGATTATAGTAAAATCCCCTGCGCTCCATCAGCTGCGCGTGCGTGCCCTGCTCGATGACCGAGCCGTGGTTCATCACCAAAATGAGGTCGGCGTCCAAAATGGTGGAAAGGCGGTGCGCGACGATGAAGGACGTGCGCCCCTCCATGATCTTTGCAAAGGCGCGCTGGATGCGCATTTCCGTCATCGTATCGATATTCGAGGTCGCCTCGTCCAAAATCAGCATGGGCGGGTCGGCGAGCATCACGCGGGCGATGCACAAAAGCTGCCGCTCCCCCTGCGAAACGCTCACGTTGCTCGAAAGCACCGTATCGTACCCGTGTTCCAGGTTGTTGATGAAAAAGTCGCAATATGCCGCCTTCGCCGCCGCCTCGACCTGCGCACGGGTGGCGTGCTCGCTGCCGTAGGCGATGTTCCAGGCGACCGTTTCGTTCGCCAGAAAGCTCTCCTGTAAAACCATGCCGAACATTTTGCGGTATTCGTCGAGCGGAATGTCCTTCGCGTTCACGCCGTCGACGTAAATCGCGCCGCTCTTCAAGTCGTAAAAGCGCATTAAAAGGTTGATGAGGGTGGTCTTCCCGCAACCCGTGGGGCCGACGATGGCGATCTTGCTGCCCGCTTTTACGTTTACGTTCAGGTTTTCGATGAGTTTTTGGTCGGGTTCGTAGGAGAAGCAGGCGTTTTCGATGCGGATGTCGCCGCGCACCTTTGCGATGTGCTCGGCGCCCTCGAGGTTTTCGCCCGGCTCGTCGACCACCTCGAACACGCGCGCAGCCGAGGCGTAGGCGTTCTGCATCTGTGTGACGACGTTGGAAACCTCGTTGAAGGGCTTGGTGTACTGGTTGGCATAGCTCAAAAACACGGCGAGCATGCCCGTGGTGAAGCCGCTCAACACCATCCCCCCGAGCACGAGCGAGCCGCCCGTACTCATCAGGCAGAAAACCGCGCCGAGTACGCCGACGAACGCATAGATGACGGCGTTGACGAACCGCGTGCTGGGGTTGGTGAGCGCGGAGGAGAACTGCGCGCGCCAGCCGATTTCGTACAGCTCCGCGTCGATCTCCTCGAATTTTTGAAGGGACTGCTTTTCCTGCCCGAACAGCACGACCGTCTTTTGCCCCGCGAGCATCTCCTTGGTGTGGGCGGCGAGCCTGCCCTGCACCTTGACCTGCGCGCTGAAATTTTTGAAGGTGCGCTTGGTGATGAACGCCGCGACGAACAGCGACAGCGGCGTGAGCAGCACGACGACCAGCGCAATGATGTAGTTGATGACGAACATGACGACAAGTGTACCCAAAATTGTAGTAACGCCCGTAAAAAGCTGCGCCACGCCCTGCAAAAGACCGTCGGAAATGATGTCCACGTCGTTGACGACGCGCGCCATCACGTCGCCCTGCGCGTGCGTATCGGCGTACCTGACGGGCGCGGCGGAGAGGCTGTAAAAGGCGTCCTCGCGCAAGTCGCGCACCAACTTGTAGCAGAGCGAATTGACGAAGTTGTTCAACAGCTTTTGCGACGCAAACGCGAGCAGGACGCACAGCGCGAACCCGCCCGACATATAAAATACCTTTGTAAAATCGACCTGCCCCGCGCCGATCATCGCGTCGATCGCCCAGCCGTACAGCACCGGCCCGAGCAGAACGAACGCCACATACAATAAACTGCAGATCGCCGCGCCGACGACGTAACCGCGGTACGGCTTGACGTAGACGAGCAGGCGGCCCGTCAATCCCCTTTTGAATCCGTTCTTCTTCATTCCGCCGCCCTCGCCTGCGAATCGCATATCTCTCTATACAGCGGGCAGTTTTCGTACAATTCCTCGTGCTTTCCCCTGCCCGCGATCTTGCCGTCTTCCATCACATAGATCATGTCCGCATTTTTGATGGACGAGGCGCGCTGGGAGATGAGGATGGTCGTCGTATCCTCGAGCGCCGCGATGTTCGCGCGCAGCTTCGCGTCCGTCGCGAAGTCGAGCGCGGAACAGCTGTCGTCCAAAATCAAAATTTTCGGCTTTCCGACGACGGCGCGCGCGATGGTGAGCCGCTGTTTCTGCCCGCCGGAAAAGTTTTTGCCGCCCTCGGTGACCAGCTCTTCCAGCCCGCCCTTTTCCGCACGCGCCCTCCTTCCCCCATTCGAGGTTGGAGCGCACCGTGCCCGAAAACAGCCCCGCGCTCTGCGGCACCACGCCGAACCCGCCGCGCAGTGCGGCGAGAGAATATTCGCGCACGTCCCTGCCGAATACCTTTACGGTGCCGCGCGTCGCGTCGTACAGCCGCGGGAAGAGATTGACGAGGGTCGTTTTTCCGCTGCCCGTGCCGCCGATGACGCCGACGGTGGCGCCGCGCGGAATGGTCAGGCTGACCCCGCGCAGGGAGTATTTATCCGTGCCCGCATAGGAAAAATCGACGTTTTCCAGCTCGACGGCGGGCGCGGTTTCGTCGAACTCTGCGCACGTTCCGTCCGCGACGGAGGATTTTGCGTCGAATACCTCGCTGACGCGCAGCATGGAGGCGTGCGCCTTGGTGAACAGCGAAACGAGGTTGGAGATGACGATCATGGCGTTTAAAATCTGCGCCATATAGTTGATGATGGCGATGATGTCGCCGCTGGAAAGCCTGCCCGCATCCACCTTGAAGCCGCTCACGAGCAGAATGATCGCGATGCCGAAATTGACGATGGCGTAGGTGAGCGGGTTGAGCCAGGCGGAAATTTTGCCGATGACGAGGGAGTTGTTCAGCATGTCCTGCGCGGCATCGTCGAAGCGGGCGCGCTCCTTGTCGCGGCTCTGAAAGGCGCGCACAACCCGCGCGCCCTCAAGATTTTCGTTGGTGATCTGCGCGAGGCGGTCGAGCTTTTTCTGATTGCGCGAATAGTACGGCACGCTCTTTTTCATGATGACCCACAGCACGACGCCGACGAGGATCGCCGCCGCCGTGACAATCAGCCCGATCTGCCAATCTAAAATAAGGCACAGGATGACCGAACCGAGGGCGATGAATGGCGCGCGCACGACGAGGCGGATGATCATCGCCACCGCGCTCTGCATCTGATTGACGTCGTTGACGGTGCGGGTGACGAGGGAAGCCGAGCCGAGTTTATCCAATTCGCGGTAGGACAGCGTGTTGATGTGCGCAAACAGCGCGTTGCGCACGTTCGTGCCGAATCCCTGCGAGGCGATGGAGGCGCTCTTCTGGCAGTACAGCGCGCAGCCGAATCCGACCGCGCCCATGGCGAGCATGAGCGCGCCGCCCCACAGCACATACGAGATGCCGCCGCCCCCGTCCACGCCGACGTCGATGATGTTCGCCATCACGAGCGGGACGAGAAGTTCGAGCACCGCCTCGATCCACTTGGACACCGTGCCGAGGATGCACCGCCACTTGTATTCCCTTAAATACTGAAAATATCGTTTCACCGTTTCTCTCTCTCAAAGTATTCTATTTCATTATAGTTTGAAAGCGGGATTTATGCAAGCAAATCGGGCGCGGCGGGCGACTTTTTTGCCCGAAAAAGGAAAAGCGGGCGCAAAAATGC
The DNA here is from genome assembly GCA_904373255.1 of uncultured Clostridia bacterium. Lineage (GTDB taxonomy): Bacteria > Bacillota > Clostridia > Christensenellales > Borkfalkiaceae > Borkfalkia. The sequence continues at coordinate 3,325 of CAJFFD010000078.1, read as the reverse complement.
GCCCGCTTGCAATTCAGAATCTTCGCTTATCCGCCGTCACAGCAGGATGCAGATGACGCCGCCCTTGCCCTCGTTGACGATGCGCGTGACCGCCTTGCGCAGTTTTCCCCGCGCGTCCTCGGGCATATTCCCCAGCTTTTCGTCCAGCCCGCCGCGCACCATATCCTTAAAGGTCTTGCCGAACATGTCGGTATTCCAGAGCGCCTCGGGGTCTTTCTCGTAGCTTTCGACGATGCCGCGGGCAATCTCCTCACTGCGCGCGCTCTCGCCCGAAACGGGGCACACCTCGCTGTGCACGTCGATCTTGATGAGATGGTAGGAGGATGCGTCCGCCTTCAGTTTGACGCTCGTGCGCCCGCCCCTTTGGACGAGTTCGGGCGGCTGTAAGACCATGTCCTCCTCCTTCGGGTATACGACGCCGTAGCCGCTCTCCTCGGCGGAGGCGAGCGCGCCGCGGAACTTATCGTAGAACTTTTTCGCGTCTTTCAGCGAGTGCATATACGCCATCAGGCGCAAATCGTCGGTGATCTCCGCGCCGCACTCCTCGCTCAGGACGGAATAGAACATCCCCTCCTTCGCCGCAAAAGAATAGTGCGCGCAGCCGCTTACAGGGTTCACCTCGCTCGCCTCGCAGTACACATTCCCCTCCGCAAAGGCGCTCTCCATGAGCGAGCAATCCCTTGCGCAGCAGATCTTGGGCGATACGGCGCGCACCTTTTCGAGAATTTCGGAGATGATCTTGCTCTCGGCGGGCAGAACGCACATCCATTCGGGCAAATCGATCTCCAAAGACGCCACGGGAAGGGAAAAGAGCATCCCCTCTTCGACGGCGGAATAGTCGCTCTCCCCGGCGCAGTTGACGGCGAAGGCGGCGCAGCCGTACTTTTCCTCCAAAGCGCCGCACAGCTCGCTTCCCGCAGCGCCGTTGACGACGATGACAAAGGCAACCCCGCACGCCCGCAGCGATCTGACCGCCGCCTCCTCCTCGGGGATGACCTCGCCGCGCGGGCGGCCGAAGGAGCCGTCGGACGTAACGAGCACGGCGCAGCCGCAGTTTTGCGAAAGCTCCGCCGACGCGTATTCGGCGATACAAACGCCGCCCTCCGCAAGCTCCGCGCGGACGGATTCCCCCTCGGCGAACGCCGCGCCCGCAAGCGAGCCCGCGAAGGCGCGGGCGAAGGTGGTTTTTCCGCATCCCTTGGGGCCAACGACGGCGATTTCGCTCTTTCCGCTGCGGCGGATGCCCTCCAACAATTCGTTCGACATAAAAAAACAGCCTCCATATACCAATGTTCCCGGTATACGGAAGCCGTTCGTTAGCCCCCGTATCCGCCTGTTACAGTTCAGTATATGAGGGCATATTTGCAAAAAATACCAAATTCGAAAAGTTTGTTTCGCTTTACAGCCTGCGCGAAGGCGCCCAAACCCGCCCCTGCGCCATGATTATTGCGCTTCCTTCTTTCCGTGCGAGAGTTTTTTGACGGAGGTGTGGTGTTCCTCGCCCGCGAGCAGAGCCATGATGTTTCTGCGGTGCGCGAACCAGGTGAGGAAGCAGTCGAGGAGCAGTAACAGGAAAATCGCGACCACGAAGCCGCTGAGCATTTCGCCCTGATAGCGGATGTAGAAGATGATGCCCTGCGTGACGGCGAAAAAGGACACCCCGAGCAGACTGCCCATCGAGCCCCATTCGCTCGCCCAGATATAGAAGAGGGTCAGAACCAGGATGCCGAGCGCGACGAAGATCATCCACCAATACTCGCAGCAGAGCGCGAAGGTGAACATGCCGAGGGTGGACGCGATGCCCTTGCCCCCTTTGAACTTCATCGTGACGGGATAGATGTGCCCGACGATGACGGACACGCCGCAAACGTACCGCGCGAGGTCGGAAACGAGCACGTCGGTGCCCGCGAATACATAGCCGCGGAAGATGAAGTAAGCGATCAGAAGGGGCAGACCGCCCTTGACCATGTCCAGAAAGAGGGTCAATCCGCCGATCTTTAAACCGAACTGGCGGCTCATGTTCATCGTTCCGGGGTTGCCGCTGCCCATCTTGCGCACGTCCTTGTGCTTGATTTTGGAGATGAGGAGGGCGAAGTTGAAGCAGCCGACAAAGTAGGACACGACCGCCATGACGATGAACCAATACCATATATCCGAAAACGCGAGTTCCATATTCTTCCTCCCCTTTTTACATCAAGCCGCCCTCGTTTTCGCCGCGGTTGCGGGTGACGATGCGGACGGGCGTACCCGAAAAGTCCGCCGCGCGGCGCAAAACGTTTTCGAGGTAGCGCTTATAGGAAAAGTGCATCAGCTTTTCGTCGTTGACGGAGAGCACGAAGGTGGGCGGGCAGACGGAGGGCTGGGTGCAGTAGTACACGCGCAGCCGCCTGCCGTTGACGGAAGCCGGCTCGTTGGTGCGCACGGCGTCTAAAATGAGGTCGTTGAGGGTACCCGTCGAGATGCGGCGGTTGGCGTTTTCATACGCCCTGCGCGCGAAGGCGAGAACCTTTTCGGCGCGCTGACCCGTTTTGGCGGAGATATATACAGACAGATAATAGTCCATGAATTTGAGGTCGGCTTGCAGCTTTTCCTCGAATTTATTGACCGTTTTGGAATCCTTTTCGATGAGATCCCACTTGTTCATGACGATGACGGAGGGTTTGCCCTGCTCGTGTACATAGCCGATAATCTTCACGTCCTGCTCGGTAAGACCTTCAGCGCTGTCCACCACCAAAAGGCAGACGTCGGCGCGGCGCACCGCGTCGAAGGCGCGCAGAACGCTGTAATATTCCACGTCGTCGGAAACGCTCCGCTTTTTGCGGATGCCCGCCGTATCGATGAGGGTGTATTTTTCGCCGTCCAGCTCGAAGGGGGTGTCGATTGCGTCGCGCGTGGTACCCGCCATGTCGGTGACGATGGTGCGCTCGAAGCCCAAAAGGCGGTTGACGAGGCTGCTCTTGCCCGCGTTCGGCTTGCCGACCACCGCGATTTTCAGGCGGTCGTGCTCCTCCTCGTCGCCGCCGTCGAAATGGGCGACGATTTCGTCGAGCAAATCCCCCACTCCCTGCGAATGCTCGGCGGAGAGGGCGAACGGCTCGCCCAATCCCAAAGCATAGTATTCGAACAGCTTGTCGGGCGAAAAGTTGTCGATTTTGTTGACAGCGAGGATGACCGGCTTTTTGCAGCGACGGAGCTTTTCCGCCACGTCGTAGTCGGAGGAGGTCAGCTCCTCCTTGCCGTCCACCATGAGCACGATGACCTGCGCCATGTCGATGGCGGTATCCGCCTGGCGGAGGATCTCCTTCCACATGGTGTCCTCCGATTT
>CAJFFD010000077.1 GCA_904373255.1 uncultured Clostridia bacterium | reverse complement strand
CCTCCTTGTGGTACCGGCGAGAGAAACTCTCTCCCACATCTCCTTATTTACTCTTCGACGGTGACGCCCATGCTGCGGGCGGTGCCTTTGACCATGCTCTTGGCCGAATCGAGCGAGGTGGTGTTCAGATCGGGCATTTTCAGCTTGGCGATCTCCTCGACCTGCGCGGCGGTGAGTTTAGCAACTTTGTCGCGGTTGGGGCGGGCGCTTCCGCTCTCGATCTTGCACGCCTTTTTGATGAGCACGGGCACGGGCGGCGTTTTCAGAATAAACGTGAACGACCTGTCCTGATAAATCGTGATGACTACGGGAATGATCAGCCCCGCCTGGTCGGCGGTCTTCGCATTGAATTCCTTGGTAAAGCCGGGGATATTGATACCGTGCGGGCCGAGCGTCGAACCGACGGGGGGGCCCGGGGTGGCTTTACCGGCGGGCAGCTGCAATTTGACTACCGCAGTAATTTTCTTAGCCATAAGTTCTCCTCCAAATTCGTGGTTTTAGCAAAGCGCCTGAAAATATTTGCGCTTCTCCCACATATTCAAACGCTCCCCTGCCGCACGGCGGAAGCGAAGCGTTCCGAGCGTATATATTATATTGTCAGGAATGACCTTTTAATCCTGCCCTTCGCCCTCTTCCGCCGGTTTTTCCACGACGTTATTGAGCTTGCGCAGCTGTACATATTCCACCTCTACGTCGGTATTGCGGCCGAACATAAGCACGTTGACCTTCGCCTTCTGCGCCGAGTCGTTGAGCTCCTTGATCTTGCCGACAAACCCCGCAAGCGGGCCCGCGTCGATGCTCACGTCGTCGCCCACCGCGAAGTCGGCGTCGACGGCGACCGTTTCCAGCTGCATCTTGCGCACCTCGTCTTCCTTCAGAGGCAGAGGCCTGCCCTGCGGGCCGACAAACCCGGTGACGCCGCGCGTGTTCGTTACGAGGTACCAGACCTGGTTGGAATAGATCATCTTGATGAACACATAGCAGGGCAAAAGTTTGCGCTCGACCACCTTGCGTTTGCCGTTCTTTTCCTCGATGGTCTGCTCCATCGGGATTTTCAGGTCGAATATATTGTCCTGCAGGTTGTTGTTTTCGATAAGCTTTTCCAGGCTGTCCTTGACCATCATTTCATACCCGGAATAGGTATGCAGGACGTACCACTTTGCCTGGCTTTCGAGAGAATTTTCCATACGCTCCCCTTTGCGCGCCGTGCGCAGACGGTTAAGCGAGGCTGGTGATCAGCCCCAAAAGTTCGTTCAGCCCGAAGTTGACAGCCGTGAACACGACCAGGAAGGACAGCACGACCGCGATGACGACGCCCGTCGACTTGATCACTTTGCCGAACGACGGCCAGGTGACCTTTTTAAGCTCGGAAAATACCTCTTTGCATTTTCTGCCCATGCGCACAAAAATATTGGGCTTTTTAACTGCGGTTTTCGATTTCATTCTGATCCTCTCATTCTTTTATAGCGGCTGCACCGCTCTTTCCCCCTTGCGGGCCTGCGGAATTACTTGGATTCCTTGTGAACGGTATGCTTTTTGCAGAAAGGGCAATATTTTTTGAGCTGCAGCCTTTCGGGATCGTTCTTTTTGTTCTTCATGGTGTCGTAATTTCTCTGTTTGCACTCTGTGCATTCAAACGTGACTTTCGTTCTGTTTATGGCAGCCATTTTGGTAAAACTCCATGCAAAAAAATCACACCTTTGCGCGGTGTGTGTTTTAAAGTCTATCATAAACTTTTTGCCTTGTCAACCGATTTTGCCGCAGGCAAGCGAATTTCTTTTACAAGATGAATAAATTTCACGAAAGAATCCGAGCAAAACGGGGATTTTTTTCTTCCCTGCCCCAAAAAAGTTGCGCAGCGAACCGATTCATTGTATAATGAAGGCAGTTTTACGGCATCAGAGCGGTTAATCAATATTATTATATAGGAGCAGAACTATGAAGGCAATGAAGATCGCCGAAGGCGTCTACTGGGTGGGCGCCATCGACTGGAATCTCAGGAATTTCCACGGCTACGAAACGGAGAAAGGCTCCACCTACAACGCCTATCTTATCCTCGACGAAAAAATCACCCTCATCGACGCGGTGAAGGGCGGCTTCGAAGCGGAGATGCTCGCGCGCATCTCCTCCGTAATCGACCCCGCGAAGATCGACGTCATCATCTCCAACCACGCCGAACCCGACCACAGCGGCGGCATCCCCGCGGTGCTTGAGCGCGCCAAAAATGCAAAGGTGTACTGCGCGGCGGGCGCGGGCGTAAAAGATCTGACCGCCTACTACGGCGACTTGGGCTACATCGGCGTGAAGGCGGGCGAAACGCTCTCCCTCGGCAAGCGCACCCTCACTTTCGTGCCCACCCCCATGGTACACTGGCCGGACAACATGGTGTCCTTCATGACGCCCGGCAACATCCTCTTTTCCAACGACGCCTTCGGTCAGCACTACGCCTCCGACGAGCGGCTGGATACAGAATGCGACCTGCCCGAGGCGTACATCCAGGCGCGCAAGTACTACGCGAACATCGTACAGCCGTACGGAATGCAGACGGGCAAGGCGCTCGCCGCGCTCGAAGGCTTGAAGATCGACACCATCTGCCCCAGCCACGGCATCATCTGGACGAAGCACATCCCCGACATCCTCGCCCTCTACAAATCGTGGGTGAACAACGAATACGACGATACGGCGGCGATCGTTTACGACACCATGTGGCACTCCACCGAGGCGATGGCGCACGCGATCGAAAGCGCGTTCCTCGCCTGCGGTCTGAAACCCCGCCTGTACAACCTGCATTTCTGCCACAATTCGGACATCATCGCGGATGCCATGACCGCGAAATACATCGCCGTCGGCTCCCCCACCCTCAACAACAACATGATGCCCTCCGTCGCCTCCTTCCTCACCTATTTCAAGGGACTGAACGGGAACAAGAAAAAATACATCGCGTTCGGTTCGTACGGCTGGGGCGGGCAATCTCCCGACCAGGTGTTCGAAGCGCTCAAAAGCCCCAAATGCGAGGCGCTCCTGCCTGCCGTCAAGCAGGCGTACAAACCTTCGCGGGAGGAACTGGATAAACTTGCCGCGGACGTGACAGCGGCGGTCAAAGCGGATATGCAGGCGTAACGTCTGCGGCTTTCGCCGGCGTTATGCGCAGAACCGAACACTCTTATATGATAAATCGTGCGGGGAGAGAGCTGTATGCTCTCTCCCCGTTTTTCGCTTTGCCCTCTACTGTTCAGCCGAAACGTTGCCCAAAAGCGACGTAAGCAGGTTCCCCTTGCCGACCAGGCGCATATTTTTGTCATACGTCTTATCTTTTTGCGGATAATAGTAGCCGAGCGTGCGGTAATCGGAATCGAGGACGGACATCCGCCCCGCCGCATCCGACGACAGATAGCCTACGAGCTGCATATTGGAATCGTACAGCCGCTGCATAGCATCACCTCCCGCACTCATCATACCGCGGGAATTCGACGCAAGCAATCCAAGCCGACATGTTTTTACCCGCTCAGGCACAAGCGCTCTGCGAAAATTCAGCGACCTTTTATCCGCGCGTGTTTTCCGGATCGCTGCGGTTTTTTGCGCCCGCACGGGGACGCACGAGAGGCACCCCGGCGCGCACGCCCGTCAAAAGGCTCTTGCCGAAATTTTCGGAAGAAAGCGGACTTCCCTCTGCTTCGGCAGCAGAAAATTCCGAAAGCAGCCGCAGGCATTCCCCCGCCGCACGCGCAAACAAATCGTCGGCACTTTCGCGCGAAAGAAATTCGGGCGAGGACGGGTTGCGCCATTCGCCGTGCGACAGGTTCAGGCAGCGCTCGTCGAAATCGGGGCGGCGGTACATGGAAGAAAACAGATGCGGAACGCGCAGTGCGCGCTCTGCAGCGCCGAAAAAATTGCGGCGGCGCAGATTTTCGTCCGTAAAAAAGCGGCTGAAACGGAAAAAACGGTCGAGTGCGGCGCGCAGAGCGCGCTCGGAAACGGAATGCCGCCCGCAATCTCTGCACATACGGTTCAGCACGGCGTGCAGCGCGGCAACATCTGTATGCCGCTCTATGCGCGGAAAGGGATAATTCTGCACCGGCACGCCGCGGTATTTCTGAACAAAATAGCTGTCCAGATCGTTTTCTATATAAGAATGGCGGCGCCCGCGCCAATCGGGTTCGTAATCGTTGAATTTTTCGATCATCCCGTACACAAAGGGATGAAACACCGTATCCGCCGCGTAATGCGTGATAAATCCCGCCGCATAGGAAAAAGCAAACGCGCTTTCCCTCGCCGAGGAGAGGAGGGAGCAAAACCCATCGAACACGCCGATATTATGAAAGTACGAGCCGAGGTTCTTTTCCCTGCCGCGGCGCAGATGCAGGAAATAGAGTATATCCGCGCCCTGCGCGCCCAGATAATAAGCGGGCAGGCAGCTGATTTTCCCGCGGACGTTGTTCGGGAGGGAACGCAGCACCGTTTCCGCCAGAATGCGGTGAGTATATTGTGCAGGCATAGGCTTCTCCCTCCTCCCCGGCGCGCATGTTCCGCGCGGAAATTTTCTGTCCGATTATCAGTATACACTTTTTTTGATTTTTTGTGTACCGTTTGCGACCTCCGGCAGAAAAAACTTTGCCGCGCAAAAAATATACGGGGAATAAGAAAAAATTTGAAAAACCACTTGAAATTTGCTTGCTTTTTATCCGATTATTTGGTATAGTATATAAGCGTTCGAACGGAAGTTTAGCTCAGTTGGGAGAGCATCTGCCTTACAAGCAGGGGGTCA
>CAJFFD010000076.1 GCA_904373255.1 uncultured Clostridia bacterium | reverse complement strand
CGCCTGAAGAGATTCGAACTCCTGACCCACGGCTTAGAAGGCCGTTGCTCTATCCAACTGAGCTACAGGCGCATTATTTACGCTCGACTCTCATCGCTTGCATTTGGAGCGGGTGATGGGAATTGAACCCACGCGGCCAGCTTGGAAGGCTGGAATTCTACCACTGAACTACACCCGCATTCACAACGCTAGGCTATTATAGCAAAACGGCTTTTTTTTGTCAATTGTTTTTGCCGCCTTTTTTTCCGAATCACAAATTTTTTCTCCGTTCTTCGGCAAAATTTTTAACTTTTTCCCGTCGGCGAATGGGCGGGGCGGGGAAGCCCCGCCGCTGTATAAATCTGCCGCGTCCCCGCGTTTCCTTCCGCGTCAGTCCCGCGCGGGGTCGCGCACGGGCGGTCTGTTCCCGGCTGCGTAGCGCGAATTGACGCGCATGGCGTTGAGGATGGCGATGACCGCCACGCCCACGTCGCCGAACACCGCGACCCACATGTTCGTCAGTCCCGCGGCGGACAAAATCAGAATCGCAACTTTCACGGCGATGGAAAACACGATGTTCTCGAACACGATCGCCATCGTCTTGCGCGCGATCTTTTTGGCGAGCGAAATGCCGCGCAGATCGTCCTGCATCAGCACGATGTCCGACGCCTCGATCGCCGCGTCGCTGCCCGCGCCGCCCATCGCGATGCCGATGTCCGAACGCATGAGCACGGGCGCGTCGTTGATTCCGTCGCCCACAAAGCAGAGCGCGTCTTTCGGCGCTTTTTCGGCGAGCAGCCTTTCCACCTCTTCCACCTTGTTTTGCGGCAGGAGGGATGCCTTGTAATCGGTCAGACCGATCTCTCCCGCGACCTTTGCCGCGATCGCCTCGTTGTCGCCCGTCAGCATAACCGTGCGGCAGCCCATGCCGTTCAGCGCGCCGATCACCTCTTTGGATTCGGGCTTGATCTCATCCGCAATGAGGACGGAGCCGATAAATTTTACCCGTTTCCTCGGTATAGGAGATGTCGTTTTCCTCCATCAGTTTCGCATTTCCGCAGAGGATGACTGTCCGCCCGTCCGTCGCGGAAACGCCCTCGCCTGCGATATTGGTCAGCGTGTAGCCGCCCTCGGTCGGTTTGCCGTACCGCGCTACGACGGATTTTGCGATGGGGTGGCTTGAATTTTGTTCGGCGATGGCGGCGAGCCGCAGGACTTCCTCCTCGCTTGCGCCGTCCGCGGGGGTTATCTTCGTAACTGCAAAGCTGCCCTTGGTCAGCGTACCCGTCTTGTCGAACACGAAAATATTCGCCTGGTTGAATTTTTCGAGGTAGTTGGAGCCTTTTACGAGGATACCGTAGCGCGACGCCGCGCCGATCCCCGCAAAGAAGGAGAGGGGGATGGAGATGACCAGAAGCTGAGTGCGCGGTAAATCCACGTCGACCAGTCTGCGGTGATGATCCCCGGCACCACGGCGAGCAGCACCGCCACGCCGACGACGATCGGGGTGTAATATTTTGCGAACTTGGTGATGAAGTTCTCCGCCTTCGACTTCTGTTCGGAGGCGTTTTCCACCAGTTCCAGAATTTTCGAAACGGTGGAATCGTAAAACTCCTTCGTCACCTGCACTTCCAGCTGCGACGTGAGGTTTACGCTCCCGCTCACGATCTCATCGCCGCACGCAATGTCGCGCGGAAGCGATTCGCCCGTCAGAGCCTTCGTGTCCAGTGCCGAAGTTCCCTTGACGACGACGCCGTCCAGCGGCACCCTTTCGCCGGGGTTGACGACGATGACCTCGCCCACCTTCACATCTTCGGGATCGACCCGCTCCGTGCCGTTTCCGCGCTTTACGTTCGCATAATCGGGGCGGATGTCCATGAGCGCGGAGATGGACTTGCGCGATTTGCCCGTGGCGTATTCCTGAAAAAATTCGCCGACCTGGTAGAACAGCAGCACGGCGCACGCCTCGTCGAATCCCTCGATGTTGTCGGGCATGGTCACGCCGCGGTAGATGGCGAGGGCGAAGGCGCCCAGCGTGGCGAGGCACATCAGAAAGTTTTCATCCAACACCTGCCCGTGCGCGATGTTCCGTATCGCCCGCCAAAGCACGTCGTACCCGATGATGAGGTACACGGCGAGGTACAGGCAGAAGGGGAACACCCACGCCGCGGGGCTTTCGAATACCCCGCCGAGGTAGACGATCTTATCCGCGATAAAGACAGCGGCGAACAGAACCAGCGCAATGAGGATGCGCAGCAGATTCTTCTTTTCTTTTTTGCTCAATTTTGCGTTTTCCATGGTGATTTATATTTTCTCTGTTTATATTATAAATATATGCCGCGGAAACTTGCATTCGGGCAAATTCTACGGCGTTCGCCTGTGCAGTATGCGCGGATGCGCACCTTTGCAGAGGGCAGGGCATTGCACGCAGTTTTTCAGCGCAGGATCTTGCATTCAGGCTCGACCTTGCGGCAAGCCTTTGCAACCTCGTCCATGATCTCCTCAAAGCGGCTTTCGTCCGCCTCGATGGCGAGCCGTTGGGTCAGAAAATTCACGCTCGCCGCCTCCACGCCGTCGATCTTGTTGATCGCCCGCTCCATCTTCGCCGCGCAGTTCGCGCAGTCCAAATCCTGCAGTTTGTATACTTTTTTCATATCGAATCCCTCCGAATTATTTTTTTGCTTTTCCGCCGCGACGCGGCGTTATTTTTGTTGAATGATTATACTATTGAACAAATGTTCAAATAATTGTCCGCAAAAAGCGGAAACGGTATTCCGTTTCCGGGTCATTTGCCTTCATTGATGTGGGTGAGCCCGTATTCCATGATTTTGGTAACGTGGTCGTCGTCGAGGGAATATTTGACCTCTTTTCCTTCCTTGGTTCCCTTTACGAGCTTGGCGCCGCGCAGCACGCGGAGCTGGTGAGAAACGGCGGAAACGCTCATGCCGAGCACCTCCGCGAGCTCGCCGACGTACAGGTCGCGTATCTGCAGGCAGCTCAATATTTTCGCGCGGGTCGAATCGCCGAACATTTTGAACAGGTCGGCAAGATCGTAGAGGGTATCGTCGTCGGGCAGGGCGCGGCGGATGCGCTCCGTTTCGTTTTCTCGCTTTTCCGTGTTTTGCTCCATGTCCTTTCCCTCCGCAATATTTGAACGTTTTTTCAAATGTTCAATAACAGTATATCCTTTGTGAAGGAATATGTCAACAGTATTTGCGAAAAAAACGGAAAAAACCGAAGCGGAAAGGGGAGCCGTTTCCGGCGGTATATTGACAGCGCATTCCCCGTTCTGTTATAATGGTAGAGAAAAATTTTTCCGGCGCGGCATGCGGTTGTGCGTGCGGCGCGGGCAGGCGGAGGATTTTGCGATGGGCAGGACGGATTTATCGTTTTATAGAGGAAAGCGCGTGCTTGTCACGGGGCATACGGGGTTCAAGGGGAGCTGGCTGTGCCGCATCCTGCTCGGCGCGGGCGCCGAGGTGTACGGCTGCGCACTTCCGCCCGCACAGCCGTCCTTATATCCGCTCGCGGGCATAGAGGGGAATGTATGCTCTGTGTTCGGCGATATACGCGATGCCGCTGCGCCGGAGCGGGCGTTTCGCGAGGCGGAGCCGCAGATCGTTTTTCACCTCGCGGCGCAGCCGATCGTCCGCGCGGGGTATGCCGACCCCGCCTATACCTACCAGACGAACGTTATGGGCACGGTGAATCTCCTCGAATGCGCCCGCAAATTCGGCGGCGTGCGCAGCTTTGTAAATGTCACGACGGACAAGGTGTACCGAGAATGCAGAAGTATGGACGGCATGTGCCGCGGTGACGGCGGCGCGGATGCGCCCATCTCCCGCATGAGCGGCGCGCATGAGGAAGCCGCGCGCGGGTATGCGGAGGAGGACGCGCTCGGCGGTGCGGATCCGTATTCCAATTCCAAATCCTGTTCCGACCTCATCGCGCGGTGCTATGCGCAGAGTTTTTTTGCGGGCGGGGAAACGCGCATCTCGTCGGTGCGGAGCGGCAACGCCGTCGGCGGGGGCGATTTTGCGCCCGATCGTATTTTACCCGACTGCGTCCGCGCGGCGCTCGCGGGGGAACCCGTCTGCGTGCGCAATCCCCGTTCGGTGCGGCCGTATCAGCATGTGCTCGAGTCGCTGTCCGCTTACCTTCTCGTCGCGCAAAAGCAGTGGGAGAATGCGGAATTTGCAGGCGAATACAATGTCGGCCCGGACGAGTGTACCTCGACGGGCGAATTGGTTTCCCTGTTCTGCGAAAAGTGGGGCGGTCTGCGTTGGATCTCGGAAGGGGAAGAGAACGCCCCGCGCGAGGCGGAGGAGCTGCGGCTGGACAACGCGAAGATCAAGCGTGTTTTGGGCTGGAATCCGCGTTGGAATATCGCCGAAGCGGTGGAAATGACGGTCGAATGGGTAAAAGCGTGGCAGGGCGGCGGGGATATCCCCGCACTGATGGACAAGCAGATCGCAGCCTGTTTTCAAGCCGGATAGGGGTTGTGCCGCTGTTTTGCGGAAGCGGAACAGTCCGCGTATAAAAATAAAAAAGTTGAGCATACTCCCCTGTACGGGCGACGCCCGTGCGGAGGTGAAAGATATGTTGCAGAAAGTCGAAATTTGCGGCGTGGATACGGCGGGGCTGCCCCTCCTGTCCGCCGAAGAGAGCGACGAACTGATGCGGCGGCTGAAGGAGGGCGACGAACAGGCTCGCGAAAAATTCGTGGTCGGGAACATGCGGCTGGTGCTTTCGCTCGTCAAGCGGTTCTGGGCGAAGAACGCCAATGCGGACGACGTGTTTCAGGCGGGCTGTATCGGGCTGTTGAAGGCGATCGACGGCTTCGACCCCAACCTCGGCGTGCGCTTTTCCACCTACGGCGTGCCGAAGACGTTAGGACGTCGAAATACCCGAAAAGGGGTATTTATGACGCGAAAACAGGCAATTTTCAAGGCGATTTTGAAAATTCGGGCTCAGAAAGGGCAAAATGAGGATCTTGTCGCAAAGCTCACTGAAATAGCAGACGCAATGCCTTTCGTGAAGTGGAGCGAAGGAACAGTCCGCGACTGTGTGGAGCAATTTATGAGCGATCACGGAAGATTGCCCTCAGTTACAGATTTCAAGGTGAAAGACGGAATGCCCGCGCACGCGCTCTTTCCGTATCTGTTCAAGATGACTGCACACGAATGGATGGAGCGGAACTTCCCTACATATTATAAGCCGTCCGTCACGATTCGGCAGGCGTTGGAAACGGCTATCGAAGTTGCGGCAGAGGACGATGAAACCGCTGGGAAGCTCCGCGATATTCTGTCAGAATATCCGCTGACAAAATGGAACGAGAAGAATATCAGCGACGGATTGGAAACGTTTTTCGATTCTCACGGATATTTGCCGAGGAAGGAAGATTATCAAAAAGAAAATTATCTGCCTTTTATAGACATATATAGGTATCGCTATAAAATGCGCCGCAATGCCTGGATCGAGTTGCATTGCCCTGTGTTGATGCAAAAGGAAAGGGCGCGGGGCAGGACGTACAAACAAAGTTCTCTGCATGATTTTGCAAAAGAATATGAACGGATCAAACCGTTTACGGAAGAGGAGTTCAATCAAAAACGGAGCAAACAAATTTGCTGTGCGGAAGTGATCATGCGCTATAACAAAATCAAATGCTGGCAAGAGTTGCTTGCGTGCTGCGGGTTAAAGCGCTACACAAATGACTTGCCGCCTGTAAAACTCATTAACAACGTTATTACGATCGTTTTTTAGTGTAGTAAGGTTTCAATTTGTGGAAACGCAAAATGGCACTTTTGTTTTCTGCTGTGCTCCTGTAATTAGGTAAGGTGAATAGTTTTGGGGAAGGTGGTAAATAGTAAGATCGTTAAAAGTGGCAGTTCAACTCCCACTATATGGATTATGATTGCAGACGAAAAGGCTGCAAGACAAAAAAACCATGAAAACAATACGTTTTTCGTGGTTTTTTGCTATTTAAGCGCCGAAAACGAGCATTTATGAAAAGTGAAGCAAAGATAATATTTTAGGGCTGCTTTTTTGTGAATTATTAAGAAAACAGGATTTGAACTATCGACATCTGAGCAACAATTTGGATATATAGCGGCAAACGACTAAGGTGGAGACATTGGTACTGCTTTCCAAAAAAAAGCCTGACAGTCATATCGTAGTTGATGTCGAGTTTGGCGAGGGAGAAGGTAAGATTTCATTAAAAGATGCGCTGAAAC
>CAJFFD010000075.1 GCA_904373255.1 uncultured Clostridia bacterium | reverse complement strand
TAAAATTTTTGTCATACTCGGTTTGATCCTGCTCGTGGCGGGGGTTGCCGTATTCGTCGGCGGCATGACGGCGGGCGGCTGGGATTTCTCCATCCTCAACACCGTGCGCTATACCCAAAAATCGTACGACGCGGAGGGCGGCGTGACCTCGGTGCACATCGAGTATTCCGACGCCTCCATCTCCGTCGAATACTCCGAAACGGCGGAAAACGTGCACATCGACTATCCCGTGCGACTAAACGAGCGCGGCGAGGAAAGCGCGCAGATCGAAATTTCCGAAGAAGGCGGCACCCTGGCGGTCATCGAACACGTCGATTGGGAAAAGAATCTCTTTCAATGGAGTTTGGGCAACTCTCCCGCCGTGCGCGTCGTGCTCCCCGCGGGGCAGAACATTGCGCTCGACCTGTACACACAAAACGGCAGCGTTTCTTTGAATGCCGACGGCGAAGCGCTCCCCTCCCTCGACCTGCATTCGAATAACGGCAGTATTTCTGTGAGCGGCACACTGACGGTTGCGGAGGATGCAGCTTTCCAAACGGACAACGGCTCCGTCAATGTTTCCGGCGTTTCGGCGGCGGGAGATCTGACCCTGCGCACCTCAAACGGCAGCATGCGGGCGGAAAACATTTCCGCCGACAGCCTTGAAGCGCGTTCCTCGAACGGCAGCCTGAGGCTGACGGATATTGCGGCGGCAGATTCGTTGACCGCAAAAACGAACAACGGAGCCATCGAACTGCTCGGCGATATAACGGCGAAAATGCTGACCGTCTCCGCTTCGGCGGGCGACATTGCCATGCACGACGGAATGATCGACGCGCAGGAAATTGCAATGACGACCGAGCTCGGCAGCATCGAAGCGGAAGGCAGCGCCTTTGCGGGCGCGCAGAGCGACTACACCGTTTTGATTTCGACGGGGATGGGCAGTTCGAATGTATCCGCTTCGTCGGGCGGGAGCAGAAAACTGACCCTTTCGACGAATTTGGGCGACATCCGCGTGTATTTTGAAAGCTGAACGATCGGAAGAAAAGAAGCGGAGCAGGGAAAATTCCCCGCTCCGCTTTGCGCATTTTTTACCGAAAATCTGCCGTTTTTCCCTAACGGACGAGAAAAACGTACCGCTATGCGCCCGACATGCCGAGCGCCGTCAAAAGCGCGATCGTAACGATGAGCGAAATCATCAGCGCGAAAATACTGAGGATGATACCGGCAATGGCACAACCGTTCAGACGGCAATGCGCCATTCTGCTCAAACCCGTTCCCGACAAAATAACACCGATCAGGCTCAAAACAAACCCGAATACGGGAACAGCGCAAAACACATAGGCGATAATGCCGATTACCATGCCGGCAACCCCGACCCCGTTCGACGGCTTCAGCGGCACAGGGGCGGGCGGCTGAACATACGGCTGCATATTCTGCGGCACGCATACGGGCGGCTGATACGGATAATTGCCCGCAGGGGCATTCCCCTCACCCGCCTGCTGAACAGGCACCGCATTTTCTGCACCCGAACCGCAGTACGGACAGATTTTATAATCGTCCTGCAGCATCCCGCCGCAAAAAGTACACCTTTTCATAGCGCCCCTTTTCATACCATTACGCACTGAACAGAGAAAGAAACACGAGGAGCATGACAATGCCGACCGTCAGTCCCGCGATTGCAAACCCGACCGCGCGGAAACGCTTGCGCATCGCAATACCCGCCGACGAAAGCACGACCCCGGTAACCGAGAAGGCGGGCGTAAAAATCAGCGGCAGGATTATGCTCATCATAACGGTAGCCATTTCCTCCGTTGTGGGTTGATAATAAGGATTATCCAGCCATTGCGGGTTCTGCGCAAAAAGTGCAAACAGCACAATGATCATCGCCAAAAAGCTGACAACCGCCGCCAGCGAAAAAATCATGCCGATAAGCCCGCACTTATTCAGCGGCAGCTGTGAACGGTCAGCCGGGGCGATCGGTTCCGGCGGCACATACGGCGCCGCCCACGGCGTGTTTGGAACGCTGCCGTACGGACTGTTATAATATGGCTGCCCCGCCGCCGCACGCGGCTGCCAGCCCGCCTGCGGGCGATTATCCGCGGCAGATTGAAACTCTGCTCCCTGCCTACCGTTCGCGGCAGCATCAGCGCCGCCGTCCGACGCCTGTGCGGGGGCATCCTGCCCCGCCGCACCGGAAACAGCGTCCTCTTTGCGGCGGCATTCGTCGCAGACAAAATCTTCATTATCCGTCTGCTTGCCGCAGCGCATGCAATAACTCATTTCAATTCTCCCCTTTTATTTTAAAACGGCTACCGCGCTTACATAGCGGCGAAAGGCGCGGCTCGTTCTGTTTCCATTATACACGATGCGGGCAAATCTGTCAACATTTGCCCGCAAATACATAATTCCGGCAAAAGCGTCCGGCAAAAGCGATCCGGCAAAAACGATGACATGCGCGGATATACCCCGCCAGCGGCGCAGACCCGGCGCAGGCAATACGATGCTGCCGCGCCCTATTCCTTGCCGAACAGGTTTCGGTTGGCGTAAAAAAATTCGAAAAACGCCCGCGTGTTTTCCAGCTCCCACCACTTTTTTAAGGTAACGGGCGAGCTGTCGAGGTCGTAAATTTTGGCGCGCTCCAAGGCGAGCAGAAAGGGCGAATGCGTCGCTATCAAAAACCGGCAGCCGCAGTAGCGCGCCTTCTCTTCGATGAGCGCCTTCAATTTCAGCTGCATTTTTGGCGAGAGACTGTTTTCCGGCTCGTCCAAAAGGTACAGCGTGTCGTTTTGCAGCATTTCGGCGAAGAAATCCAGAGCCGTTTCGCCGTTGCTGCGCAGGCGCACTTCCTTGCCCGCCAGTTTCTGCAAAAACTTGCGGCGGGAGAGCGACTTGGTGCGCGCCAGCACCTGCAGGCGGAAATTTTCGTAATTCTCCCAGCCCGAAAAGCGGATGCTTTCGCCGTATTTGAGCGAAGCGTAGTCCTCCTTCCCCCGCTTCGTATCCTCGGCGATCTCCTCGTTGCGCGTGCGCGCGGCGAGCATGTACTCGAAGATATCGTCGCTCATAACGATGCGGCTGCCTGCGGGGATTGTGAGCGGCTCGCCCTCGTCGCCGTACCCCGTGCGGTACTCGCAGGCGGCGCAATAGGGCGCAAACAGCTCCCCGCCGTTGCGGGGCGCGAGCCGCTTCAGACCCAATTTTTCCGCAACGATGTTCAGAATCGTGCTCTTGCCGCTGCCGTTGCCGCCGTAGACGATGGTGACCGGCTCGAAATCGAGCTCGGAAAGCCCCCTCTGCGGGAACAGACCGCACGGGTACCCGTTGTCGAGATAGCCGAACGCCCCGCCGTTTTCCGTCATGCGCTTTCGCGCGATCGCGTATTCCTGCTCGCCGCCGGGGAATACGAATTTTTCGAGATACACCATCCTATGCACCGCCCACAGTTTTTCTTCCATTATAACACAGAAAACAGGCATATGCATGCCTGTTTTTTCAAAATCCGAATAAAATTTTATTCTCCTTGCCCTGCATTCTCTTCGAGAAGCTGCGCGATATATTGGCGGACGGCGGCAGGCTCTTTCAAACCGCTTATTGTGACGCGTCTTCCGCCGACCTGTTCAATGTACAGCGTACCCTGGTGTGCCGGCGAACGCTTTGCCGTGCGCGAAGACACTTGCACGATCTCCGCAAAGGGTACGGTGAGAACGCCCCTCCTGCGCCAGACATAGAGGTTATGCTCATCCGCCCGGATAAGCACGCGCGGGCGGAACAGCCACCACAGTGCGACGGCGGCACATACGGCGCCGATCGCGGCGAACGCAATGCCGAACGCCAGAAACCCGATCGACCAGCGCTCGGCGACAAGCATCCAAATGCCCAGTCCGCCGAATACCGCAAAGAGAAATAGCATATACCAAACGCCGCCGTAGCTTTTAAAACCGATGTTTTCGCGCATTGCGATGACCTCCGCTCCGTTTTTTCTGAAAACCGAACGGGCGGGCAGCCGAAGCTGCCCGCCGCTTGCCTCCGGTTCGACCCCTTCGCGGGGATCGGACTGTTTTTTTATTTATGCTTCCTGTCGACGTACGAGGTATGCAGAATCTCGTGCGCCTTGTGCGAACCCGGCTCGCCGAAGAATTCCTTGTACAGCCGCTGTACGCCCTCGTTTTCGTGGCTCTTGCGGATTTTCGCGTTCTTATCCTCGTCGTAGAGCGCCTTGGCGCGCTTGGAGCGCAGGTCTACCTGCCTGCGGGTGTACGCGCTCTGGATAGGCTGACCGCCGCCGTTGACGCAGCCGCCCGGGCAGCACATGACCTCCACGAACGTGTAGTCGCACTCGCCCTTCTTGATCTTCTCGCACAGCTGTTTGGCGTTGGTGAGACCCGAAGCGACCGCGACCTTGACCTTGACGCCGTTCAAATCGTACTCCGCTTCCTTGATGCCCTTGATGCCGCGCACCTGCTTGAAGTCGATGTTATCCAGCGGCTTGCCCGTAAGCTTTTCCGCCGCGGTGCGAAGCGCCGCCTCCATGACGCCGCCCGTCGCGCCGAAGATGACGCCCGCGCCCGTAAATTCGCCGAGCGGATTGTCGAACGTGCCGTCGGGCAACTCGTTGTAGAGGATGCCCGAGGTCTTGATCATCTTGGCAAGCTCGCGGGTGGTGAGAACCGCGTCGATGTCGGGGTAGCCGCTCGCGCTCTCGTTCTCGCGCGTCTTTTCGAACTTCTTCGCCGTGCAGGGCATGACGCCGACGACGTAGATATTTTTCGGATCGATCCCCTCCTTCTGCGCCCAATAGGTCTTGACCGTCGCGCCGAACATCTGCATGGGCGACTTGCAGGAGGACAGGTTGGGGATGAGTTCGGGGTAGTAGTACTCGACGTAGCGGATCCAGCCGGGCGAGCAGCTCGTGAACATGGGCAGCGTGCCGCCCTCCTTCACGCGGTGCAGCAGCTCGTTCGCCTCCTCCATG
>CAJFFD010000074.1 GCA_904373255.1 uncultured Clostridia bacterium | reverse complement strand
GAGGTTCAAAAGTTCGCCCATGCGGAACGCCTTTTTCATGTACTTATCGGCGTACACGAAGGCGATGCCGCGCTTGGTGGAGCCGAATTTTTTATCGGCAAGGCGCGCCTCTTCCAGGCAATCCTGCTGCACGTGATAGGGCATGGTGATGACGGCGCGGTCGGAAATTTTGAGGTTATCGGGCGTGATCGATATGCCCGCCTCGCGCAGGCGAGCCATTTCGCCCGCGAGGTGCTTGATGTCGATGACCATGCCGGGGCCCATGACGCACACGACCCCCTCGCGCAGAATGCCCGAAGGGAGCAGGTTCAGGATGAATTTGCCCCGCTCGTTGATGACGGTGTGGCCCGCGTTGTTGCCGCCCTGGTAGCGGCAGACGATGTCGTAGTCCTTGGAAAGGAGGTCGACCATCCTGCCCTTTCCTTCGTCACCCCAGTTGATGCCGACGATCGAAGTTAACATTGAAATTCCCTCGCAAAAATAAATTACAAAAATCTGTGCGGAAGCGCTCCCCGCACGGTGCGGCCCGAAGACCCTGTTTTACCCTAATATTATATCGTATTTTTCGCGCCGTGAAAAGCAGAATCGACCGCCTGAATAAAAAAATTCCGCCGTTTGCGGGAAAAACCCGAAAAATGCAAGCGCCGCGGGGAGCGCGAACGCCCCGCGGCTCGTTACATAGGAACTGCCGTCCTGCAACTGTCAGTTTTTATCTTCCTGCGCCGCAACGCCGTCCGCGACGGCTGCCTCCGCGGCGAGCTGTTCCGACACCTCACCCGTTTTCCCCTCCGTTCCGCCGTCCGCCGCGGCAGAAGCCGCGCACGCATGCACCGCGCGCTCGTACAGGAGGTCGGCGATCTGCTCGGCGCCGTAGGCGGCGCGGCGCTTTTTGGTGTTTTCGGCGAGTGTTTTCAGCTCGGCGCGATGGGTCGCAAAATAAGCGATCTTCTCCGCCGCCTTTTTCGGCGAACGGATGAAGAGGGCGTTGCCGATGATGTCCTTGAAGTATTTTTTCGTGCCCACTTCGATGGGCGTGATGCACTTGGTGAGGATGACGGGCAGACCGAAGAAGGTGGGTTCGGCAATGGAATTGGCGCCGCTTTTGCCGACGTACAGGTCGGCGGCGCACAAAAATTCGAGCATCTTGTCGGTGAACCCGAACACGCGCAGGTCGATGCCTTCGGCGCATTTCAGCTTTTTCAGCCGCTCCGCCCCTTCGGCATTCTTGCCGCAGACGGCGAAGATGGTGATTTCCGCCTTATGTTTGACGAGCTCGGTGACGGTCGCCTCCAGCTTTGCCATGCCGTAGCCGCCGTCGGACAGTACGACGGTGAAACGATCCTCGGGAATGTTCAGCTCCCGCCGCCATTCGCTCCGCTTGCCCTCGAGCGCGAACGCCTCGTTGCGGATGGGATATGTAACGAGCGAAGCGTTGCCTCCGCCGTACATGCGCTCGCGGTTGGCTTCCGCAAGCCCCTCCTCGGTACTGATGAGGAAATCGTTGCAGTCCATATTGAACATGCCGTTGGAATACAGGTCGGGGCAGTACAGCACGGAGTACGGCCTGTCCTTCTTCATCTTGCCGATGTAATAGGTCGCCGCCCAGTGCGTTGCGAACACGACGTCCGCGTCCAGTTCCCGCATGTGCTCGAGCGCGGGGCGCACCGATTTCGGCCCGCGCATGCGCATGACGAATTCGTGCGAGATGGTATCGCCGAACAGCCACAGCCCGAACATGCACAGCTTGCCGTAGAATTTGCTGCGGCTCTGCACTTCGACGGGTTTTACGAGCGTCTGCTCGAATTTTTTCAGCTCCTCGTTGCCCGTTTCGCGGTAGAAATAGGAGCGCACGACCTCCACTTTATCGCCGTACTTTTGCTCCAATGCGTCGGCGACGGCGCGCTCGGGGATGATATGCCCCATGCCCGCCTCGATAAAGGTGAAAACTATGCGCGGCTTGCGATCGGGCGTTACGGTGCGCTTGTGCGAATCCAACAGTTCGCGGCGGGTCTTTTCGAGCATGAGTTCCGCCGCGGCGAGGAATGCGCCGTAGAACAGCTGCACGCTGAAAAAGAAGAAGAAATTATCCAGAAGGCTCGTGAGGATGACCGCCGCCGCGCCCAAGAGGACGAGGAAACGCTCCAAGCGGAATTTCCGCACGCAAAGTACGGCGACCTGAATGATGTGGAACAGAAAGGCGAGCAAACCGAATACACCCAGCGCGCCGATAAGCTGCACGAAGATGTTGTGGTACATATTGCTGTACATCGACGGGTCGGTCGCCGCGCCATCCATGAACCCGACGCCGAAGACGGGCGCGGAAAGGAAATCTTTCCAGCCGTTCGCCCAACGCTCGAAGCGGTGGTTGTCTCCCTGGTCGAAGCGGAGCATTTCGGCGATGAATCCGAAGAAATCGTTCGTCCCCATGACCGCCCAAATGCCCGCGACGCACACGAGCGCCGCCGCGACGATGGCGGCAAATACAATACGGTTCTGTTTGCGGTTGGTGCCGAAACAGCAGATAATCATGCACGCGAGCAAGATAATCCCGCCCATGAGCATGGCGGTGCGCGCGTTGAGCAGGATGATCGTCAGGAACATGACGACCGCCGCCAGATAGTACCAGACGCCGCGGCGGTTCGAATAGGCGAGCGCCATCGTCGGGGCGATGAGGATGGCGAGCATACCCGCCGCATATGTGCTCACGCCCCAGCCGAGCACCTGGTAATCGCGCACGAATCCGCCCGTCCATTTGCCCGCCTCGTCCAGTTCGAGCAGCATCCCGTCGGCGGCGAGTCTGCCCATGAGGATCCACTCCTCCGCGCAGATCATCAGACCGACGATGAGGCAGACGCGCAGAAGATACCCCACAATGTTCTCCGTTTTATCGGACATCGCGGGCACGATAAAATAGGCAAGCAGAAGCCCGACCGCCATGAACAGCCCCCACGCGAGGTCGAGCGGCTCCCACGCGGCGGAAAAAATGCCGTTGAGCAGCATCGCCGCCGCCAGCGCAAGGAATCCCCAGGTGAGCAGACCGCGCCTGCGGAACACCGCCGCAATCGTTCCGTCCGCAATGAGGCGGAAGAGAATTGCCGCAGCCATGACCGAACCGACGATGTACATATTGACAAGACCCGCCGGCTCAAAAAACAGCGATACGTCTGTGATCGCCTGACCGTAGTTCAGAATACCGTCGCCGCCGACCGCAAAATAGGAGATGAGCAACGGCGCGAGCAGCACCTTCGAATCCTCGCAAAAGAGCGCGGCGAATACGGTAAGGAGCATGAAGATATAATAAACAGGAATGTACGCCGCCATGCCGAAACTGCACGAAACGACGCCCAACACTGCATATACGGCAGGGAACCATATCGTTTTCTGCCAGGCGGCGACCGCAGCGACCGCCCTGTTTTTTTCCCGAATATTTTTAAAGAAATCCATCTCTGTATGGGCAGGGCGCACTCCGGCGCAAACGCCGTGCGCCCCTTTCCTCCACTATACTGCTTTTTTATTATACTCTGCAAAAGGCGTTCTGTCAATCCTTCGGAGAAAATTCGGTGCCGCCGGGCATGCCAAATCCCGCCAATTACTCCCTTTCCGCGAAACGTATGCAAAAAGCGAAGCATACGGCGCACAAAAAACAAAAACGGCACACCCGCCGGCTGCCGCTTTCGCTCTCCGCGTCAGAGCATGGAAAGCAAAATTCTCTTCAGTTCTTCGAACGTGCGGGCATACACCTGCGCGCCCGCCGCGGCGAGCTGCTCCTCCGAGCGGTACCCCCACAGCACGCTGACCGAACGCATTCCGGCGTTTTTCGCCGTCTGTACGTCGGTGTCGCCGTCGCCGACGAACACCGCCTCGGCGGGAGAAACGCCCAATTCGCGAAGCACCTGCAAGGTGAGGGTCGGATCGGGTTTGACGGGTACGCCCGCGCGGTTGCCGACGATGGCGTCGAACGCGTACTTTTTGAGGAGAGTATTCCCCAAAACGTCCGCCGCCGCCTGCGACTTATTGGTGACGACGGCAAGTTTCAGTCCCGCGCTTTTCAGCGCGAAGAGGCATTCCTCCTCCCCCGCAAATTCCCTGGTATTTTCGTTTTTGCAGTGAACGTGAATATCGCAGTAATGTGCATAAAACTCGTCAACGGTATCCCTTTTTTCGGTCGGCAGCGCGGCGAGCGCGAAGTTCCTGCCGCCGTGACCGACGAACGACATCGTCTGTTCCCGCGTGATGGGCGGGTAGCCGTAATCGGCGAGAGCCGCGTTCATGCAGGCGTTCAGGTCGGGAAGAGTATCCAAAACCGTTCCGTCCAAATCGAATATGACCGCTTTTAACATAGAAAACCTCTGGCTGCTGCGCACGAGGCAAGTTTGTCGCAAAGCCCTGTCGGGCATTGCTCGCTTCCGCCTCGGCTCCGCCGCTTTCTTCACGAAAATCTCGCTGCGTTGCGATTTTCCGTGAGATTTTGGATTTATATTTTATAATAATCGAATGCGCGTTTGAGAACCGCGTTTCTCAAAAAGCGCACTCAATTTGCCGCATACCTACGGCTTTCGCAGGAAAGGTGAATGCGGTGCGCGTATTATATGGTGTGCCCTCAAAATGCGCACCGCAGAGGAAAACTCCGACGGTCAGCGGCAAAAGCCGCGGGCCGTGGGGTTGTCCTCAAACTCACGGAAAAAAGTTTTATCAGCTTAAAACTTTTTTCGTGAACTACTCTACATCTTCTCCGGCACGCCGATCCCTAAAAGCCCGAGCGCGTTTTTCAGCACGATGAGCGTCGCCTCCGTCAGCGAAAGGCGGAAGGCGCGCGTCTCTTCGTCCGCGTTCAGAATGGAGCAATCGAAGTAGAATTTATTGAACTTCTGCGCCAAGGGCTCGTACTTATCCAGCGCGTCGCGCAGCATGGCGGGGAATTCCGCGAGCTGTTTGACGATTTCGAACTCCTGCGGGCAGACCGCGGCGGCGGTGCAAGAGCGCGCCGCGCCCCCCTTTTCGAGCACGCTGTTCGCGCGCGCGCAGGTGTACTGCACATAGCAGGAGGTTTCCCCCTCGAAGTTGAGCACCTTGTCGTAGGAGAAGGTGATATCCTTGATTTTATTGTTGTACAGCGCGCCGAAGATGACCGCGCCCACGCCCACCGTTTTGGCGATTTCGTCCTTGTTTTCCAGCGAAGGGTTCTTTTCGGCGATGATGCCGCGCGCCTTTTCGATGCAGCGGTTTATCACGTCCTCCAGATACACCACGCGCCCCTTGCGGGTGGACATGGAGCCGTCCTCCAAAGATACCATGCCGTAGGCGACGTGCACCAAGTCCTTCGCCCATTCCTTGCCCATCAGTTCCAAAACCTTGAAGAACTGCTTGAAATGCAGGTTCTGCTGGTACGCCACGACGTACAGGCACTTATAGAAATCGTAAGTGTTCTTGCGGTAGATGGCGGCGGCGATGTCGCGCGTGGCGTACAGGGAGGCGCCGTCCGAGCGCAGGATAATGCAGGGCGGCATGCCGTACTCTTCCAGATCGACGATCTGCGCGCCGTCGCTCTCCTTTAAAAGCCCCTTCTCGCGCAGTTCCGCCACGACGGGTTCCATCTTGTCGTTGTAGAAGCTCTCGCCCGCCCAGCTGTCGAAATGCACGTCCAACAGCTCGTAAATCCTGCCGACGTCCTTTAAAGTGAGTTCCTTGAACCACTCGAAGAGGGCAACGCTCTCCTCGTCTTTATCCTCGATTTTCTTGAAGAAGGCGCGCGCCTCGTCGTCGAGGGAAGGGTCTTTTTCCGCCTCCTCGTGGAAGCGCACATACAGCGCGTTGAGGGCGCGCAGTCCCCCCTTTTCGATCTCCTCGCGGCTGCCCCAGCGCTTGTACGCGGAGATGAGCTTGCCGAACTGGGTGCCGTAGTCGCCGAGGTGGTTGATGCCGACGGGCGTGTATCCCAAAAACTTGTGCAGCTTATACAGCGCACTGCCGAGCACCGTCGTCGAGAGATGCCCGATGTGGAAGGGCTTGGCGATGTTGACGGAGGAATAGTCGATGCACACCGTCTTCCCCTTTCCGTCCTCGCCCGAGCCGTACTTTTCGCGCGCGGAGAGCACCGCTTCGAGCGTCTGCTTCGCCCACAGCGCGCGGTCGATCTTGAAATTGACGTACCCGTTCACCGCCGAAACTTCGCCGACGATTTCGTCCGTCCGGTAATCCGCGGCGATCTGCTGCGCGATAAGCGCGGGCGCCTTGCGCATCGCCTTGGCGAGCCTGAAACAGGGCAGCGCGAAATCCCCCATTTCCGTGTTCGGGGGGAGTTCGATCATCGCGTAAATGTCGTTTTCCGAAAGCCCCTCCGCCTTGATGCGGGAGGCGATGTGTCTCTTAAAATCCATAGCGACCTCTTTCCGTTCGAAATTCCCTATAAGTGTACCATAAAATCGGGTTTTTGACAACTTTTTGCGCTTTGCCCCCGCTTTTATTTTGATTTTTCCCGCAAATGTACTATAATACCGTATGAAATAAAATTCAGCAAAGGAACGTATATCATGAAATTAGGCGTAGTAGGCCTGCCCAATGTAGGAAAATCGACGCTGTTCAACGCGATCACGCACGCGGGCGCGGAGGCCGCGAACTATCCCTTCTGCACCATCGAACCCAACGTGGGCGTCGTCGCCGTGCCCGACGAGCGCCTGCAAAAGCTCGCCGCGCTGTACGACAGCAAGAAAATCACCCCCGCCGTCATCGAATTCGTGGACATCGCGGGGCTGGTGAAGGGCGCATCCAAGGGCGAGGGTCTGGGGAATAAATTCCTCTCGCACATCCGCGAGGTGGACGCCATCGTCCACGTCGTGCGCTGTTTCGAGGACGAGAACATCACGCACGTCGAGAGCACCGTCGACCCCGTGCGCGACATCGGCACCATCAACCTCGAACTCATTCTCGCGGATATGGAGACGGTGCAGCGCCGCCTCGACCGCGCGAAGAACTCCGCAAAGGGGGGCGACAAAAAATTCCTCGTCGAAGCGGAATTTTTGCAGCGGGTGTACGACCACCTCTCCAAGGAGCAGTGCGCGCGCACCATGGAGCTTTCCGACGAAGAAAAGGAGCAGATGCGCGATTTATTCCTGCTCACCTCCAAGCCCGTCATCTACGCGGCGAACATCGCGGAGAAGGACATGGGCAAGGCGGACGCGGAGCTCCCCTTCGTAAAGCGGGTGGAAGAGTTCGCCGCCAAGGAAGGGAGCGAGGTGCTCGTCATCTGCGCCAAAACGGAGGAGGAGCTTTCGCAGCTGCCCGCGGACGAGGCGCAGATGTTTTTGGAGGAACTCGGCTTGACGGAGAGCGGATTGGACAGGCTCATCCGCAAGTCCTATTCCCTGCTCGGGCTCATCAGCTACCTCACGGCGGGTGAAAAGGAGACGCGCGCCTGGACGATCGCCAAGGGCACGAAGGCGCCGCAGGCGGCAGGAAAGATCCACACCGACTTTGAAAAGGGATTCATCCGCGCGGAGGTCGTCGACTGGCAGACGCTGCTGGAATGCGGCAGCTACAACGCCGCCAAGGAAAAGGGAAAAGTCCGCTCGGAGGGCAAGGACTACGTCATTCAGGACGGCGACGTGGTGCTGTTCAGGTTCAATGTGTAAAGACTCACAAATTTTCTTTTGAGCTGACAAAAGAAAATTTCGTGATTTTGAGGAAAACCCCAACACAAAAGGCGTACCAAATCGGTACGCCTTTTTGCGTTCGGAGTTTTCCTCGCCGCGCGATGTTTTAAGCGCACGCATATTACAAAATCGCGCGGCTTCACCTTTCCTGCATAAGCCATTCGGCAAATTGGGGGAAAAAGGCAAAAGCGTGGTTTTGCCTTTTTCGAATGATTATTAAAATTCACCCTCTTCCCAAAAGCAAAGGTATTTGCAAATTGGGTTGCGCTGCGCAAAAGCGTGGTTTTGCTTGCGCGAGTAATTATTAATTTGCCGCAAATGCACTCTTTCCGCATGAGCCTTGCGGCAAATCGGGGGAAAAAAGCAAAAGCGTGGTTTTGCCTTTTTCGAATGATTATTAAAATTCACCCTCTTCCCAAAAGCAAAGGTATTTGCAAACAGGGGTGCGCTATCGCAAAAACGTGGTTTTGCTTGCGCGAGTAATTATTAAAATGCCGCAAATTCACTCTTTCCTCAAAAGCCGTAAGCATACGGCAAATAGAGTGCGCTTTTTAGTTTTGATTGATTTACCTGTCGCTGCGGCTGACCGATTCGACGGCGACCGCGCCGCCGCGCACCGCCTCCATACGGGAGAGAAAATGCTTTTTATAATATTTCAGTATGTCGTCGTTTTCCGACTCCGTTTTGACGCTCTCCAGAATCAGCGAACTGCGGTCGTAATCGGTAACCGAAACGCCGAACACCGCCGCGGAGCGGAACACGTCTTCCATCTCCTCCCGCTTCAGCGCGCGGAGCTTGATGAACAGAATCTCCTTTTTATGGATGGGCAGATCGGTGAAATCGAGCACCTTGATAACCTCGACGGAGCGGTTCAGCTGCTTTTTGACCTGCTCGAAGGTCTTGTCGTCGCCGACCATGCTGATGGTCATGCGCGACACGGTCGGGTCTTCCGTTTCGCCGACGGTGAGGCTCAACAGGTTGTACGACTTGCCCGAAAACAACCCCGAAATTTTCGCGAGCACGCCCACGTCGTTTTCGACGTACAGGGAAAGCCAACGCTTTTTCGCCGTATCCATATTATTTGCCCTCCTTTTTGTATTCGGTTACCATTTCCGAGAGCGCGTTGCCGCCGGGAACCATGGGCAGGATGTCCGCCTCTCTGTCGATGATGAATTCGATGAGCGTGGGCGCCTTTTTGTTCGCCTTGGCGCGTTCAAACGCCGCCGCCACCTCCTCGCGCTTTGTGACGCGGATGCCCTCGATGCCGTAGCTTTCGGCGAGTTTGACAAAATCGGGAATGTACGGCGGGCATTGCGCGTTCGGGTTGGAGCACCACGCCGCGCACCCCTTGCGCTTTTTCAGGCAGGTGCAGGAATACCTGCCGCCGTAGAACATCTCCTGCCACTGCCGCACGTTGCCCAGGTACGAGTTATTCAGGATGCAGATGGTTATGGGCAGCTCCTGGCATACGGCCGTCGCCAGCTCCTGCTCGTTCATCTGGAACCCGCCGTCGCCCGAAATGCTGACGACCGGCAGATCCGGCCGCCCCAGAGCCGCGCCGACGGCGGCGGGCAGACCGTAGCCCATCGTACCCAGACCGCCCGAGGTGAGCAGCTTGCTCTTTCCGCGCAGCTGCAAAAACTGCGTCGCCCACATCTGATTCTGCCCCACGTCCGTCGTGAAAATCGCCTCGGGGAACTGCGCGTTGATTCCCTCCATGATGTCCTGCGGGGTCAGATCCCCCTCGCGCGGCATGGAAATGGGCTTTTCCGCGCGCAGAGCCTGCAAGCGTTCCGCCCAGCCCTCCGCGTGTTTGGGCGGCACGGCGATTTCGGTAAATTTT
Source organism: uncultured Clostridia bacterium (assembly GCA_904373255.1). Lineage (GTDB taxonomy): Bacteria > Bacillota > Clostridia > Christensenellales > Borkfalkiaceae > Borkfalkia. The sequence continues at coordinate 348 of CAJFFD010000074.1, read as the reverse complement.
TCGATGGCTTCCTTCGCATCCGCCACGATGGGCACGTCCACCACGATATTGCGGGAGATGGACGCGGCGTCGACGTCGATATGCACGATCTTCGCGTTTTTGGCAAACTCGCTGATTTTGCCCGTAATGCGGTCGTTGAACCGCGTGCCGATGGAGAACAGCAAATCGCACTCGGACACGGCGGTGTTGGACGCGACGTTGCCGTGCATGCCCATATTGCCGATGTACAGCGGGTGGTCGGTGGGAAGAGCGCCCTTGCCCATGATGGTCGTGACGACGGGCACGCCCAGCTTTTCGGCGAGCGCCGTCATCCCCTCGCCCGCGCCCGCGATGTTCACGCCGCCGCCC
>CAJFFD010000073.1 GCA_904373255.1 uncultured Clostridia bacterium | reverse complement strand
CTTGAATTCGCCTGCCGTGACGGCGGCGTGGCTCTTTTCGCGGTGTTCTTTAAAGGCTTCCTCGAACCCCTGCTCGTCCACCGTGTAGCCGCGCTCGGCAGCCATTTCGACGGTCAGCTCGAGCGGGAAGCCGTAGGTATCGAACAGCTTGAACGCCGCCTTGCCGCCGATCGCCGTCTCCCTGACGTAGTCGGGGTTCTGCTTTGCCATGAACTCGTTTTTGCGCTCGATGCCGGAAATCGTCTTTTCGAACTCCTTCATGCCCTTTTCGAGGGTGGATTCGAAGCGGTCGATCTCGCGACCGATCTCCTCCAGAATGTACCCCTCTTTCTGCGGCAGGAGCGGGTACGCCTCGTTGTATACCTCCTCGATGAACACCTTCGCCACGCCGAGCATTTCCCGGCTGTCGACGCCGAGCGCCTTGCAGTAGCGAATGGCGCGGCGCATCAGCCTGCGCAGGATGTAGCCCGCGCCCGTGTTCGAGGGCAGGATGCCGTTCACGTCGCCGATGAGCATGACCGTCGTGCGGGTGTGGTCGGCGATGATGCGCATCGCCTTCTGCGCCTCGCCGCCGTCGTCGTACTTTTTGCCCGAAATTTTTTCCAGATAGGCGATGGCTCCGCTGAACAGGTCGGTCTTGTACCCGTCCGTCAGCCCGTTCAGAAAGGCGAGCATTCTATCCAATCCGAAGCCGGTGTCCACGTTCTTGTTTTCCAGAGGAACGTAGCCGTCCTTCGTCTTTTTATACTGCATGTACACGTCGTTGCCGATTTCGACGTAGCGGCCGCAGGGGCAGTTGATGTCGCAGTGCTCGCGCCCGCACTCCTTATCCGTCAGCGGGTAGAACCACTCGTTGTCCGGCCCGCAGGGGGTGCCTTCGGTACCCTCCAGCTCCCACCAGTTATTGGACTTGTCCAAATAATAGATATGCTCCTTTTTGATGCCGAGCTTTTGCAAAAGCTGCGCCGTTTCGTCGTCGCGCGGGACGGATTCGTTGCCCGCGAACACGGTGGAGCAGATTTTATCCTTGTCCAGACCGAACACTTCGGTGAGAAGTTCGAACGACCAGGCGGTTTTTTCCTTTTTGAAATAGTCGCCCAGCGACCAGTTGCCCATCATTTCGAAGAAGGTGAAGTGCGTTGCGTCGCCGACCGACTCGATGTCGACGGTGCGCACGCAGCCCTGCACGTTGCAAAGCGTTGAACATGACGCCCGTGGTGCCGTCGCCGATGAGCGACACCGCGCCGATATTGACGTGACCCTTGCTCTCGTAGAAGGAGAGCCATTTGTTTCTCAATTCCTTGGATGTAATCATAACCATGCCTCTGTATATATTGTACGATTTTGAACGATACGCTGCGCGGAATGCGGCTATTCTGCCTTTGCCCGGGGCGGCTCGCCCGCCGGTTCCGGTTCGCCGCTCTCCGCGTTGTCAAAGCGCTGCACCCCTTCCGCGTTTGCCGGTTCCGCCGCCTTTTCTGCGGCAAACTCGTCGGCGGGGACGGGATACAATTCTTCCTTCGAACATTCGAATTTTTTGCCCGTAAGCTCCTCGAGCGCAGCCTCGAGCTTATGTACGCGGCATTTGAGCGCGCGGATTTCCTCCGCGTTCGGGTCGAGCTTTTCCTGCTGCAGATCGGGTTTTTCGCCCTTGATGCGCACGACCCGACCAGGGACGCCCACGACCGTCGCGTGCGGCGGAACTTCCTTTAACACCACCGCGCCGGCGCCGATTTTAGCGCCTTCCCCTACCGTGAATCCGCCAAGCACCTTAGCGCCCGAACTGATGACCACGTCTTTCTCGATGGTCGGGTGACGCTTGCCCTTTTCCTTGCCCGTGCCGCCGAGCGTTACGCCCTGGTAGATGACGACGCCGCTCTTGACTTCCGCCGTTTCTCCGATGACGACGCCCATGCCGTGATCGATGAACACCCCGCCCTCGATCTTCGCGGCGGGGTGGATTTCGATGCCCGTTAAAAACTTTGCGAGTTGGCTGACCATGCGCGCCAACAGCTTAAGGTGCATACGGTACAGCCGGTTGGCGAACCGATGCCACGATAAAGCATGCACACCCGAATAGGTGAGCCAGATCTCGAATTTATTGCGCGCGGCGGGGTCGTTCCGCTTCGCCGCGGCGATGTCGGCACGCAGTCGTTTAAACATAAGAAAATCTCCTCACAAATTTCTTTTGAGCAGACAAAAGAAAATTTCGTGATTTTTAGGAAAGCCCCACGGTACGCGACTTTGTCGCCAACCGTTGGAGTTTGCCTCTGCGGCGCGCCCTTTCGGGGCACACCTTCGCGAGTAATTATTACAAATATAAAACTTTGTACTCACGGAAAATCGCAGCGGAGCGAGATTTTCGTGAACAAAGGCGGCGGAGCCGAGGCGGAAGCGAGCAATGCCCGTCAGGGCATTGCGAGAAACCGGTCTCGTGCGCAGCCGCGAAAAGCGTGGTTTTCGGACGCGCAGTCGATTATTAAAAATATAAAATATTAAAAATATAAAACCAAAGAATTATTTGGGGTGCCTTATAAAATCCTGCGGATACGGAATTCGTCGAACGCCTTGTCGATCATGTCGCGGTTGAAGACTCGGTAGTCTATAAGATAGCGCACCACTACGTCGCGCGCGTCCTCAAAATCATAATATGCGCCGCACAGCTTCATGAGTGCCATGCTGTCTTCCAGGGATACGCCCAAAAGAAGGAACACCTTGAAGAGCAGAACCTTTTCCGGCACATAATAGCCGCGCAGCGTTTTCTGCCACAGCCGCTGTGAAACGCCGAGCCTTTCCCAGATCGTTTCGGGATCGTCGCCGTAGTTCCGGATAAGCTTCGCCAGCAGCGGCCCGGGCAAATCTTTTGCGTGGAAAAGCGCTTTCAGGCGCACTTTAAGCGGCGCGACGCGCACGGAAAAAGTAAAATTGTTGTCGACGTAGCGCTCTTTCAGCTCCGCAAGGATTTTGGCGGGATCGGGCTGGTAGGCGATCTTGCGCATTTCGTTCGCCGCGTATTCCCCTTCCTCGATGCGGTTGCGGTTTTTCAGCACCATCGAAATGGTGATCGATTCGTATGAAGGCATCGAACTGATCAGGTCGAAGTTGACATACTTTTTGCTGAAATATTCGTTGAGATCCTGGATAAAATCTTCGCTCATTTCCTTTTGCTTTTCCTGCCGAAAAATTACTGTATCTCTATTATACATGTTTTGCGCAAAAATTCAAACGCTTTTTTATGCGCAAGAAAAATTTCTTTTGAAATAAATTGAAAATCTTTCACATTTAATGGTAATTTTGTTGCGCAAAATTGTTAAATATGTTATTATATGAACGCAGGAACAGCAAAGGAGGAGAAGATTACGAAGCGCACGAGAATCGAAGAGATCGCCCTCTTGATCGAAAAGAACGGTAAAATGAGCCTGGAAGAGCTTTCGGAACAGTTTCCGGAAGTATCGGACATGACGCTGCGGCGCGATCTTTTGGAACTGGAAAAGGAAAACAAAGTAATACGCGTGCGGGGCGGCGCAATGTCCGTTCTGGAGGTACAGAAGCGCTCCAACGAAGCGTACGCGCAGAAATCGACCATCAATACCGACGCGAAAAAAGTGATCGCAAAAAAGGCGGTTTCGCTCGTGGACGAGGGCGTGAGTATGTTCCTCGACGGCGGCACCACCGCTCTTTACCTTGCGAAGGAAATGCCCGACCGCCCCTGCCATGTATTCACCAACGGCATCGTGGTTGCGGAGGAGCTGGCGCACAAAAAACAGCCGGAAGTGGTTTTGGTTGGCGGCTCGCTCATCAAGGAGAATCTCTCCACAGCTTCCCCCTATACGAAGATCTTTTTGGAAAATTCCAACTTCGAACTGGCGATCATTTCCGCTTCCGCATTCTCCTTTGAGCAGGGTTTTTCCTGCATCTCGCAGGTGGAATCGGATCTTTTGAAGTTTATCCTCGCGCGGGCGAAAATGGTGTACATGATGCTCGATACATCCAAAATCGGCAAAATCATGCCCTACACCTTTGCTTCCCCCGAGGACATCGACGTACTCATAACCGACGACAACTTCCCCCCGCAGGTGAAGGAGAAATTCGAGGAAAAAAACATCGTCGTCATCTGACGGCAGACATTTGCACAAAACATAAACAGCGGACGACCGTGTCCGCTGTTTTTTCTTTTTTATTCCGCGTCTTTGTAAAACCGATAAAACCCGCACCGCTCGGGGTGGTCGAGTAAAATCCCGGGCGACAGAACCGCCCGCGCCGAAACGATAATATCTCCGCCCGCACAAGCGATATTGAACGCGCCCAGCGCGAACAGGGGCACCGTGCGCAGGCACAATCCCGCGATACTCAACCCCAACCCGAGAAGAAGAAGCGGCAGAAGTACGCCGAACAGGTACCTGCCGCGGGGAAGCGGCTCTTCGCACGCGCAGTACGGCGCGCCCTCCGCCATGCCGAAACGGATGCCGCGGAAGGTGCCGCGCACCGCCGCCCAGCCGAGGGCATGCAGTCCCTCGTGCGCGGGAATGCTCACAAACAGCAACAGGACAAACAGCGCCGCGTCCGCAAAAAAATTTCCCGTCATCAGGAATATTTTTCCGGGCAAAAACAGTCCGCCGATAAAAACGGCGAGCGCAAACGGCGCCGCCGCGAGGATGCCGAACATCCCCGCACGGCGGGGCGGCAGAGTACAATCGCGGCATACATACCCCTGCCCGTTCAACGCTTTGCACGACGCTTCGAAGCGCGCGAGACGGTCTTCCCTCACCTTCCTGCGCCATTCTTCCCGCGCCGCGTTGCGAAAATTTGTATCGCTTTTTTTCATACGTTATTCAGAAAACAGCGCCGTGGAGAGATAACGCATACCCGTATCGGGAATAATGACTGCAATGCGCTTACCCGCATTTTCGGGGCGTTTTGCGATCCGGACGGCGGCGCATACGGCAGCACCCGCCGAAATTCCGGCGAAAATACCGTCTGTTTTGGCGATTTCCCTGCCCATGGCAAACGCCTCTTCGTCACCGACGGAGATCACCTCGTCGATCAGAGATGTATCCATGATTTCCGGCACAAACCCCGCGCCGATGCCCTGCAGCCCGTGCGCACCGGGAGTGCCGCCCGAAAGCACGGAGGAATTGACCGGCTCGACGGCAACCGCCTTCAGGTTCGGGTTCTTTTCTTTCAAAAATTTTGCACAGCCCGTAAACGTTCCGCCCGTGCCGACGCCGGCGACAAGGAAATCCAGTTTCCCTTCGCAGTCTGCCCACAGTTCAGGGCCTGTCGTACGGTAATGCGCCTCCGGATTGGCGGGATTGACAAACTGACCGCAGATGACGCTGTTTTTGTTTTCTGCATGCAGGCGTTCCGCCTCGGCGATGGCTCCCTTCATGCCCGCCTTTCCGTCGGTCAGTACGATTTTCGCGCCGAATGCAACGAGCAGCTTGCGCCGCTCCACGCTCATCGTGGAAGGCATGGTCAGAACGAGTTTATAACCCTTGACGGCACACACGGCGGCAAGCCCGATGCCCGTGTTGCCGCTCGTGGGTTCAATGAGCAGGGTGTTTTTGTCAATCTTCCCCTCCCGTTCCAGGCGCTCTATAATGGCGAGGGCGGGGCGGTCTTTCACGCTGCCCGTGGGATTGAAATACTCGAGTTTGGCGAGGATTTCCGCGCCGCAGCCATATTTTTTTTGTAAACCGGAAGCCCGCAGAAGCGGCGTTTTGCCGATAAGTTCGGCGATATTTCCATATATCATAAAATACTCCCCGCGCAGGCGGCAAAGACCCGCGCTCTGAATTTGCTCACATTATACCATGTGATCCCGCGTTTGGCAAACGTTCGGAGGAAAAATACCGTGCGGAATATGTTGCCATATTCGGAAGCGGCGATCCGCGGCCCGCGCAATGCCGCCGGATGCTTCGCCTGCGGAAAAGAAAAAGGGAACCGCCCGCGGTTCCCCTGTTCTTCCGTACTTTTTGCCTTATGCATTTTCCTTTTCCCACGCCTGCGCCTTCGCTTTCGTAAGGTTCACAAGCTTTTCGGTGGGATAGGGAGATTGTTCGCCGCCGTTGGTGTACAGAAAATATGTTCCGTTCTCTGCCACATACCTGCAGGATCGCCAAAATTACCATGTGCAATCTTCTTTACAATGGCCATTTCGGCGGTATCGTAAGTCTTGCCTCGAACTGTCTTCTTCATGTTTTGGGCCTCCTGATCGTATTTGTATCGCTTTCGCAACCAATATCAGTATAACACATTTGCATGATAATGCCAACTGTATGCAAATATTTTTTACGTTTTGCTCAATAATGTTAATTTATTCAATAAAATGCAAACATCTCCCGCCGATACGGCAAAATCGCGCCGGAGCGATTGCAAAACAGCGCGCCGTGCGGTATAATAGGAGCGGAGGAATCGCTATGTTGGCATATGTATATAAGAGACCCGGGCAATTCGCCCTGGAAGAAAAACCGCTGCCCGAACTGCAGAGCGAACGCGACGCGATCGTGCGCGTGACGCTCGCTTCCGTCTGTACGAGCGATCTGCACATCAAACACGGCAGCGTACCCCGCGCCGTACCGGGCGTTACCGTAGGGCATGAAATGGTCGGCGTGGTCGAAAAAACGGGAAACGGTATCAAAAATCTGCGCACAGGCGACCGCGTTGCCGTCAACGTGGAGACCTTTTGCGGAAGTTGCTTTTTTTGCAAAAACGGTTTTGTAAACAACTGCACCGATCCGAACGGCGGCTGGGCGCTCGGATGCCGCATCGACGGCGGGCAGGCGGAATATGTGCGCGTACCTTATGCGGACACGGGGCTGACGAAAATACCCGACAGCGTTACCGACCTGCAGGCACTGTTCGTCGGAGACATCCTCGCAACAGGGTTTTGGGCGGCGCGCATCGCTGAGATCGGACGGGATGACACAGTGCTGATCATCGGGGCGGGGCCGACGGGCATCTGCGCCCTGCAATGCGTGCTTTTGCGCGCGCCGAAGCGGGTGATCGTCTGCGAAAAGGACGAGGCGCGGCTGCGCTTCGTGCGGGAACACTACCCGAACGTACTCGCCGAACGCCCGGAAAACATCGAAGCATTTGCGCTTGCGCACAGCGAACACGGGGGTGCCGACCGCGTGATCGAGGCTGCGGGAACGGAGGAGACCTTCCGCCTCGCCTGGCGCTGCGCGCGCCCGAACGCGATCGTGACGATCGTCGCTTTGTACGACCGGCCGCAGGTTCTTCCCCTGCCCGATATGTACGGAAAAAACCTGACCTTTAAGACGGGCGGCGTGGACGGGTGCAACTGTGCCGAAATTCTGCGGCTGATTTCCGAAGGGAAGCTGGACACCGCCCCGCTCGTGACGCATACGTTTGCCTTAAAGGACGCAGATGCGGCATACGAACTGTTCGAAAACAGGCGCGGCGGAGTAATCAAAGTTGCCTTGCGGCCATAAAGAACTATATTTGGCAATTAACTTTTTGCCCTGTTTTCGGTTGCTATATATTTTTATCTGTGGTATACTGCACAAAATTTTACAAGGGACAAACGGTCATGCTTTTCGACGTATACCATATATGTTATATCATTATTTCTTCGATCGTCACCGTGGGGCTTCTGCTTCTCTTTTCCCGCGTGCGCAGCCCGAACGGCAAGGCTCTGATCCTGAAATCTGCGGGAATCGCCACCGTCGTCATACACGTCAGCTCCGTCTGGGTAGAATTCTTAATCCTCGGGCATGCGGAAGCCTATGCGAATATTCTGTTCCCGATCTTTTTCTGCAACCTGGCTATGTATATGCTCCTGATCAGCGGGCTTATCCGGAACAAAGAGGGTCTTGCTTTTCGGTGGATTTCCACTTTTGCCGCCTACGCCGGTACGATCGGCGCTCTCATTTCCCTGTTCTACCCCGACTATTATCTGGCGCAACCCGATTTCTGGGATTGGGGAATTTTCAAAAGCTTTATCAGTCACTCCGTCATGATGATCGGAAGCCTGTATCTGTTTGTAGGCGGCTATGTAAAAATCCGCGTATTTAACCTGATCCCTTATTCAGCAGGTCTGATCTTTACCCTGTTTGTAGGATTGGCGGTCAACGGTTTGTTTGCCGCCTGCGGGTTGGAAATGCCCAACGCCATGTTCCTGCTCGGAATCCCCATTGAGGAAATCCCCTTCTTTAACGGGTACGGGATCGGTCAGGTGAACGCTGGTATAACCGATTAAAGGACTTTTTCGCCCGCCGCGCCCGCAACGATGCGGGGCGCACCTGATCTGACCTTATCCGGATAAGCGGTTCTCCCCTTCCGATACCCCCTGCAAGCAACGCCCCTTGCGCCTCCATGCAGCATTAAAATTGAACCGGCGCATGAAACAGATTTTAACTGCCGAACGGCAAAACCCCCTTGAAAAACTCTCTGTTTTCAAGGGGGTTTTGCCGTCGCAAATCGGAAGATTCGTTTGAACCATATCACTCTGTCATCGACGATGCGGAATTTCGTTGTTTACATTTTCCGATCGCCAAATCTCGCCGACGCGCTTTTACCGGACGCTGTATTTCCGATAAAATTCATCGTACCAGAGCGCATACAAAACAAACTATTACACATATATCTTTGTAGACAACACGCAGAAATATGACCTGAACCTCATCGATATCGGCCATGAATATTGCAAAAAAGACAAGGCAGTGGAAAACACCCGGAATTATGCCCACAGGTTTTTTACCCTGTATTTTGTAAAATCCGGCAAAGGCTATATCCGCACAGAAAACAATGTAACCGCCGTAACCTCCGATACGGTCTTCGTATTTTTCCCGGAGTGTCAATATACTTACTACCCCGATCCCGTAACCCCATGGGAATATTACTGGGTCAATTTTGACGGAGTATTCGCAGAAAATATCTTGCAGGACATGAATATCACCCCGGATAAAAATTTGTTTATATTACAGGGTACCGAACAGATCGAACAGGCGTTCTCCCTCCTCCTAAATGGAGGGGGAGACAAAAGAGGAAAAATTACCCCCTGCAATCTGCTCATCTATTCGCAGTTTTACTATCTCCTCCACTGCGTCAACCTGAAAACCAATCCGCTATTCATTTCCCCGAAAAAGAAAACAAAGGAACATTTTTTATATCAGGCAATCAATATTATTCACGGTGAAAAATGCTACAGTCTCCCTTTCGGAAAACCGTCTATAAAAATTGCCGTAATAACAAATTTTTTCTGTCTAAAAGCGTCTAAATGGCTTTTTTATATTATAATATTCACCAATTATAATCAAGCTCATATAATAAATATCCACCGGCTAAGCCGGTGGTTTTTCATTTTCGGGCTGTTAGCCCTATACTACCAGCAGCGCGCAAGCCGCGCTTATGACGACCTAGAAGTCATGCGATTGTTACTTGCTACCCGTAAACGGGCCTTTCTTGTGCTTAATTTCCTTCACCTATGGCTTTGCCCCTCTTTCATTTTTTTCCTTATTTTTTTACTTTCCTGTTTACTTTTCTATCCTTGCTTTTTCTTCTTTTTTTTGCTTTTTTCTTATTCCATTCTCTTCTGCTCTTTTTTTTGTTCATCGGCAAAGCCTCTCTTGAACCCGCGGACTATCCGCGGGTTTTAGGATACAAAAACCGCGCGCGGAACTGATAGTTTTCGAGCAGACGGCCCCCTACAAACCCGCTCGGCCAGCCGTTTTCATCGTAGATCCAAGCTTCCATGTGCAG
>CAJFFD010000072.1 GCA_904373255.1 uncultured Clostridia bacterium | reverse complement strand
CCGTTCTCCGCCTGAATCTTCCATTTGAGCATGGTCGGGCAGGCGGGCAGGGGATTTTCGATGAGGTCTTTGCGCGCGATGACGATGGTCACGCCCGCGGGGGCGACGTTCTTCTGCGCGCCCGCATAGATGACGCCGAACTTCGTAACGTCGACTTCGCGGGAGAGGATTTCCGAGCTCATGTCGGCGACGAGGGGCGCCTTCACGTTCGGGAATTTGACGTAGCGGGTGCCGAAAATGGTGTTGTTGGAGCAGATGTGCACATAGTCGGCGTCGTCGTTGAACGCGATCTTGTCCACGTCGGGAATGTAAGTGTACGTTTTATCCTCGGAGGACGCGACCTTGCGGGCATCGCCGTAGATCTGACCTTCCTGCCATGCCTTTTTGGAGAAGTTGCCCGTAACGATGTAGTCCGCCTTGCCCGTGTGCATGAGGTTGAGCGGAACCGCCGCAAACTGCTGGCTCGCGCCGCCCTGTACGAAGAGCACGCAGTAATCCTCGGGGATGTTCATCAGTTCGCGCAGGTTGGCTTCCGCCTCCTCCACGATGGCGGAAAACGCCTTGTCGCGGTGGGAAATTTCGCACACGCTCATGCCGGTGCCGGCGAAATCCAGAAGCTCTTTCTGCGCTTCTTCCAGTACCTCGAGGGGAAGCATGGAAGGCCCTGCCGAAAAGTTGTAAACTCTCATAACCTTGCTCCTTATGATAAAATATAGAAATCTGTAAAAAAGACTAAAAAAAACGATGCGGAATAAAGCATTCCCGAATATTATTTAATATTATATAATAAACGGCGCGGATTTTCAAGTCTTTGAGGCGCGAAACGGAAAAGAAAAATATTTTTTGCCTTTTTCACGCCCTCGGTATAAAAAGTTCCCATCTTTGTCAAAAATAATGCGACAAAGTATTTACTTTTTTCCGAAAATGTAGTAAAATGAAAAAAAGGATATTGCTGTACTTTAAACGATCGAGGCTGCGGCTTCAAGGGGGCAACTATGTCTGAATCCATTCAACAAAAACTGAACGGCTTATCTCCCGTGGAGAGGCTCAAAGCGACGGATAAATACCTGGCGGAAATGCGCGACATTCTTGCATCGATGGACGAAATAGCGGCGCTTCGCGCCAGCCGCGGCGAGCCTGCGTCCGACGAATTCGGCGGCTACAAGCGCTCCACGGTCGTCAGGTTTGTTGCCGAACTGGAAAAGCAGAAGAGCGCCATTCTCGACGAAATTGCCCGCAGCGAGCAGAAAAATGCGGAGCGCGCCGAGCGCGACCGCGCCGAAAAACAGCGGCTGCAGGAGGAAAAACGCGCATTAGAGCGCGCGGCGGCGCTTCCCGCTGCGCAGGCGCAGGAGAACAATAAGGCGATCGGCGAACTTTCCAAAAAGGTCGATTCCATTGCCATTACCTCGCAGGACAGCGCCGTTGCAAGCTTCCGCAAAGGGGATACTTCCCTCGCCATCGAAAGCATGTACACCGGTCTTTCGCTCGACATCGAAAAGATGCGCGACGATATTTTGCAGGAGATGAAGTACTCCTATAAGCAGGATATGGCGATCTACGACGACCTCGCCGAAAAGATCGATTCGCTTAAAAATGCAGACAATGCCGCCCTCGAAGAGACGCTCAAACCCATGGGCGACAATATCAGCGCGATGAACGAAAAGCTGAACGCGCTCGCGCCCGTCGACTACGAGGCGATCGCCGATAAAGTCGCTTCGCGCGTGGTTACGGGCGGCATCGATTACGATATTCTTGCCGAGCGCATCGTCGGCATCATGACGGGCGAAAACGCGCCCAAAACCAAGGGCGAAAATTCCGCCATGGCAGAGCTTACTTCGATGGGACGCAAGATCGACGAGTTGAGGAACACGCTCAACGGCGCGGTCAGCGTCAAACAGATGCCCGAGTTCAAAAAACTCGACGGGCTGATCGCCGATTACCTGCGCACCCTTTCCTACGATACGATTCCCGACATGCTGATCGTGGCGAATGCGGTCAAAGACCTTGCCAACCGCTACATCGTCAGCGGCAATTCCCTGCGCGGCGAAACGATGCTCTCCGACCTTCGGATGCGGCTCGAGCGGGTCAACGTATGGGGTACGAACGCCATCGCGGCTATATCCGATGCCGTTGCGTCGCATAATCTGCCCGTAACCTATTCCAAGGAGGCAATGGAGGCTTTCAGGGCGGCGGTGCTTGAATTCGAGCAAAGCCCCGCGCTTCCTTCCGATGAACTTGCGCAGAAACTTCTCCGCGCCAAGCAGACGCTTTTGTGCGACGCCGACCTGGAATCGATGGATAAAGAAACGCTCGAGGAGATCCTCGAGATCCGCGAGGAGGTAGGCGACGGCGTTCCCGATGCGGGGAAGGTCGCCAACCTTTCGGAGCTGAAAAAGGAACTGATGTCCTTCAACCTTTCCTATTTCGTCGATCTGACGCCCGCATTGCCGAACGAAAGCGCACCCGCGTCAGCAGCCGTCGATACGCAGACGATCCTGGATGCGATCGCGCGCCTTGCCGCTGCTCCCGCGCCCGCTGTGCCGCAGGAAAAGAGCGAAGCGCCTTCGGAGGCGAATACGGAGGAGATCCGGGCAAAACTGAACGAGATCGCCGCGTCGCGCCCCGCCGCGCCCGCAAAAAAGCGGAACCTGCGCCCCGCAGTTTCCTCCAAAGACAACAAGGTAGACAAGGCGGAGCAACCCCTCCGCATCGTCAGGCGCAGTATCCATACGGACGAGAATCCCGATTCGCTCTCCAAGGAGATCGCGGATCAACTCGCCGAAAAGATTGCCGACGGAAAGGCAAAATAAAACAGAAATTTTCCCGCGTCCGCCGCGTGCGCTTTGCGGGTTTATGACCCGTACGCCCGGCGGGTGTACGGTATTCGCCGTGCGTCGGAATTTCCGCGCGCGGCAGATCGCCGATAAGCGGCGCAACGAACGGTATTCGTCCGGATTCGGGCGAAGCTGCGCCGCGGTATTGATCGGCAGGATACGGAACAATAAAACAGGGTCGGGCAGTGCGTTCGCACGGCAGAACAGCGGGGGTTGAATGAAAATCGTTCAGCCCTCTGTTTGCGCTTGCGCCGCGAAGCCGCGCCCCGAAAAAAAGGAGTATATTTTGAAGCAAAAACAGAACGACCGGGCATTTACACAGGAAAAGGGCGGGCAGAAGCCCCGCAGGGCGGAGATGCCGCTCTTTCTCGGCAACGCAAAGGACGCCGCGCAAAAGCAACCGCAGCCGAAGCAGCATCAGGGGGAGCGTGCACAGGTACGCGGGGCGGCGGATCCCCGCCGCGGCGCGCAGGCATTTGTTCCCGCGCAGGAGCGAAACGACCGCGCGAATGCGGACAAGCAGGGCAAACAGAAGAAATTCAAAAAGGGCGGCAGGAGCAAAAATCCCGTAAAGATCATCTTCCTCGGCGGCGTCGGCGAAATCGGCAAGAACATGACCGCCATCGAGTACGGCAACGACATCATCATCATCGACGCGGGTCTCACCTTCCCCGACGAGGAGCTGCCCGGCATCGACCTCGTCATTCCCGACATCAGCTATCTCGTCGCCAACAAGAACAAGGTGCGCGGACTTTTGATCACGCACGGGCATGAAGACCACGTCGGCGGCATCCCGTACCTTCTCAAAGAGATCAACATGCCCGTCTACGGCACCAAACTCACGCTGGCTCTCGCCGACAACAAGCTGCGCGAGCATCGGCTCAACAAGGTGCAGATGAACACCGTAAAACCGGGCGATAAAGTCAAGCTCGGCTGCTTTACGGTGGAATTTATCAACGTCAACCACTCCATCGCGGGTTCGGTGGCGCTGTGCATCGATACGCCCAACGGCAAGATCTTCCACAGCGGCGACTTTAAAATCGATTTGACTCCCGTCGCGGGCGAACCCATCGATTTGTCGCGCATTGCGGAGATCGGCAGGGAAGGGGTCAAACTTTTGCTGTGCGAGTCGACCAACGTCGAGCGCCCCGGCTACACCATGAGCGAAACGGTCGTCGGCACCACGCTCGACCATCTCTTCTCCGAAAACGCGAACCGGCGCATCATCGTGGCTACGTTCGCCTCCAACGTACACCGCTTGCAGCAGATCATCGACCTCGCCGCCAAGTACCGCCGCAAGGTCGCGCTCTCGGGTCGCAGTATGCTCAACGTGGTGGACGCGGCGACCAAGATCGGCGAACTGACCATCCCCGAAGGGGTGCTCATCGACGTCGAAAAGATCAAAAACTACTTTGACAGGGAAATCGTCATCGTTTCCACGGGTAGCCAGGGCGAGCCGATGAGCGCGCTCACCCGCATGGCGAGCGGCGAGTTCAACAAGGTAACCATTGGCCCGAACGATACCATCATCATCTCCGCAAGCCCCATTCCCGGCAACGAAAAGATGGTGTACAAGGTCATCAACAACCTGTACCGCAAGGGCGCGAACGTCGTGTATGCCTCCCTCGAAAAGATCCACGTCTCCGGTCACGCCTGCCAGGAGGAGCTGAAAACCCTGCACGCGCTCGTCAATCCCGAGTACTTTATCCCCGTGCACGGCGAATACAGGCACTTGAAGCGCCACGCGCAGCTCGCCATGGAAATGGGCATGAGCGAAAATAAAATTCTCATCGCGGACATCGGCAACTGCGTCGAGCTTACCAAGGACTGCATGCAGTTCGGCGAAAGCGTGTCCTCCGGTTCCCGCCTCGTCGACGGCGGCAGCCTGGAGGACAGAGAAAACAGCGTCGTCATGAAGGACAGGAAGCACCTTTCCGAGGACGGCATCTTCGTCATCACGGCGTGCGTGTCCGAGCGCAGCGGCGACCTTTTGAGCGAACCCGCCGTCGTCAACCGCGGATTCGTCATGCCCGAAAATGCCGACTATGCCGCAGAGATCCGCCGCATCGTCGTAAACCTTGCCGACCAGGTGGACATCGCGGGGGATACCGACAACACCGAATACGCTGCGGCGATCAAAAAGGCGGTCAAGAATTTCATCTACAAAAAGACCAAGCAGAACCCCGTCGTCATGGCGAACATCGTCCGCATTTAACCGATCATGCAG
>CAJFFD010000071.1 GCA_904373255.1 uncultured Clostridia bacterium | reverse complement strand
ACCTACGGCGGCAGGTGCGCGCACGGCGGCGGCGCCTTTTCGGGCAAGGACTGCACCAAGGTCGACCGCAGCGCGGCGTACATGGCGCGCTATATCTGCAAGAACATCGTCGCGGCGGGGCTTGCGGACGAGTGCGAACTGCAGGTCGCCTATGCCATCGGCGTGGCAAATCCCGTTTCGCTGTTCGTGAACACCTACGGCACGAATAAGGTGCCCGAGGAGAAGATCGTCCGCGCCATCGAGGAGAATTTCGATCTCCGCCCCGCGGCGATCATCGAAAAGCTGGGGCTGCGCAAACCTATCTTCAAGCAGACGGCTGCCTACGGGCATTTCGGGCGCGACGCCTTCCCGTGGGAAAAGACGGACATGGCGGAAACTTTGAAAAAATATTTGTAATGGCGACCGTCAGCAGAAAGGCGACGTTCCGCTGCCATGTTTTTGCCGTGTGGAATACCGTAACGGATTTTCAGCGGTGCGGCTGGCGGAGCGACCTGCAAAAAACAGAACTGCTCGGCGAACAGAATTTTGCCGAATACGCAAAGGACGGCACTAAAACGATTTTCACCGTCACGGCGAGCGAACCGTGCCGCCGCCTGGAACTGGATATGGAAAACGGCAGGATGCATGGGCATTGGGTCGGTATCTTTGCGGAGAGGGGCGCGGAAACGGAAGTCGTCTTTACCGAAACCGTTACCGCCAAAAATATTTTCTTAAAGCCGTTCGTGCGGCTGTATCTTCAAAAACAGCAGGCAAGGTATATCGCCGATTTAACGGCGGCTGTGCAAAACGCGCCGCGATAATTTGGGCGACGGATAGTAATTTTAACGAAACAACGGCGGGGCGCGGTGCGCTCCGCCTGCGATTTTTCCGGCGGCTTTGCGTTTGGATTCCGCAAGCCGTAGGGAGGGAAAATATGTACGTTCGTGTCGTCGAATACGATCCGCGCTGGCCGCAGATGTTTGCGGAGGAGGCGGGAAAAATTCAAAAAATATTGGGCGAGAATTGCATCGCCGTGCATCATATCGGCAGTACGTCGGTGCCGAATCTCGCCGCAAAGCCGATCATCGACATCCTGCCCGTCGTGCGCGATTTAAGCCTCGTCGATACAAAAAACGCCGATTTCGAGGCGCTCGGCTACGAGTGCATGGGCGAATTCGGCATCGCGGGGCGGCGGTACTTCCGCAAGGGCGGCGACGAGCGCACCCACCAGATCCACATCTTTGCGCGGGAGAGCGCGCACGACATCGCCCGCCATCTCGCCGTGCGCGACTATCTGCGCGCCTTCCCGCAGGAGGCGGCGGCGTACGGAGAGCTCAAAATGCGGCTCGCGCAACAATACCCCGAGGACATCGAGGGCTACTGCGACGGCAAGGACGCGTTCGTCAAGGGGCTGGAACAGCGCGCCCTCGCGTGGAAGGAGAAACATGGATAAACAAAAGCTGCGGCAGAGGGCGGAGGAAATCTACAAAGCGCTGTTCGGCGAAAAACTTACCTGCGTCTGTTGCGGCGCGGATTTATTTACCGACGGGCATTTCTGCGAAAACTGCCTGCAATCGCTCCCGTTCAACGCGGGGTTCGTCTGCTCCAAGTGCGGCAGAGCCATCGGCGCCGATTATCCCGTCTGCCTCGAATGCAAGGCGGATATGCCTGCGTATACCGAGGCGAGGAGCGCCTTCCGTTACGAAGGGGAAATCGTGCGGCTCGTCAAACAATTCAAAACGGGCGGCAGGTTTCTCGCGGCGGCGTTCGCCGAGCGGATGGCTCCGCTGCTCCTTTCCGAATTTTCCGACGCGGACTTCCTCGTTCCCGTGCCGATGACGGAGCAGGCGCGTAAAAAGCGCGGCTACAACCAGGCGGAACTGCTCGCAAAGGAGCTTTCGGCGCGCACGGGCGTTCCCGCCGAATATTCCCTTCTGACAAAGACGCGCGAAACGCCCGCGCAGAAGCAGCTTTCCTACCGCGAGCGGGAAAAGAATCTGCAGGGCAGCTTTCACGTTGCGGAGCGCAAAAAGTGCAGGGGAACGCGCGTCGTGCTCGTGGACGACGTTCTGACGACGGGCGCCACGGCGAACGCCGCCGCGCGGCCTTTGCTCGGCGCGGGCGCGGTAAAGGTATATCTTTTGACGGCGGCGAGCGTACCGTACCGCGAAAAAAGGTGAAAAGCAGATAAAATATCGCCGATTTGTCAAAAATCAATCAAAAATCTTTTACATTTTCGGGAAAATATTGTAAAATAAATTTAATGTGCGTATATAGGCGTTCAATGCGCCTTGCAATAAACAACGTTTCCGCACCGCAGGATTTTTCGGGCGGGAAAGGGGAGTTACGGCATGGGATTGATCAATTATTTAATGAACAGCGACGGCAGGCGCAGCCTGCGCAAGCTGGACAAAATGGCGCGCAAGGTCGAGGAGCTCGAACCGAAGTACGCGCCGATGACGGATGCGCAGCTGCGCGAGCAGACGAACGTATTGAAAGATCGTCTGAAAAACGGCGAAACGCTGGACGACATCCTCTACGACGCGTTCGCGGTCGTGCGCGAGGCGGCGTGGCGCGTTCTCAAACTCAAACATTATCATGTACAGATCATCGGCGGCATCGCCCTGCACCAGGGCCGCATCGCCGAAATGAAGACGGGCGAAGGCAAAACGCTCGTTGCAACGCTGCCTTCCTACCTGAACGCTCTGGCGGGCAAGGGCGTGCATATCGTCACCGTCAACGATTACCTGGCGCGGCGCGACGCGGACTGGATGGGCAAAGTCCATAAATTCCTCGGCCTCACCGTCGGCGTGGTCGTGCCCGGCATGGACGACGCCGCCAAAAAACAGGCGTACGACAGCGACATCACCTACGCCACCAACAACGAACTCGGATTCGATTATCTGCGCGACAATTTAAAGACGGACATCAGAAAGATGGTGCAGCGCGAACTCTCCTTCGCCATCGTCGACGAGGTCGACTCCATCCTCATCGATGAGGCGCGCACCCCGCTCATCATTTCGGGCAAGGGGGATAAATCGAGCGAGCTGTACGAGCGGGTCGACCGCTTTGTCCGCACCCTCAACGGCGGCTTCGAGGACGAGGGCGTCAAGGCGGAAGAGGACGACGACACAAAGAAAAAGCGCAAAAGACAGGCGGAGGAAGAGGAGGAGCCGGAGGAAGAATCCAAGTACGGCGACTACGACGACATCGCCAAGGGCGACAAATACGGCGATTGGGATTACGTCATCGACCGCAAGGCGCGCACCGTGCAGATCACCGAGCGCGGCGCGGCGAAGGCGGAGCGCTTCTTCAACATCGACAACCTGGGCGACATCAACAACGCCTCCCTCAACCACCACATTCAGCAGGCTCTGAAGGCGCACAAGCTGTTCCACCGCGACGAGGATTACATCGTCAACGACGGCGAAGTCATCATCGTCGACGAATTCACCGGCCGCCTGATGATCGGCCGCCGCTATTCGGACGGTCTGCACCAGGCGATCGAGGCGAAGGAAGGGGTGAAGGTGCGCAACGAAAACAAGACGTACGCGACCATCACCTTCCAGAATTTCTTCCGCCTGTATAAAAAACTTTCGGGCATGACGGGTACCGCGAAGACGGAGGAGGGCGAGTTCCGCACCATCTACTCTCTCGACGTTCTGGAAATCCCGACCAACAAGCCTGTCATCCGCAAGGACATGCCCGACGCGGTGTATTCCACGGCAGACGGCAAAAAGCGCGCGCTCTTGAAGGAGATCGAGGCGCGGCACGAAAAGGGTCAGCCGGTGCTGATCGGTACGGCGACCGTCGAAAAGTCGGAAGAGATCGCGCGCATGCTGCGCAAGAACGGCATCAAACACAATATCCTCAACGCGAAGAACCACGAGCGCGAGGCGGAGATCGTCGCGCAGGCGGGCCGCTTCGGCGCCGTCACCATCGCCACGAACATGGCGGGCCGCGGAACCGATATTCTGCTCGGCGGCAACCCCGAATACCTCGCCAAAAAGCGCATGCGCGAGGAGGGCGTCGAGCACGACAAGATCGAGCTTGCCACTTCCTACGCCGAACTTTCGGGCGAAGAGGAGGAAGAACGCAAGAAATACCGCGCCATGTACGACGAGCTGTATGCGCAGTACAAGGCGGAAACGGATAAGGAGAAGGAGGAGGTCGTCAAGGCGGGCGGTCTGTGCATCCTCGGCACCGAGCGGCACGAATCCCGCCGCATCGACAACCAGCTCCGCGGCCGAAGCGGACGTCAGGGCGACCCCGGCGAATCTGTATTCTTCATCTCCCTCGAAGACGACCTCATCAAGCGGTTCGGCGGCGAGCGCATGAAGAAGATCTACAACATTTTCAGCAAGGACGAGGATACCTGCCTGCAATCGAAGATGCTCTCGCACGGTATCGAAAACGCCCAGCGCGCCATCGAGGGCCGCAACTTCGGCATCCGCAAAAACGTATTGCAGTACGACGACGTGATGAACAAACAGCGCGAGGTCATGTATGCCGAGCGCATGAAGGTGCTCAAGGGCGAAAACATGCACGAGGAGATCGTCAAGTTCATCCCCGATTTCGTCAGAAAGGTCGTTTCCGAGGCAGTCAACATCGACGAGATGCCCGAAAAGTGGGATGCCGCCGCGCTCAACCGCGCTCTGGAAAACCGCCTGCTCCCCGAGGGCAGCAACTTCATCACGCAGGAAAAGCTGAACAAGTGGGACGTCGATTTCGCCATCGACAAGATCACCAAGGCGACGGAAAAGGCGTATGAAGAGAAGATCGTCGAGGTCAAAGAGGAGCTCGGCATCGACTACGGCGACGTGGAGCGGCGCTTCCTGTTGATGAACGTCGACCGCAACTGGATCGATCAGATCGACGCGATGGATCAGCTGCGCAAGGGCATCGGTCTGCGCGCCTACGGCAACGTAGACCCCGTCATTTCCTACAAGCAGGAAGGCTATGAGATGCGCCATGCTCTTGAAAGTCCGCATCGAAGTGCAGCGCCCGATGGTGCAGCCCATCGAACAGCCCAAGCCGGCGGTGGATACGGCGCAGCTTTCCACCAACGCCGCGGAGAGCAGCGGCCCCGTCCGCCCGATGCCGAAGGCGAACAAGACGCCCGGCCGCAACGATCCCTGCCCCTGCGGCAGCGGCAAGAAGTACAAGAACTGCTGCGGGAAGAACAACTGAACTGTATTATGCGATACTGAAAACGCCCCTTGACGGGGCGTTTTTTTGTCGCGCCTTTTGCGGAAAGAAAAATGTTAAAGCCGGGAAGACCGAATTACAGTTGCATACGGATGCCTTTCGATGCCCGCCGCGCAGCTTGCGCTTTGTGCGCGGGTTTCGTATGCAAATATTTCCGGCAAAGTATATCAGGGATTACTTTTTATGCGTATTTATGCTACAATAATGTTGCGTCATAACCGAATAATAGCAATGTATGGGTTACATCGGCATAGGTGTACCCTTATTTTCCCATACATTTGTTGTTATTCGGGAAGTTATGACGCAATCGATTAAAGGATGCACTGTATGTAGGCGTCCCTGAAAGGGGGCGTCTTTTTATTCGGATTTTTCACTAATGCAACATAAATGATGTCAGTATTGTTGCTACAATGAAGGTGCAGCCGGAACACGGGTTCCGGAAATTTCTGCCGCCGCCCTGCGGAGCAAAGGGGCGACTGCCGGGGCGGCGGGCGAGAAGGCGTTTTTATCCCGGGTACATCCCCGAAAGGGTCTGTACATACTGTGCGACTTTCTGAACATAGCTTTGCGGCGCAACCACCTGCAGCTTTTCGCCGTAGGAACAACACCAGGCAATAAACATCGGGCTGTCGATCACGCTGCAGGTAAAGGTGTAATAATCGGCAGATTCCGCCGTCAGCCGCGTTTCGGTAAGATCGAACGTGTCGCAGACCATATTTAAGAGGGTGCGGTGTACGCGCAGTTTTACCCGTACTTCTTTTCCTCCGTACATCCCGAACATCTGCTTTTTATATTGTTCGAGCGCGGACGGGTCGCTGAACTGTTCGAGCGGGTCGAACGGCTCGTCGAGCAGCGCCGTGCCGGACATGCGGTCGATCCGATAGATGGAAAGGTTTTCATGGTTATCGGTTTTGGCGAGCAGGTAATAGAATCCGTCCTTTATGGTCTTATTTAACGGAGAAGCAACATACAATTCGCCGTTTTTCCGGTATACCCGCCCGCCCTTCTGATCCATGTCGAAATAGCGGAAGGATATCTTTTTCTGCCCGATGACTGCCTGTTCGATGACGGATACCGACTCTTTCACTTCGGCGTTGGTCGTCTTGTTTACGGAATTCAGCAATATATTCCCCGCACGTTCGTCGATTTCTTCCTTGCCTCCCCCTCCGAGCGCCGCAATTTTCAGCATCAGCTTCCAGGTCAGGTCTTCCGTAAGAAAAGCGCTCGCCTGAACGCAGTCGAGCAAAATGCTGATTTCCCCGCGGTCAAAGCTGCGCCCGTCGAGATAGTAGCGGTACGAAAGCCCGCGCTCTTTCCGTATCGGATAATTCATGCCGATGAGCGCGTCGATGTCCCGTTCCAGCGCTCTCCGTTCGCACGGCGCCCCGCGCTTTTCCAATTCGGCGAGAAGTTCTTTCGTCGTGAGCGCGCGCTCCGCATTCGTTTCGCTGTTGAGAATCTCCCACAACAGCAGCGGGCGGCTTCGCATCGTCTTCCTTTTATCCATATGTTCCCCTCCGCACCCGCACGGATATGCGGTCTTTTACGGTAACAGTATACCATCTCCGCAGAAGAAATGCAAGGACGTTGGCAGGAATCGCCGGGTTTTTCGCCCTGAAATATGGCATAGTGTTACCATTATTGGCAACACTTATATGGCATTCAGATAAGAGTTACCATATATGGAAGCTATGTGGTATTGACATACGGGGGAGGGGGCTCTATAATGATGTCATAAAAACTTGCCGCGCGAAGCGGCGGAAAAAGGAGAAAAAAATGAAAAACTATTTTGAAGTGGTAGCAAAGTGCGGGCATGTCGGAAGGCGGTTCTATTACCGCGGGGTGTTTTATATCGCGGCGGAGGACGGAAAGGCGGCGGCGAAAGCGGTGCGGGAATTCCCGCGCGTCAAGCACGATCATCGCGACGCGATCTTGCAGGTTACGCGTGTGAGCGAAGAGGAATATCTGGAAGGCTGGGTGCGGTATGCGAACGACCCTTATTTCCGTTGCAAAAACATACAGGAACAGGGGATTTACTGGGAGGAGATCAGCGCGCATATATATCCCGAAGAAAAATATCTGGAGGAGGAGAAGGAGCGCCCGCACCGCCGTCGCCGCCGCGCGGACAAGCCGTTCAACTGGCATACCTATGACTGGGACGACGCCGCATAATGCGCGCAGTACCCGGATCGGCTGAAAGAGCGGGAAATGCGCGGTCGGATTTTCTGCCTTTCTCGGACAAATTCACGGCGGGAGGAAAGCTATGGAAATTTTATTTTGCAGAAACTGCCGCAGACAGCTGCGGGAGGAGGATCGTTACTGCCCTTATTGCGGGGAGGAGGTGCGCGGGTACGGGGAGAAGATCACGGTCATCGTGCCGTCCGGCGTCACAAAAATAGAGGTACGTTACGAGGAAAACGAAACAGCGCAGGAGGAAACGAAGGGCGCGAAGGATATCCGGCTGGACGGGGTCATCATTCCCGAACCGTGTTATCTGGCGGCGCTGAAACATGCGGTCGCAACGGGGAGCATATCGATTTCGATTGTACAGCGCCGGCTTTCCGTCGGGTATCCGAAAGCGGGGAAAATCATCGAATGGATGGAAGACAACGGTTTTATCAGCGCTTTTTCGGGCAGCGTCGCGCGGAAGGTGTACCTGACCCGGGAACAGCTGGAAAAGCTGTCCGGAAAGGCGGATTGAGCTGAAAGATGCCTGTATTCGGGCGGCGCG
>CAJFFD010000070.1 GCA_904373255.1 uncultured Clostridia bacterium | reverse complement strand
GCGGTTGATGCAAAGATAGGCAAAGTTTTTGAAGCTCATGCCCCCTTCGCGGAAGTCGGTGATGGCGTTGTACAGCCCGATCATCCCCTCCTGCACCAAGTCCTCCGTTTCGCCGCCCTCCAAAAAGTAGCTGCGCGCGGCGCCGCGCACGGAATTTTTATACCGCTGCAACAGCTGTTCTTCGGCGGCCTTGTCGCCGCTGCGCGCCGCAAAGGCGAGCTTTTCGTCGGAAATTTCGTTCATCGGCGCTGCCTCACCGCCTCGTACGCCGCCGCGCCCAAAGCCACCGACGCATTCAGAGAATTGACCTTGCCGTATAACGGCAGCGACAGAATCTTATCGCACTTTTTGCGGGTAAGCGCGCCGATTCCGCTGTTCTCCCCGCCCACGACGAGCGCGATGTCGCCCGTCAGATCGCTCGCATAGATGTCCTCGCCGTCCGCTTCCAGCCCGTACACCCAATAGCCCGCCTTTTTCAGTTCGTCGATCGCATAGTTGACGCCGGGAACGCGCGCGACTTTGATGTGATTCGCCGCGCCCTCGGAGATGCGCACGACCGCGCCCGTGACCTGCGCGCTCTTGTTTTTGGGAATGACGACCCCGTCCGCGCCCGCGCATTCGGCGACGCGGATGATACTGCCGAGGTTATGCACGTCCTCCACCCCGTCGCACACGACGACAAAGCGGGGCGAATCCTTCGGCGCGCACAGCTGCGAAAAGTCGGCGTATTCATATTCGGAAACGAAGGCGATGACGCCCTGATGACGACCCGTTTCGCTCTCCCGATCGAGCGCGCGGGAATCGGCGAACTGCACGCGGATATTCTTTTCGCGCGCCATGGCGAAGATGCGGCCCGCGCTCCCCTCCGCGCCCTTCTGCATGAGCAGTTTATCGACATTTTTGTCCGTTTTCAAAAGTTCCAGAACGGCGTTGCGCCCTTCGACCTTCATGCAAATTCTCCCGATAACAATTCTTCGATGCGCGCATAGTCGCCCACGAGGTACAAAAAGCCGATGACCGCCTCCACGCCCGTCGAGATGTTGTACTCGGCGACGGAGGCGTTTTTGCTCTTGGTCGGCTTTTTCGCGTTGCGGCCGCGGCGGAAAATATCGCGTTCCTCCTCGGTGAGCATGCCCTCGATCTTCTCCAAAAGTTTTGCCTGCCCCTTGGCGGAAACGCGCTCGGAGGCGAGCTTTTGCAGGGTGCCCGTCTTGTAGTCCGCCTCGAACACGAGCGACTCGCGCACATACAGCGACCACACGGCATCCCCCACGAAGGCGAGCACGACGGCATTCATGCCCCGCGCGCGCTCGCGCGGCATCGTGTCGTTGAATTTAACCATGGGGATATTATAGCATATGCGGCGGAAAAATTCAATAAAACGCGGCGGATTTTCGCAGATTTGCCGCATATCTGCGTGGTGAACGCCCCCCTTTTCGGATTCGCCCTCCCGCGCGCGAACGCCGCCGTGCCGCCCGACCCCGCGCCGCCTTACAATTTCCCGCCGCCCGTCACACCCCTGCGCCGCCGCGCTCCGTGCGGCAAACATGCCTTCGCACGAACCGCGCAGCGCACACAACGGCGAACATCCCCGCATTTCCGCGCGGAGATGTTTTTCTGTACGAAAAGCCGCCCTCCGCAAAAAGCGGAAGGCGGTGACGCAAGCATATACAAATATTTTTTGAGCGATTGCAATTTGCGCGGAACTCGCTGTTTTTTGCCCGCCCCTGTCTTTCAATCCCCGGCACATATGCGCAAGTGCGCGGCTATGCAAAAAATGCGAGCGTACCCCGAAAAACGGCGAGGGCGACCTCTTTGCGGTATTCCTCGGTGAGGAGCAGCTTTTCGTCCTCTGCGTTCGATAAAAAGCCGCACTCGACGATGACGGAGGGATATTCCGTACAGTTGAGCATGAAATAATCGCCGCGGAGCGGGGAAAGCTCCTGCCCGCTCAAGCCGTTGAGCCGGGTCTGAATGCCCGCCGCGAGCGCCTCGCCCGCCGCGTCGTTCGGCTTGAAGAATACCTGCCCGCCCCGCCGCGTGCGGTCGGAGAGGAAATTGTTCTGGTGTACGGAGATGACGGCGTTCGGCTGCGCTCCCTCGATGATCTCTTTTCGCTTCTGCATATCCCGCCGCTTGTAGCCGTTCGTCGGCAAGCCGTACAGCCCGCCGTCGTTTTTGCGGGTGAGAACGACGCGAAAACCCGCGTCGGCAAAGAGCGTTTCCAATTCTTTGACGATTTTTAGATTGATCTCGCTCTCCTTTACCTTGCTCGCGCCGCCCACGACGCCCGGGTCGATCCCTCCGTGCCCCGCGTCCAAAACGACGGTGAAGGCTTCCGCAGGCACACTCGCCGCGGCGATGCCCGCCAGACCGAAACTGAATACGAAGATCGCCGCCAACGCGACGGCGAGCGCGGCTGCCGCGCTCCTTTTCCAAACGAACATACGCTATTGTATGCCCGCGCCGCGCGAAAAATGACGGACGAACCCGCAAGATTATGCCGCTTCTGCGGGGCGGGAGACTTCGTTCCCCGCTCCGTATACATCTCCGGCAGCGTCGAGATATAAATTTGCCCGCGCCGTATCATAATAAGGAGAAACGTACAAGTACATGCCGCCCAAGGTGACCAGAACCAGAATCCACCAGCCGATAAAGGACAGGTTGAAGAGTACGATTTTCCAGAACATCCCCTTGGAAAGTTTCCACGACGCGCGGATGCACTCCGCGCCCGAAAGCTGCGTTTGATGATTCATTACATAAAAGACAAACGAAAGTTTGATATTGACGAGAAACATGGCGACTAGCATCGCAATTATGACGAAAACCGCTATAATTGCCGCCTGAGCGGACGTGGCGTGCGTGATCGCCAACAACAGCAAAAACAGCAATCCGAAGACGAAGGCGACCGCAAGATTGATCAAAAATATGTAAATATTGGCGACGAGCGCCCGCGCGAACTGCTGAAACCCGCGGTACACCGAATCCACCCCGCGGTATTCGCGCCGCGCTATATCCACATAAAAAGCCGTATAACAGCACCTGACCGCGCCTCCCACGAGGATCACCCCGATAAAAAGCCCCGCCGTGACCGCCCCGAACGATACGAGATTGAGCAGGATCATCGCCAGAATCGCGAAACCGTAGCGGTTTTTCATGTCCCCTTTCGATTTCCGCTTGAGTTCTCCGATCGTCATAAAAAGTATGCCTCCTTCCGGAAAATTTTCTATTATTATATCCTACATTTTGTAGGAAGTCAACAATTTGTAGGAAGAAGGACTAAAATTTTTTTTATGGAAAATAATTGCTTCGGAAAAAAACTGAAAGATCTGCGCATAGAAAAGGGCATTTCCCAACGTGAATTGGGGAATGCCCTGGGATTTTGCAACCAAACGGTCAGTTTTTGGGAGAGCGGGCAAAGGGAACCCGACCTCGATTCTTTGGTGATGATCGCCCGCTATTTCGACGTTTCGGCGGACTATCTGCTCGGCTTGTCCGATTATTGAGGGTCGGACGAAGTCTTTTTCAGCATCGCACGGCGAAGGAGCAGCACAACGCCGTACACCGCAGCGACGGTGACAAGCGAGATGGCGTAGGTGAGATACCATACCCAGTCGAAGGCGATATTCCACTCCCAATACCAGATGGTGAGCGCGTCGATGCCCGCGTAAACAAGCACCGCCAGGCACGCCCACGCGATATTCAGCGGGCGGATGCTCCAGCCCTGCCCGCGCAGAAACAGGATGCCCAGCGCAAAGGAGAATCCCGCCTGCAGATAATACAGCGCCTTGCCCACGCCGTTCACCGCGTCCAGTTCGTTGATATAGCAGGCGGGGCGGACGATCGCGAACACGAGCGGCACAAACAGCAACAGCACGAACACAGAGCGGAATCCTTCCGAATACTTTTTGTTGAACGCCGCGAACAGACCCAGGATCGTCAGGATTGTCATGAAGTTGAACTTCAAATCCGCCTTGGGCGTGATCGCGCCGCCGTACAGCGAGGCATTGGTGAAGAAGCGCACCAGCTCCGCCGCGAGGAGCGCGACGGAAAACGCGACGACGAGTTTGCCGTACAGCTCTTTGCGCCCGCTGAGTTTTACGCCCGTGAAGGCGACGACGGGAACGGCAACGGCGATGAGAAACATGAAGAAAATATCAAATGCCATGATTTACTCCTCCTCCCCCGCCGCTTCCGCAGGGTCTTTCTCCGCCGCGGTTCCGGAATAGACCGCAGCCGCGGCTGCGGCATCCTGCGGGGCGGCTGCCTCCGCCGCGGCGAGGCGGCGCTTTTTCGAGCGGCGCATGCCCAGTTCGATGAGCCCGTACACAGCCGCGTGCGCCGCAAACTGCGCGATGAGCATAATGCAGATGCCGACGCCGAAGCCGGACAGGTCGTACAGGAATCCGAGGTACGGGTCGCCGGGGCCGAACACGGAAATATTTCCGCCGATGAGCAGGCTGATGACCGCCGCGCCCGCGATGTAGCTGCCGACCGCGAGCGACTGGGTATAGAATTTCCTGAACTCGAAGCGGTACAGCCCCGAAGCGATCAGGTAAATCGCCACGGCGAGCATGGAGCCGTGATAAATGTAGCTGTGTACCTGAATGATGGACATGTTGTACTTATATTGAATGGAGGCGAACATGATGAACGCCAGAATTCCGGGCAACACGCTGAACCCTTTAGCCATATCCGAAAAACGGTTCTTTTTAAAACAGAAAACGGGATAGGCGTACATCGACATCGAACAGAACACGATGGGATAGCGGTTGGGATAGAAATTCCCGTCTCTGCCGATGAGGTAGAATATTTTGGCGATCTCCAGCGCGATGAGAATGAAGAACACGACCCGCACGGGGATGAGTTTTTTGTTCTCGTCTGCGTTTTTGAGGAACCTGGTGCACAGAATTACATACGCCGCGATGACGACCGCGGAAATTGCCATGGGTACGATGAAGTTGTTCGTCCATTGCGCCATGGTGATGTTCAGATTGTTCAGCATCGTTTTCTTTTTCGATCCCCCCCCTTTTTTCTGTTCGTATAAATTATCGGCACAGGCGTTCCGAAACGCCCGCGCCGTTTTATTTTTTCTGCTTTTCCGCAAGATTTTCCCGCGCGGTTGCGAGCATGAGTTTGATGCGGTTTTCCTGGTTGACCTTCGTCGCCGAAGGGTCGTAGTCCACCGCCACGATGTTCTCGTGTTCGTAC
>CAJFFD010000069.1 GCA_904373255.1 uncultured Clostridia bacterium | reverse complement strand
CTCCGTCGTTTTGTTCGACGAAATCGAAAAGGCGCACCCCGACGTGTTCAATATCCTTTTGCAGGTGCTCGACGACGGGCGCATCACCGATTCGCAGGGCCGCACGGTCGACTTTAAGAACACCATCATCATCCTCACCTCCAACCTCGGTTCCTCCTACCTTCTGGACGGCATCGACGAGAACGGCGAAATTTCCGAGGACGCGAAGGAGAAGGTGTCGCAGCTGTTAAAGCAGAGCTTCCGTCCCGAATTCCTGAACAGATTGGACGAAATCGTCTATTATAAGCCGCTCACGAAGGAAAATATCACGAAGATCATCGACCTTCTGATCATCGACCTTGCGGAGAGACTGAAGGACAAACAGCTTAAGCTGGAGATCACGCCTCTGGCGAAAGACCTCATCATCGAAAACGGCTACGACCCCGTGTACGGCGCACGCCCGCTCAAGCGGTACTTGCAGAGCAAGATCGAAACGATGATCGCCCGCACTATACTGGAAAACGACTTGCAGGCAGGCAACACCATCGAGATCGGAGCCAAAAACGGCGACTTTACCGTAAAAATCAAATAAAATCGCCTTTATATGACGAAAGCGCCCCGCGGGACTTCCCGCGGGGCGCTCATATTCTTTTATTTGCAGTCATATGCAACAAGGAATAGTCAGTATCAAAATAATCGCCAAAATTATCCTGCGCATTTGACCTTTCGATACGAGCAATCCACCCTTCTCCAACGCCCTTTTTTCCTGTTCAAGCTTTTCAATGTCGCTTTCTATATCATTCATTTCTCTTGTTTTTCCGTGATGACCTTGTCGATTTTGATCGTCGCAAAATCCTGTATATTCAGGCATTTGCCGCAGTTGTCACAGACCTTGTTCGGATCCAAATCGCACATTTCGCACTCAAGACAGCCGATGCAATCTCTGTCATACAGCACACATTTCTGCGTTTCCATCGTTCCTGCCCTCCCGATGTTTTGATTATAACATTTTCCTTAAAAATAATCAAATATTTTTATAAACATTTGTTTGCTTTTTTGAATTATTTATGGTATAATGGTCATAACGTGGAGGTGAACGGTATGTCGGAAAGCAGCAAAAATAAAATGCAGGCGGTGCTGAACTTTATCAATGAGTACAATGCGGAATACGGCTACTCCCCCACTGTACGCGAGATTTGCGCCGAACTCAACATCAAATCGACCGCCTCCGCCTACTATTATATCGAAAAACTGTCGGATAGCGGGCTTCTCAACAAATCCCCCAACAAAAACAGGGCGGTCAGCTTCAAAAAAAATTCCTGCATTAATGTTCCGCTGATCGGCACCGTAACGGCGGGGCAGCCTATTTTTGCCTATGAAAATTATGAGGATTACTATTCCTTCCCCTCCGGCAGCTTTAACGGCACAGACCTCTTCATGCTGAACGTGCAAGGCTCGAGCATGATCGACGCGGGGATTTGCGACGGCGACAAAATCGTTGTGCGCAAGCAAAACACCGCCGACAACGGCGACATTGTAGTCGCTTTGCTCGATGACAGCGCGACCGTAAAGAGGTTCTATAAAAAGGACGGATATTATGTCCTTCACCCCGAAAACGAAACGATGCAAGACATTGTCGTGGAAGATGTAGCGATCCTCGGCAAGGTGATCGGTCTCGTACGTTCGTTTTAGCGACAGGCTTCAATTTACCGGGCGGGCAGAATCCCCGCCTTTTTTCATGCAGAGCATTCGAAAATCCCCCTTGAAATCGCTTGCCAAACAACTGAAATTATATTATAATTATAACGTTATCGGTTCAATAAGCCGCTGTGGTGAAATTGGCAGGGTTCAATAAGCCGCTGTGGTGAAATTGGCAGACGCGCTGGACTCAAAATCCAGTGGTAGCGATACCGTGTCGGTTCGAGTCCGACCAGCGGCACCATAGAAAAGGCATCCCTTTTTTTAGGGGTGCCTTTTCTATGCGTCGTTTCGGCGGCTCAAACCGCAAGCCCGCAAGATGTGTTCGCCTTTCTGTATGTCACTGCGGGCGGGGTTCGTGCTCGAAGAGCTTTGCGCTTGCGCAAGCCCCGACCAGCGGCACCATAGAAAAGGCATCCCTTTTTTTAGGGGTGCCTTTTCTATGTGGCGTTTCGGCGGCTCAAACCGCAAGCCCGCAAGATGTGTTCGCCTTTCTGTATGTTCCTGCGGGCGGGGTTCGTGCTCGAAGAGCTTTGCGCCTGCGCAAGCCCCGACCAGCGGCACCATAGAGAAAAACACCCCTTCCGGGGTGTTTTTCTCTATACGTCGTTTCGGCGGCCCAAACCGCAAGAGCCGCGTTCTTAACGGACGAGGCTCTCGTTTATGCCTGATATTTGCCTCTGAAAGCAGCGGCTTGACCGGTGAACCGTTCATACTGCCTTGTACAGCCGCGGTCAGTTCGGTTCGGAATCCGCAAGTTCCTTGGGCGGGAGCTGCCTGGCTGAACTTTCGACCGATTTCCGGACGATCGATGCCGCCTTGGCAATGGGAATATTCGTTCCTGCGCCCGCAACGCACCCGCCGGGGCAGCCCATGCCCTCGATCAGGCAACCGTTCTTTTTGCCCATTTTTGCGAGCAACAGCATTTTGCGGCAGTCTTCCAACCCCTCTACATGCTCGATATTGAGCGGCGTGCCGGGATAATACGCCTCAATACATTTTTGTATTGCTCCCGCAACACCGCCCGCCACCGCATAGCCGCGACCCGCGCCCGTCGCGTCGTCCAACTCCTCGCTCTTATCAAAGGTTTCCGGGTCGATGCCCTTCGCCTCGAACATGGCGGACAGCTCCTCGAAGGTGATGACGAAATCGACATCGCTGCGGACGGTGCGGCGGGAGGCTTCCAATTTTTTCGCCGCACACGGGCCGATGAAAACCACGCGCGATTCGGGATGTTCCTGCTTGATGGTGCGCGCGGTGGCGACCATGGGCGTGAGCGTGTTGGAGAGTTTATCCGCCGTTTCGGGGAAGTACCGCTTGATGAGCATCGCCCACGACGGGCAGCAGGAGGTGAACATATACGGCTGTTTGCCCGTGGCAACCCGCTCGACATAGTGCTCCGCCTCCGTCGCCGCGCCGATGTCCGCGCCGAGCGCGACCTCGTACACCGCCGAAAATCCCATCTCTTTGAGCGCCGCCTTGAATTTTGCTGGCGTCATATTGTCGCCGAACTGCCCCACATAGGAAGGAGCGACCTCCGCGATGATGTCGTCGCCGCGGCGCAGGGCGCGGATAAGCTGAAAGATCTGCGATTTATCCGCAATGGCTCCGAAGGGACAGCTGACCATGCACATGCCGCAGGAAACGCATTTATCGTTGTTGATGCGCGCGCGGCCGAGTTCGTCCGATTCGATCGCCTTGACGCCGCACGCCTCCGCGCAGGGACGGGTGCGGTGCGCGATGGCGCCGTACGGGCACACCGATTTGCACTTTCCGCACTTGATGCACTTGCTCTGGTCGATGACCGCCCTGCCGTTTTCGATGGAAATGCACTGTTTGGGGCAGACCGCCGTGCAGGGATGCGCCACACAGCCGCGGCAGTCGTCCGTCACGCGGTACATATTGGGCGCACACGCCGCGCACGCGGAGGGAATGACCTGCATCAGCGGCGGTTCATAATATTTGTCGGCAATATCGCTGCCGCGCAGTCCGCTCGTGACGTGTACGGGCATATCTTCGGGGCGAAGCGACAGCCCCATCGACAGGCGTACGCGCTCCGAACAGATGGCGCGCTCGCGCCAGATGCTCTCGCGGTAGAGCGGCTTGTCGCCCGGGGTAATTTTATACGGAATCGCCTCGATGGCGTCCTTGATCTCCGCGCCGTCGGTATTGAAGGCAACCCGCGCCACTTCCACAAAAACCTGCCTGCGCAGCTTCTTTAAGGGTGTTAAAAGTCCTCTTTCCATAAATCTCCTTTTTTGCACACCGCTCCTGCGGTGCGTACGGCGATGCACGCCCTTTTCTCTGACTAATTTTAGCGTATGTATTATACCCGATATTGTGCGATTTTGTCAATTTTATTTATCATCACTTGCGGGAAGCGCCAAAATCGGATATAATTACATCGGAAAACTGACAATGAGAGGTTGGCGAATGCTCTTACATATCTGGCACGACAGCTCCTGTAAAAAAAGATTCGACGTATTCTTCGAAGGCAAAAAACTGAAGAGCGGAGAGGAATACCCCCTGCCGCAAAAAGAGCTGCGCCTGCAATTCGTTGAGCGCAACCCTCTGATGAGCAGGCTTTGGTTCCTGCGCGCGCTCGCCCTCTTTATCGCGGGGCTCCTGAGCGGAAACTTCGGCGATTTTAAGGACGTACCCCGATCCCGCACGGAAAAGGAGGTTCTGCTTTCGGGCGTCGGCGATGACCTTGACATCACTTTTTCGGAGAGTGGCTGCTCCATTTTCGGCGCAGAAACGGAGAAAGAGCTTTCCGCAGCAGAAATACCTCTGCCGCAGGTCGAAAAGCGCATCCGCGCCTACAAAATCGCCATCGTCGCGCTCGGCTTGGCGGCGCTCGGCGGCATTCTCGCATGGCTTATAATCGCCCTGGCATAGCCGAAAGAATCCGTCCGCTCGCAAATTCTTTCGTAACGGCACCGCCGGAACAGCTGCCCTGCAGCGGTGATTTTTGTTAAAATTCGGTGAAATTATTTCACCGACCGCCCAAAGACTCCAAAGCATTTGACCCGAAACGCGATTTTCGTTTATAATATTATAGGACAAAATCGGCGCAAATGTCGTTAAACTGACGATAAACCGTTAAGTGAATGCAAACGGAGGTACCTCCGTTTGCTTTGCCGCAGGCAAAGCAATTTGCGCAGATTTCTCTCGAGGAGAAGACATTGGACAAGGACAGTACAAAGAAGAAACAAAAACACTGGGTCAAAAAACGGCACGCCGCCGTATTCGCATTCCTGCGGTTCGCAATGGCGCCCTTTCTCTGGCTCCGATACCATTACCGCGCCGAAAAGGCGCCGATCCGAAAAGGGCCGTGCATCGTGCTTTCTAACCACCAGGCAACGATGGACCCCTTTTTCATTTCAAAGGCATTCCCCTTTCAGCTGTATTTTTATGCGTCGGACGATTTGTTTAACCTGAAAGTTTCGCCGCTCATCCGTTACCTCGCCGCGCCTATTCCCAAAAGCAAATCAGTGGCAGACCTCAAAGCGGTGATGATCTCCCTGCGCGTCCTGCGCGAAGGCGGGGCGATCGGAATTACTCCCGAAGGCAACCGCACCTTGAGCGGCAGACTGTGGGAAATGGGCGATTCGGTGGCAAAACTCGTTAAAACCGCAAAAGTGCCGCTCGTGCTGTTCAACCTGTGCGGAGGCTACGGAACCGACCCGCGCTGGGGCGTAAAGATCCGGCGCGGCACGAAATTCGTCGGGAGAGTCAGGCGCATCCTCACACCCGAAGAATACGCGGGCATGAGCGATGAAGAGCTGTTCGGGATTATAAAAAACGAGCTGGACGTAGACGACACCCTGTCGGGCGAGCGGTATAAAAGCCGCCGCCGCGCCGAATACATAGAACGGGCGCTGTACATGTGTCCCGTGTGCGGAAGCATCGGCACGATTCATTCGCATGGTACCGGATTTTGCTGTACGTCCTGCAAAACAGAAGCCGAATACACGGAAGATCTGAAAATTTCGCCGCCCGTCGGGGGATATTCGCGCATTTACGAATGGTATGAATGGGAACGGCAGGAAATTGTGCGGCGGATACTCGGCGGAGAAAAAATTTCCGACGGCGACATCCTTTTCCGCGAAAGCGTGAAACTGCAGAAAAAGATCAAACTGCCCGGGAATACCGTAACCCTGGACAAAGATTCGCTCATGATTTCCGGCGGAGGAACGGAAACCCGTTACCCCCTTGCGGAGATCGACGCGATAACGGCGGTAGGCAAAAAGAAATTCAATTTCTATTATAAAGGTAAAATTCTGCAAGTCAAAGGCGGCAAGCGGTTCTGCGCGATCAAATACGTTCACGCATTCGACGGCATACGCGCCGCCCGAAAGGAGGAGAAACAATGAGCTTTGCCGAACTGCCCATATGGACGTTCATAATGATCTTCGCCGTCCTGCTTTTAAGCATGCTGGTCGCAAGTATCCTGAAGCACTTTATTCCGGCGCTGCAAAAAACGCTGATCCCTGTTTCCGTGCTGGGCGGCATTCTTCTGCTTGTTATCTCGACGGTTGTCTACTTTACGGCGGGAGATTATCTGTTTAACCTGCCCGCATTCGGTTCGCCTTCCGCCGATGACAGCGCCAATGCGGCAATGTCGGGCATGGAAGTGCTGGAAGTGATCACCTACCACTGCCTCGGCATCGGCTTTATCGCCTCGGGCATGCGCAACTCCAAAAAGAAATTCACCAAAAAACGCGCCGGAGAAATATTTGATTCGGGCGTTACCACTGTAAACGGATACCTGATTCAGGCGTTTGCGGGTCTCATCGTTACGATCATAGCCGCATGGGTGATCGACGTTCCGGGACTGATCAGCGCGGCGGGAATCCTGCTCGCCTTCGGATTCGGTCAAGGAACCGGGCAGGCGCTCAATTACGGCAAGATCTACGAAAATCAATACAGCTTTGAAAACGGCGCGAACTTCGGGCTTACCGTTGCGGCGCTCGGCTTTCTCGTTGCGTGCATCGGCGGCGTTGTTTATATCAACGTGATGCGCAAAAAGGGGTACATTAAAATCGATACGTCGGAACGGCACAGCACTCTTTCGGACTATGAAGACGACAACGAGCTGCCCGCCGTTTCCTCGATGGACAAGATGACCGTACAGTTCGCGCTCGTGCTCGCCGTGTATGCGATCTCCTTCGGGATCATGTACGGGCTTTCGGCGCTGCTGCCCTCGCTCGCGGATACGCTGTTCGGCTTCAACTTCCTCATAGGCGTCATCCTCACCGTTCCCGCAAAGGCGATCCTCAATAAGCTGTACGACAAAAAAGTGATCAAAAAACGCATCGTAAACAACTACATGATGGATCGCATCAGCGGTTTCGCGTTCGATCTGATGATTGTTGCGGGCGTTGCCGCCATTCAGCTGCCCCTGCTTGCCACCTACTGGCATGTTCTGCTCATCCTTGCGGTACTCGGCACGGTACTTACCTTCTGGTACGTCAACCTCGTAAGCAAAAAGCTGTTCCCTTCCTATCGGCACGAACAGTTCCTCGCCTTTTTCGGAATGCTCACGGGTACGGCGAGTACATCGTGTTCGGCTTTCCGCTGATGTTTTTGGCGCCATATGCGGCAACGAGCGATCTGGCGGCGCTGATAACCTGCATTGTCGCTGGAGCGGCATTCGTCGTACTGAATATCGTTTTATTCCGCCGGTCTGTATTCAAAAAACGGTATGCTGCACGCGCCGCAACGGACGGTGCTGAAAACAGCGATGCCGGCGCGGGCGCAGAGCCCGCAGACGAATCGGGCGACAGCTTCGGCGGAGGGAAAAATACGGACTGAACCGTTTCTTTACCGGTCACAGCGCAGCGATGCGGCGTGTTCTTTACCGCCGCATCGCTCCTTTTTTCTCCCTCCGCCCGACCGTCAACAGATATTTCCGTTAAAAAATTTACAATTTTTTTATCTATCCATGGAAAAACATTTTGACTTTTTTTTCGGATGTGGTATAATAAATAAGCTACCCGGTCAGGTGTTGGCATAAAAACGAAGAGCGGTCAACATTCTGCTAAATTAAACAGAAGTTGTGCCACCGTGGCTCAGTTGCTCCAGCTGATTCGTTGCGAGAATTGAGCCTGAAAATTGAATAGATGATGTGCTACTGTGGCTCAGTTGCTCCAGCTGATTCGTTGCGAGAATTGAGCCTGAAAATTGAATAGATGATGCGCCACCGTGGTTCAGTTGCTCCAGCTGATTCGTTGCGAGAATTGAGCTTGAAAATTGAATAGATAATGTGCTACTGTGGCTCAGTTGCTCCAGCTGATTCGTTGCGAGAGTTGAGCCTGAAAATTGAATAGATGATGTGCTACTGTGGCTCAGTTGCTCCAGCT
>CAJFFD010000068.1 GCA_904373255.1 uncultured Clostridia bacterium | reverse complement strand
CCGAAGAGGCGCAGACGATAGAATTTTCCGTAAAGGGAACGGCGTCGATCAAAATTTCCGCCGATATACCCGAACTTCCGGACGATTTGGATTCGTATCGGGAACAGGCGTAAACGCCCCGGAAATGCAACTCCCCGCGCGGATGCGCGGGGAGTTTTCAAACCCGGGCAAAAAATATTTGCGGTTTTACCAACAAAACAGCCCTTTCCATTGTTATACTTATACGGGAGAGTATGAAAGAAGAGAAACTTGAGCGAAAAATCGCCGAACTGAAAGCGGGGAACATCCGCGCGTTCGACTACATCTATGAGCAGACCAACCGCTCCGTCTACTTCTCCGTCCTCTATATCGTGCGGGATAAAATGTACGCCGAGGACATTTTGCAGGAGACGTATGTGCGGGCGCTCCGCGCGCTCGGTTCGTACGCCGGAGGGACGAACTTTATCGGCTGGCTGACCGCCATCGGCAAAAACCTCGCGCTCAACCACGTCAAGCGGGCAAAGCGGGAGGTAAGCACCGACTTCGACGCCGACGCGTACAAGTACGGCACGGGAGAAACGGAGCTGCCCTACATTTTCGACGTTGCGGCGAAAATTCTGGCGGAGGACGAATACGAAATCCTCATGCTGTGCCAGGTTTCCGGTTACAAGCGGCGGGAAGTTTCGGAGATGCTCGGCATCCCCATCGGAACGGTGACCTGGAAAAACAACGAGGCGCTGAAAAAGCTCAAAGCATATCTTCAAAAGGAGGGCGGACAATGAAAGACGTAAAAAAACTTTTAAAAGCACAGTCGAAACACATTCTGCCCGACGAAGGCGTGAAAGAGAATATCCGGCGCGAACTCGGCTATTCCGACGCGGAGCAGAGCGCCGCTTACGCGCACGGAGGGACGGAAAGATTCGGACGCAAGGGTATTATTTCGCTCATCGCGGCGGGGCTGGCGCTCGTTTTGTGCCTGTGCATCGTTCTGCCCGTCGTCCTTCTGCACAGAAATCCGTCCGCCCCCGGGTTGATCGGCGGCGGAACGCTGAACAGCATCGACACCGCCGACGAATTTTACGCATACGGCGCCGCGTCGGTGGGCAGCATTCTTTCGGCGGGGCTTTCGCAGGAGAGCAAGAGCGCGCAGGAAGCGCGGGGCGCAGAAGTCCGTTCCTTTTCCGCGCAGCCGCTTTCCGGCGGTCTGACGGACGAGGAACAGGAGATCGCCGCAACCGTAAACGGATACCTCGGGTTGGTGGAAGGCTTGCTTTCGGACGAGGCGATCGAATACACCGCCGAAGAACTCGGGCAGGAAGAGTACGGCTACCCCTATCGCATGACGGTGACCGTGCAGGATATGCTGGGCGGTTCCGCGCAGTATACGATGTACTACGACAAAATACTCACAGACAGCGAAACGGACGGCGATGAAAAGGAAGAAGAATATGCGATCAGCGGCATTCTCCTCGTGGACGGCGAACAATACCCCGTGCGCGGCGAAAAGGAGACGGAGAGCGAGGAGGGCGAAACGGAGCTTTCCCTGACCTTCACCGCCTACCGCCCGAGCGACGCGAGCCGCAAGCTCCCCTATCTGCGCATGGAGCAGGAATCGGAGGAGGAAACGGGCGAAGAATCGGAAAAATTCTTCCTCTACACGCTGTACGACGAAAACGGCGAAGAAACCCAAACGACTTCCGTCGAGTACGAACAGGAAGAAGACGGGGAAACGGAGCTTAAAATTACCGTGGAGCGCGGCAACGAAACGGACGAATTGCGGTTTTGGCGCGAGGAAGGAAAGAGCAATGTACTTTCGGCGCGGGCGAAGATCGGCGGCAAGGAGTATTCCTTTACCGTGACCGTCGAGGAGGGAAACTACCGCTACGAATTTTCGGACGGAAACAGCGGAGGCGGCGACCGTCCGAGCCATGACGATGACGACGATGACGACGATGACGATTGAAGCGCAAGCGATTGCGAGGAAGGGTTCCCCCCTTCCTCTTTTTCATTGCCCTGGAAAAATAAACCGACGAAGATTGCACAAGCTATCTGCAAAATATTTTTTTGAAAATTTTTGATTTTTTCCAACAATCCGCTTTCCGGCGCTGTTATATAGGTGTAAACGGAAAGCGAAGGAGCTTTCAAAAATTTTTAAAAAGGAGAAAACAGGTATGAAAAAGACACTTTTAACGATCCTCGCGGCAGTTGCATTGTTCGCGCTGGCGATCGGGTTTACGGCTTGCGGCAACGGAGGGAACGGCACGGCAAACGGCGGCAACAAATTCGACGAAATTTCCACCGCCGAAGAGGTATACGGCTTTTCCGCCGCGACGGCGGGCGCGCTCATCTCCTCGATGAACGGCGGCAGCGCCGGGGCGCTCGCGCAGGCGAAGGGATTGACCGTCCGCGCGCAGAACACGGTGACGGACGAGGAGACCATTGCGACCCTCAACGAATACATGATGCTCGTGGAGAGCCTGCTCTCCGACGGCGCATTCGGCATGACGGAGAGCGAAAGCGACCTCCCCGACTACGCGAAAAAGGCGGAAGTAACCTACAAGGATATACTCGGCAACACCCTTTCGTACACGATGTACTACAACGAGACCCTCCGCCCCGACTATGACGATGACGACGATGACGATTTCGATGAAACGGAGGAAGAGTACTCCATCGAGGGCATCCTCGTGGTGGACGGGCAGCAGTACGCGATGCGCGGCGAGCGGGAAACGGAAACCGAAGGCAACGAGAGCGAGAGCGAAACGAACTTTTGGGTGACGTTGAGCGAAACGCGGAGCATGCGCGTGGAGCAGAGCTTTGAAACGGAAGGAAACGAAACGGAGCAGGAATACACCTATTCCATCCTCGAAGGCAGGCAGGTGATCGAGCGCAGCGCCTTCGAGTATGAGCAGGAAGGCCGCGAAACGGAGATCAAGCTTTCCCTGACGAAGGACGGACAGACGCAGATCTTCTACTTTGAAAAGGAGACGGAGCGCGGCGAGGAATACATCCGCATCCGCGTGGGCGACAAAAACGGCTCGCAGAGCTACCGCGTGAGCATCGAGACGGACGCAGACGGAAATTCGCACTACGTTTACGAATACGCGGGCAAGCGCACGCAGATGGATCGCTTTGACCGCGACGATGATTGAAGGCAATAAGTAAAAAGAGAGAGCCGCCCCGAAAATTCGGGGCGGCTCGCCTTTGCTTATATTGCCATTCCGCAATTTACTTCTTTTTGAACAGGATACGGCGGCAGCTGTCGCATTCGATGAAGTTGCCGTCCGTCAGTTTGGAAAGTTCCGCAATGGAGAGCTCCATGCCGCAGCCGGGGCAGCGGTTGCCCGTGACCTCGCACACGACGGGGAAAACCTTTTCCTTGCGCTTCGCCTTGTACTTTGCAAGGGTGGTTTCGGGTACGCCCTTGGCGAGCTTTGCAAGCTCCGCCTCGATAGCGGCGATCTCCGCGGCACGCTTTTCCTTGACTTCGCTGTATTTGACCTTGTATTCCTTGTACTGCTTCTGCATGGCGATGGTCTGCTTTTTCGCCGCCGCGTACTCGGAGGAAGCCGCCTCGATCTGCGAAACGAGCTTGTTGATCTCCCCCTTCAGCGCGCGCAGGTTATCCGCGATCTGCGAGGCGTTCTTTTTGTAGAAGGAAATTTCGCCCCCCTGCTCGTCCACCATTTCGTCGAGGTTTTCATAGTCCTTGATGGTATCGGCGATTTCGGCGTATTTCTTTTCCAGAAGTTCGAAGATATGTTTAAGCTCGGAAGCCTTCGCGTCCAGCGCTTCCAGCTTTTCGGGCGCCTTTTCCAAAAATTTGCGCGCCGCCATGTACTTTTTGCGCTCGTCCGTCGCCGCAATTTCCTGCTCGATGGCGCGGAGCTTTCCGTCCGCCTCCTGGTATTTCAAAAGTTCGTCGATCATATTTTTACCTCCTTACCCTTTACAGCATGCATTCGTCCTCGTGGTATGCGCACGGAACGCCCAGCTTGCCGTTCAGGCTCTGATATATTTTCTTAAATCCGTAATTTTCGCTCGCGTAATGGGTGAGCTGCACCACGCACATCCCCGCTTCCAGCGCGTCGCAGATGTAGTTGTGCTTGATGTCCGCCGAAACGATAACGTCCGCGCCCTGCGCCTTTGCCCGCGCGATCGCGCCGCCGTCGACACCCGAGCCGCAAAAGGACGCCGCGCGCCTGATTTTCCTGCTCCCCTCGCCGTACACGAAGGCGCGGGCGGTGCAAAGCTCGCGCTTGGCATGCTCCGCAAAGGCGGAGAGCGTCTGCTCTTTGACGGAAAAAATTCTGCCGTAGCCGCCCTCTTCCAGCGGTTCCTGCGGGGCGGGAACTTCTTCCGCGCCCAGTGCGAGGGCGAGGCTCTCGTCGATGCCGCCGCGGGCGCAGTCGCAATTGAGGTGCATGGAGATGACGCCGATGCCCGCCTCTAAACAGGCGATCAGCCGCGCGCCGAGCGGGTCGCTCCGCAGAATGTTCGAAACGGGGAAAAAGATGGCGGGATGATGTGTGACGATGAGATTTTTGCACCTCTCTTTCGCCTCCCCGATCGCCGCGAGGGACAAATCGAGGGAGAACAGCGCGCCCAGTATTTCCCGTTCGGGGTCGAGCAAAATGCCGCTATTGTCGTGCCCGCCGTACGTCTTTACATAGTCGTCGCTGATTTTTTTGGGATAGAGCGCGTCGATACGCTCATATACTTCGCGCAAGGTCATGATATACCTCCGTAATGCGCCGCAATTTTTCCTCCACTGCAAGGACGGGTTTTTGCGCCGCCGCGAGCCGTGCGCGGCACTTGCGCATTTCCTCCTCCAGCATTTGGAGAAAATCGGGCGAGGGGGAATGGATATTGTCATACCCGAATGTAAGTTCCCGCTCCCCGTAGCTCCGCGCCGCCGCCCCGCGGTAGGCGGGGAACTCGGCGCGCAGAACGTCGTAAAACTTTCCGTCGAAAAAGGTGAAATCGCGCACGATGGAATAGCCGTTTTCCAACAGATACGCGCGCACCTTGGGGGCGTGGCGCATGGGCTGCAAGACGAGCGCGGGGGGCAGAAAACCTTCCCGCAGGATGTTCAAAATCTCCTCCCCGCCCATGCCGGCGATGAGCACCTGCTCGGTGCACTTCGGAATCTTTTCCAGACCCGGACAGCACACGGGCATAACCCGCCCCGCGGCTATGTAGGCTGAAAGCAACTTTTCCGCCTTGGAAAGGCTGCCCGCGCTGATATCGGAGACGACGGCGCGGCGGCACAGGTTCTCTTCCAGCATGTATTGCGTGCAATAGCCGTGGTCGCACCCGACGTCGGCAAACGTTTCGCAAGCGGCGAGCTGCCCGCATAAAAGGCGGATGCGCTTGGTTTGCTTCATACCTTAATCGAGGAAATCTTTCAGCTTTTTGCTGCGCGAAGGGTGGCGCAGCTTGCGCAGCGCCTTCGCCTCGATCTGACGGATGCGCTCGCGGGTGACGTTGAATTCCTTGCCCACCTCCTCGAGGGTGCGGGGCTTGCCGTCGTCGATGCCGTAGCGCAGGCGCAGCACCTTTTCCTCGCGCGGAGTGAGCGTATCCAACACGCCCATCAGCTGTTCTTTGAGCATGGTCGCCGCGACGGAATCGGAGGGAGTCGTCGCGCGGTCGTCCTCGATGAAGTCGCCCAGGTGCGAATCCTCCTCCTCGCCGATCGGCGTTTCGAGGGAAACGGGATCCTGCGCGATCTTCTGAATTTCGCGGACGCGGTCGACGGGCATGTTCAGTTCCTTGGCAATTTCGTCGGGCGTGGGTTCGCGGCCGAGCTGCTGCAGAAGGATGCGCGAGGCGCGCGTCAGGCGGTTGATGGTTTCCACCATATGCACGGGGATGCGGATGGTGCGCGCCTGGTCGGCAATGGCGCGGGTGATCGCCTGGCGTATCCACCATGTGGCG
>CAJFFD010000067.1 GCA_904373255.1 uncultured Clostridia bacterium | reverse complement strand
CCCGTCGTCGAGCACCTGCAAAAGGATATTGAACACGTCGGGGTGCGCCTTTTCGATTTCGTCGAACAAAACGACGGAGTAGGGCTTTCTGCGCACCGCTTCGGTCAGCTGGCCGCCCTCGTCGTAGCCGACGTATCCCGGGGGCGCGCCGATGAGGCGGGAAACGGAGAACTTCTCCATGTATTCGGTCATATCGATGCGCACGAGGTTGTGCTCGTCGTCGAACAGGCTCTCGGCGAGCGCCTTGGCAAGCTCTGTTTTGCCCACGCCCGTAGGGCCGAGGAAGAGGAAGGAGCCGATGGGGCGGTTGGGGTCGGCGATGCCCGCGCGGGAGCGCAGGATTGCCTCCGTCACCTTCGTCACCGCCTCGTCCTGCCCGACGACCCGCTTATGCAGGATGTCGTCGAGGTGCAGTATCTTTTCGCGTTCGCCCTCCATTAGTTTGGTTACGGGAATGCCCGTCCAGCGGGATACGACGCGCGCGATCTCCTCTTCGGTCACGGTGTCGCGCAAAAGTGTATGCTTTGCTGTCGCGCCGTTCTTCTGCGCCTCCTCGAGCTTCTTCTGCAATTCGGGCAGGCGGCTGTATTTGAGCTTGGCGGCGGTCTCGTAATCGCCGATGCGCTGCGCCGCCTCGATTTCGCCGTTGACCTTTTCGATTTCCGCCTTCGTATCGGAAACGATGTGGATGCTCGCCTTTTCGTTGTTCCATTGCGCCTTCATGGCGTTGAACTTGTCGCGCAGTTCGGCAAGCTCCCTTTGAAGAGCCTCCAAACGCTCCTTGGAGAGGGTGTCCGTTTCCTTTTTGAGCGCCATTTCCTCGATTTCCAGCTGCATGATCTTGCGGGCGATGTCGTCCATTTCGGCGGGCATCGAGTCGATTTCGGTGCGGATGGTTGCGCACGCTTCGTCCACGAGGTCGATCGCCTTATCGGGCAGGAAGCGGTCGGAGATATAGCGGTGCGAAAGGGTCGCTGCTGCGATGAGCGCCTGGTCGTGGATCTGCACGCCGTGGAAAACTTCGTAGCGCTCCTTCAAACCGCGCAGAATGGAAATGGTATCCTCGACGGTCGGCTCGTCCACCATGACGGGTTGGAACCGGCGCTCGAGCGCCGCGTCCTTTTCGATGTATTTGCGGTATTCGTCCAGCGTCGTCGCGCCGATGCAGTGCAGTTCGCCGCGCGCAAGCATGGGTTTCAACAGGTTGCCCGCATCCATCGCGCCGTCCGACTTGCCCGCGCCGACGATGGTGTGCAGCTCGTCGATGAAGAGGATGATTTTGCCTTCGCTCTTCTTGATTTCGTTGAGCACCGCTTTCAGCCGCTCCTCGAACTCGCCGCGGAACTTCGCGCCCGCGATGAGCGACCCCATATCGAGGGCAAAGATGGTTTTATTTTTCAGGCCCTCGGGCACGTCGCCGCGCACGATGCGCTGGGCAAGCCCCTCGGCGATCGCCGTCTTGCCGACGCCCGGCTCGCCGATGAGCACGGGGTTGTTTTTCGATTTCCTCGACAAAATGCGGATTACGTTTCGTATCTCGTTGTCGCGGCCGATGACGGGGTCGAGCTTCTGTTCCTTGGCGCGCTGTACGAGGTCGAACCCGTATTTATTGAGTGCGTCGTAGGTGTTTTCCGGCTCGTCGCTGGTCACGCGGTCGGTCTTGACCTTTTTCAGTTCGGAAAGGAAGGCGTCCTTCGTAATGCCGAGCGAGCGGAAGATGTTTTTGATTTCGTCCGTCGCGTGGTCGAAGATAGCGAGCATGACGTGCTCGACGGAAACATATTCGTCGCGCATGGAACCGGCGAGCCGCTCCGCCTCGTTGAAGATCTTATCGGTCACGGGGGAGATATAAATTTTATCCGGCTCTCTGCCGCTGCCGCTCACCGCGGGGATGCGCCCGATCGCCCCGTCGAGCAGGGCGAGAAAGTTGTCCGTATCCACGCCCATCTTTTTGAAGAGCTGGGGAATCAGCCCGCCCTCCTGGTCGACGAGCGCATACAGCAGATGCTCGGGCATGATCTGCATGTTCTGGTTTTCAATGGCGATGCTCTGTGCGGAATTGATGGCTTCCAGTGCCTTTTTGGTAAATTTCTGTGCGTTCATAGCGGTTCACCTCCTTTTTTGGCGCGTTTATATGATCTGAACGCCGCTGTTCAGGTATTGCAGGTATCGTTTTTCCATTTCCTCGGTGGAAAAATACTTTCCTGCGAGGAAATCTTTCAGCATCTCGTCAAAGGTCGCGATATAGTTGCTGATCGCGTTGCCGATCTGCTCCTCGGTGTAGTCGGAGTCGTTCGGCACGGCGAAGGTGCGCAGGAATTTTCCGTTTTCCATGCCGTACTCGATGGCGCCCTTTTCAAAGAAATGTTTGATGTAGATATTTTCCAGTTGCATCCATATCTTAAAGAACCGCGTCAGCTCGACCAACAGTTCCGCGCTCGTCGTGCGGAAAATGATTTTCAGCTGCCCGATGGTGCGCTGCGGAGTGCGGTACATCTCCACCTCGTAGCGTATCGTAGGGCGGTAGTGGTATTGCAGCGGGCTCTTGATGGACATCGTAAAGTCGTTTGGCTGGCAGGAGAGAAGATAACCCTCCCTTCCGCCGATCAGGTTTTCTATAATATCAAATATATTCTGCACATGCTTTTCGGGCGTGGTCAGCGAAACATAGTCGGCGAGGATCTGGTTGATGAAGTTGGAGCGGTTTGTATTCTTTTCCGCAGCCAAACGGTCAATCTC
This sequence comes from uncultured Clostridia bacterium, assembly GCA_904373255.1. Classification (GTDB taxonomy): domain Bacteria; phylum Bacillota; class Clostridia; order Christensenellales; family Borkfalkiaceae; genus Borkfalkia. Next base: position 3,274 of record CAJFFD010000067.1, on the reverse strand, counting down.
GCGGATCACGTCTTCCGCAAGCATCAGGCTGTACATATTCTTTTTCATAGTTTGCCGCCTCCTTTTTTTCTTGGCTATTATTATATCCTTTTTTTTAAATTTGTCAACGATTTTATATAAAAAAGTTTACAAATTTTAAAAATATGCGGAACGCTTGTGCGGGACGGGTGTTTGCGGTATAATGAAGGGCAAAAGAAACAAAAGGAGGTTGCCATGGAAGAGGTTTTTGAAATAATCCCGCAGGCGAAAAGCGTCGCCGTGTATTCGGACGGGGCAAAGAGCGAGTTTGCCGCAGACAGTTCGGAATTTGCCGAAATTCTGAAAGCATGGAAGAAGATGACGGAGGGAGCGCACCAGATGCCCGCCTTCGGCGTGAGCATCGACAAGCTGACCCGCGAGGAAATGAAAACGGGAAATTGGGTGGAGTTTTATTTTTCGCCGGCGCAGCACAGCAACGGGTTGCCGTTCGATGCCTTGCTCATGGTCGTACGGGCGGAATACAGGGGAGTGAATCTCGTCCGGAGCTGGGAGGGATTGTATCAGGGGCGATGCATCTATGTCGATCTGGCAGGCGGGGATATGTCCGCTCTCGCTGATGCATTGGAAAATATACAGAATCAATAGAGTATAAAAAAGCGCCGCGCGGTACTGCCGCGCGGTGCTGTATTATATAATAAGGTTACAGATCGATGTTGGAATAGGCGTCGAGGATGTCGGACAGGCGTTCCTGCTCGCTCGCGTTTTCCACGAACTTTTTATAGCATTCGCAAACGTTGCCGTCCTTGTCGAATCCGGTATCGCCGCATTTTTTACAGCGGTATTGCGGCGAAAGCATCGCCTCGGTCAGGTGCATGGAGGAAAGAAGGTCTGCCCGTTCCCGGCGCAGCTGTGCAAGCGCCGCCGTGTGGTTCGCCGTATCGCCGCCGAGCGCTTCCGCCTTGGCGAGCTGAATCTCTTCCGCCTTGATCGCTTCTTCGTTTTTGCGGAACTCCGCGTTTGCGCGCGCGCGTTTCAGAAAATAATCCGCGCGATCCTGCGCCTTTTCGCGCAGGTTGAAATAATAACTTTGTATCTTCTTTTTGAATTCCGCCTCCCGTTCCTCGCGCGCGGTTTTCTGGTAATAGTTCTCTTTGGCGGGTTGTTTTTGCGCAGAAAGCTGTTCCGTGCTGAAAATTCCCTGCGTCTTCCATGAGGAGAGAACGGAGGTGATGTACGGCAGAGGACTTGCCTTGCCTGCCGCCAATTCCGCCGCCTTCAAGATCATTTCGTCGGAAAAATTCCAGCTCCGCCAGTTGTTCAGGCAATCCCTGTCCCAGTTGTTCACGCGGCGGGAGACGCCCGCCGTTTTGAGTACGCGCGCCGCAAATTCCTGTTCGCGCGCCTCGTTTTCCATATAGGCGACGATGCTCTCCGCCGAAACGACGCCGATCGAAACGAGCTTTCTGATGAGTTCGTCCATTTTCTCGAAGGATTTTTTATCCCGCTTGAAACAGTACTTTGCGAGGCTGACGAGCGATTCGTCGTCGAACCCCGCGGCGAGCCAGGGGCTTACAAAGTTATCCGTATAGGTATCGATGACCTGGCAATAAACGCCCAGTTCTTTGGCGATCGCGAGGGTCAGCCCGCGGATCTCCGTGCGGCGGGAAAGGAAGTCCTTGATCTCCGATTTCTCGAACTTTTTGTTCGCGTACAGCTCGCGCAAAACTTCGTCCAGCTTTGCAATTCCGCCCTTTTTGTGCAGGGAGGCGGTGTAAAGAATGGCTTCCGCATCGAAGCCAAGCTCCTCCGTCCAGCGCTTGTACAGCTTGTAGTCGTCCGGTTCGGGCTTTTTCGTCGAACCCATGGCGCGCAGCACCGCCGCTACCTCGCCGCTCTGTACCATATAATCGGAGAGCTTGTTTTCGATCTGTTCGACGGTCGTGACCCCCTCGGCGGCAAAGTTTTTCGCAACCTGCAAAATGTAATTCAGTGCGATGCTCTCGCCCTTGAGGTCGATGCAGTAGCGCACGATGAGCAGCATCGCCTCCGGCTTGATGGCGTACTCTTCCATGACGGCGAAATACTTCATAAACTCGTTGGAAGAGATCATCCGCTTGGGGAACAGCGTCTGGATCGCCTTGTTGAAATCGGCATACTTTTCCGTGCGGATGCGCTTGGGTTTCCCTTTGGCGTAGTCGGCGGGGAAGTAGCGCACGGAGAACGGCTCGTACGATACGATCTCCAACAGGTCGAAATCCTCCCAAAAGCGGAACAGGTCGATGAGCTTTTCCTCGGTGAGGTTCAGCGTCCTCGCCGCCTCGGCGAGGCTGTAATCTTCCTGCACGTTCTGGCATAGATATAAGCCGAATATGTACGCTTTGACGGCGTCGCCGTCCGCCATCGCCATATATTTGTTGATGAATTGGTTTTCCACGCTCGTGTAGGAGGAGAGGGAAAACTCGCGAGAGTAAGAACAAAATCCCATCGGTAAAAGCTCCGCGCAACGCTTGATTTATTTTGGAAATTACGCTATACTATTATATAAATAATTTGCCGCAAAAGCAAGGCTATTTCCGGATTTTTCTCGGAAATTTTTCGGTGCAGGCAGGTCAGGCGAAAGGGAATGAGGGTATTACACACATCGGATTGGCATATCGGAAAGCGGCTCAACGGGCGCGACCGCCTCGAAGAGCAGGCAGCCGTTCTCGACGAGATCGCCGAAATCTGCGAGAAGGAAGGGGCGGAACTCGTCCTCGTCGCGGGCGACGTGTTCGATACCTATTTGCCCTCCGCCGAGGCGGAAGATCTGTTTTACGAAAAGGTCAAAAAAATCGCCGGGCGGGATCGGTGCGTGCTCATCATCAGCGGAAACCACGACGACAACGTGCGCCTCTGCGCGGCGACGGCTCTCTCGGAGGAACAGGGCATCTACATCTACGGCAATGTGGGGCATACGCCCAAACCCTGTACGGGCAGGGCACTCTCGGTCACGGAAGCGGGCATAAATCATATCATATTTAAGAACGGCGCGGGCGACGAGGTGTTCGTCAACGTGCTCCCGTACCCGAACGAGGCGCGGCTGAAAGAGGATAAAATCGAGGGGGAAACCTACTTCGATAAGATGCGCCGCTGGATCTCCGCGGGCGAGGAAAAGAACACACGCAATCTGCCCTCCGTGTTTTTGTCGCACCTGTTTGTCGCGGGCGGCAAGGTCAGCGAAGGGGAGCGGGAGATCGATTTGGGCGGCGCGCGCGCCGTACCCCTCGAGCTTCTGCCGCAGTGCGCGTATACGGCG
>CAJFFD010000066.1 GCA_904373255.1 uncultured Clostridia bacterium | reverse complement strand
CATAGCCTTTTTCGCTGTACTCATATCTTTTCCTCCTGCATAACTTTCTCTTTATATCGATTGAATTTTTGCCTTTCGTCAGCCGCTTTATTGCCTCAATGTGCATAAACCGCAAGGCGCTCTGCGCCTTTGCGGGTCAACTGCGGTCTTCTTCAGTTATTATATTCGTACCTCTGCTTGCAAAATGACTTTTCGTGTTACATCGTAACACGAAAATACCGTATACGGTATTTGTTTCGGCGGTTTGCGGCGCGCCGCCGGCGCGTTTTTTGACTTTACGGGAGCAGGGTTATCCACACCCGTTCGGCAAAATTTTTCCAAATTGTCTCAATTTTTGCGCGTCTTTTAACACGTTTGTTACTTTTTATACAAATATAATACCGCGAAAAAGGTAAAATGTCAATAGTTATAAGCAAATTTATTACTGATTTTATTAAAATTTGCCCCTTCGCCTCTCGCCGGCGACCCGCCGATTCAACAAAAAAGGAGCGCAATTTTCCACAAATTGCACTCCTTTGTATCCGTTTATTGAAAACGTTTATTCTTTTTTGTTACAAAAGCTCTTTTCTCTGCTCCGCTTCGGAGAGCGGGCAAAGATATTTCGGAGCCACGTCGAACGCGGTGATCGCGCCCGTTTTGCCCTCCTTGTGCATACGGTACACGGCGCGCGCGTACGCGAGCAGGACGCTCGAAGTGAATTCGGGGTTGGAATCGAGCTTCAAAGAGAATTCCATGAGGAATTTATTGCCCGTTTCCGACTTGCCCGAGCGGAGCACCATGCCGCCGTGCGGGATGCCGCTGTGGTTCTTTTGCAGTTCCTCTTCGGAGATGAAATGCACCGTCGTGTCGTAGTCGGCGAAGTAGTTGGGCATCTCCTTGATTTCCTTTTCGATGCGCGCCAGATCGGCTCCTTCCTCGGCGACGACGTAGCACTCGCGGGTGTGCTTTTCGCGGGTGGTCAGCTGCGGGTTTTCGCCGCGGCGCACGCGCTCGAGCGCGCTCTCCACGGGCACCGTGTACTGGCGGGCATCCCTGACGCCCTTGACGCGGCGGATGGCGTCGCTGTGACCCTGGCTGACACCCTTGCCCCAGAAGGTGTATGTGCTGCCGTCGGCGAGCGACGAGCCGAAATAGATGCGCGCCAGCGAAAACAGACCCGGATCCCAGCCAATGCTCATCGCGCTCAGATGCCCTGCATCCTTTGCCGATTTATCCAGCGCGGCGAAATATTCGGGGATCTTGGCGTGCGTATCGAAACTGTCGACGGTGTTGAACAGCCCCGCGATCTCTGCCGACTGCGCGGGCAGGTCGGTCGCACTGCCGCCGCAGAGGATCATCACGTCGATCTTGCCGACGTAGTTCTTCATGTCCTCGTATTTTTCCACCTTGACGGGAAGGACGGTTCTGACCGATTCGGGCGCGCGGCGGGTGAATACCGCCACCACTTCCGTATCCGCGTTCTGCGCGCTCGCATACTGCACGCCCCTGCCAAGGTTGCCGTAACCGACGATGCCGATCCTGATCTTATCCATATTATATATATGCTCCCTCTCTTTATTTATAAAACAGTTTACCGCGGCGAATAAAAAAAGTCAAGCGGACGGCGACGCGCCCGCTCGACTTAAGCCTTTAAAATTTCTTATAGGAGATATTATTGCCGCCTATATCTTTCAGGCAAATCCCCTGTTCGTCCAAAAGGATATAGCTGCGGGGCGTGCCGCCCTTGGGCAGGGATACCGAGCCGCAGTTCGCGACGATGACGCCCTCCTTTTCCTCGATAAAACCCGTATGATAGTGCCCGTAGATGAATACGTCGCCGCAGTTTTTCGGCAGGCGGTCGATGCTGAACCTGTCGCCGTGCTGCAAAAACACCTTTTTGCCGCCGATAAAGAGAACCGCTTCCGACACGAATTCGAAATCGGAGATGAGGGTGTCGACGTCGCTGTCGCAGTTGCCCTTGACGACGGTAAGCTCCTTAACGAGCGGATTCAAGAGCGCCGCAACGCCCAGCGGGTCGTACCCTTCGGGCAGAGGGTTGCGCGGGCCGTGGTTGTAGATGTCGCCGAGGAGGACGAGCTGCTCCGCCCCTTCCGCGGCGCAACGCTCCAACAGTTTTTTCGTGAAATGTGCCGAGCCGTGCAGGTCGGACGCGATGAGAATTTTCATATATATGCTCCATACGGATATGCGCCGCAGAACGCGGCGCATACAAAAAAAAATTATCGTTCGGTTTTCGCAGCCGTTCAGCGGCGGACGCTGAACTTGTACGCCGTGGTCGTGGTATAGATCTTGCCGCGCTCGACGACGGGGTCGCCCAGTTCCGCGTACGCGGGGACGTTGACGGCGTTGGGGATGCACTGCGTTTCCAGGCAGAAACCGTAGTTGCGGTTGTAGTAGCCGCTCTTGCCCTGCTGGTGCAGACCGTTGCCCGTGTACAGCTGAACGGCGGGCATATCGGTGAACACCTCCATGACGATTCCGCTGCGGGAGGCTTCCGCCTCGGCGATCTTGCCGTACTCGCCCTTCGGCTTGTTGCAGACGAAGTTCATATCGTACCCGTCGCCGTTGCGGATATCCTCGTCATCCGTGTCGCCGATGCGCTCGCCGATGCGGCGGCCCTTGCGGAAATCGAAGGGGGTTCCTTCCACTTCCTTGAAGTCGCCGTGCGGAATGAAGTTTTCGTCCGTCGGCGTATAGCGGTCTGCCGCGATCTGCAAAAAGGTATCGTAGATGTTGCCCGAGCCTTCGCCGTCGAGGTTGAAATAGGCGTGGTTGGTGAAGTTGAGCACCGTCTTTCTGTCCGAAATGGCGCCGTATTCGATTTTCAGTTCGCCGTTGACGAGGGTATAGTTGACCTGAATATTGACGTTGCCGGGGTAGTTCTCTTCCATGTCCGGGCTGCGCAGGCTGAGCGCGAGGGTGTTGCCGTCGTCGCCGTCGAACACATAGTTCCACAGCTTTTTATCGAACCCCTCTTTGCCGCCGTGCAGGTGATTGCCGCGGTCGTTGCAGTACAGGGAATATTCCTCCCCGTCGATGACGAGCCTGCCCTTTTCGATGCGGTTGCCGCAGCGCCCGATGAGCGCGCCGAGGTAGCCGCCGTTCTGCTCGTAGGAGGCAACGTCGTTGTAGCCCAAGACCACGTCGACAGGCTTGCCGTCCTGCCCCGCGATCTTCAGAGACTGGATAATCCCGCCCAAACTGAGAATGGTCGCCTCGTTGGCGCCGTCCCGGATCTTGAACGAATATACCGTGCGCCCGTCCGACGTTTTGCCGAATACGCTCGCCTGTATCATAACTTTTTCTCCTTCGGATGAATTTGCCGCCCGCCCCTTGCGGATTCAGGCGGCGAAAAAAGGGAGAGAACTTTCCGTCCTCCCCCTTATTATACCATATTGTTCGCCGCGTTGCAAATAAATTTGCAAATTATTCTCTATTTTGCGGGATATCGGGAATGGTCGCAAATCCCTGCGCGAGTTCTTCGTCGGTCGGGATGCGGTCAGACATCGCACCGTCGTTGTACTGCTTGTATGCCGTCATGTCGAAGTAGCCCGTGCCGGTGAGGCCGAAGAGGATGACCTTCTTTTCGCCCGTTTCCTTGCATCTGAGCGCCTCGTCGATGGCAACGCGGATGGCGTGGCTGGATTCGGGCGCGGGAAGGATGCCTTCGATGCGGGCGAACTGCTCCGCCGCTTCGAACACCTTCGTCTGCTCGACCGCGACCGCGCGCATATACCCCTCGTGGTAGAGTTCGGAAACGATCGGGCTCATGCCGTGGTAGCGCAGGCCGCCCGCGTGGTTGGGCGAGGGCATGAAGCCGCTGCCGAGCGTGTACATGCGCGCAAGCGGCGTGATCTTTGCGCTGTCGCAGAAGTCATACACATATTTGCCGCGGGTCATCGACGGGCAGCTCGCAGGCTCGACGCCGACAAACTCAATGTTGTTCTTGCCCGCAATCTTGTCGCCCATGAACGGGGCGATGAGGCCGCCGAAGTTGGAACCGCCGCCGCAGCAGCCGATGATCATGTCCGGCTGCACGCCGTACTTTTCCAGCGCCGCCTTGCTCTCCAGACCGATGACCGACTGGTGCAGCACGACATGGTCGAGCACGCTGCCCAGAACGTAGCGGCAGGAATCGGACGTGACCGCCTTTTCCACCGCCTCGCTGATCGCGCAGCCGAGCGAGCCGCCCGTGCCGGGGAACTCTTTGAGGATCTTCCTGCCCGCTTCCGTCGTGTCGGAGGGGGAGGCGACCACGTTTGCGCCATAGGTGCGCATGACCTCCTTGCGGTGCGGCTTCTGCTCGCTGGATACTTTGACCATATACACGGTCAGATCCAATCCGAAATATGCCGACGCCATCGAAAGAGCCGTGCCCCACTGCCCCGCGCCCGTTTCGGTCGTGATGGATTTGAGCCCCTGCTTCTTTGCATAATACGCCTGCGCCACCGCCGAATTGAGCTTGTGCGAGCCGGAAGTGTTGTTGCCTTCAAACTTATAATAGATCTGCGCGGGAGTGCCGAGCGCCTTTTCCATGCAGTACGCGCGAACCAGCGGCGACGGGCGGTACATCTTATAAAAATTGCGGATCTCTTCGGGGATGTCGATGTACAGGTCGGTGCGGTTGAGCTCCTGCGCAACGCAGTCATCGCAGAACACGGGGCGCAAATCGTCCGCCGTGCAGGGCTGGAGCGTCGCGGGATTGAGGAACGGGTCGTGCTTGCGCTTCATCGCCGCGTTCAGGTTATACCACTGTTTGGGAATTTCGTCTTCGGAAAGATATATCTTGTAAGGGATCGGTTTGTTTGCCATGGGTTTTGTCCTCCTCCAAAAAATTTTTCGCTGTTTCGGCATAAAAAAAGACACGGTTCTATCCGTTTGGGACGAATAAAACCGTGTTGCCACCCAATTTCGCCGCGCTCAAAAAGCGCCGCCTCGTTGCAGGTACTACCATACCCTCTTTCTGTAACGTGAAAGCCACGTCGGAAACTACTCGGAAACCCTTTTGCCCCCGCCCTCGGTAATCCATTCGCTCTGCGTCAAACTGCCTTTATCCCACCGCCAAAGGCTCTCTGAAAATTTGCGTTAGCAGGTTACTACTTTACCTCATCGGTTTTCTCAATCATAGCACACAAAAAGAGCGTTGTCAACTATTTTTCTAAAAATTTTTTTTGAAATTTTTTGCGCCGGCAACAGAATTTGCCGCGTATATGCTTTGCATATACGACCAGTCTTTTTTCTTACACTCGCGCTTCCCCGCTTCTTTTCCGGCTGCTTCCGCCGGCTGATCGAGTTCTCTCTTTGCCGGATTTCCTGCCTTCGGCATTGCACTTCCTCTCTGCCCCTCCTTCCCCGGAGGTGAATCACCCATCCTATCCGCACACTCCTTCCCCCGGAGATGAATTACCCATCCTATCCGCACACTCCTTCCCCGGAGGCGCATCGGACAAAAAGCACTCGTTCGCTTTTAGAGTATCCCCGCCCGCCGTTCCGGATGCACTTTCCTGTCGGATACCAAAACAAAGAAATTTTTGCACGGGTACAGAAGGCGCGGGCGTATCAATTTGCAGGGCAGGCACAAACTAACATACATGAAATTCTTTTTTTCTTTGTTGCTGTCCATCCTGCTCGCCTGCTGTCTGTTTCCCGGATGCGCGCAGACGAAGGCGGAAAAAGGCAGAGACGCCGCACCCGATCTGCCGGAAACAGCGGAAGAGATTTCTGCTGACCCGCCGGACGACGGAGGAACAGAAAAACGGATTTGGCTGACATTCGACGACGGGCCAACCGACTCGACAACGCCGAAAATCCTGGATATACTCAAAAGTGAAAATGTAAAAGCAACATTTTTGCGATCGGCATACACACATATACGCACGAATACAACAAAATCTACGCCTCCGCGGACGCACTGCGCAAGGACATTGACCTCTGCAGCAAAGCGATCCGAAGCGTACTGCCCGATTTTAACACCGACCTCTATCGGTTCCCCGGCGGGTCGTACAATGTAAAAAAGGAACTCGTTCAGGTCGTTGAAAAAGCGGGATACCGCCACTTTGATTGGAACTGTTCCGCCGAAGACGCCGTCAGCCCGAACGCGCCCGCGAGCGTGCTGTACCAAAACGTACTCGACTCCGCCGGCTCAAAAAGCGAGGTAATCTTACTTATGCATGACGGCGTTGGATACAAAGAAACGATTAAATGTCTGCCCTCCGTCATTAAGCATTTCCGGGAAAAAGGGTTTGCGTTCTGCACGCTGTAAAGCCAACGGCGTAACACGCCGCAAATTCCGCTCCGCAACGTACATGAAAAAAAGAGCCTCCTGAATGAGCTCTTTTTTTCATTTTTATTAAATTTATGCGTGACATAGTACTTGGCAAATCAACCATTTAACTGCAGAACACCGCATATTTCGGAAATATCGGCGATACCATGTCTATCCAACCACGCATTCAATCCGTCGATAATTTTAGGCATGGCGAGGGTATCGGTAAAGTTTGCCGTACCGACCTGCACCGCACGGGCGCCCGCCATTATAAACTCGATTGCATCCTCCGCGCACGTTATGCCGCCCATGCCGATGACGGGGATATCCACCGCCCGACAGACTTCCCAGACCATGCGCACCGCGATCGGCTTGATGCCCGCGCCCGACACGCCGCCCGTATTGTTGGCGATGAGCGGACGGCGGCGCTCGATGTCGACGACCATGCCCGTGAGCGTATTGATGAGGGAAACGCAGTCCGCACCCCCCTTCTGCGCTGCCAACGCATTCGCCGCGATACTCTCCACATTGGGCGAAAGTTTGACGATAAGCGGCGTCTTTTTCAGCGCGCTCTTTGCCGCGCGCGTGACCTCGGCGACGCTTTCGGGTTTGATGCCGAACGCCATGCCGCCGCACTTTACGTTGGGGCAGGAAATATTCAGTTCTATCATATCGACCTTGCCGTCAAGCCTGGCGCAGATACCGGCGTAATCGTCAATTGTGCGCCCCGCGACGTTGGCAATAATCGCGATATTTTTGCTTTTGAGGAAGTCGAGATCTTCCCGCAAAAAGACATCAACTCCCGGGTTTTGCAGACCGACCGCATTGAGGATGACCCCATACCCTTCCGCGATGCGCGGCGTAGGATTGCCGAGGCGAGGCTCGAGCGTCAGGCCCTTGGTGCTGACGCCGCCCAAAACGCCGATGTCGTAAATTTCGTTGAATTCCTTTCCGAAGCCGAAGGTACCGCTCGCCGCAATGACGGGATTTTTGAAATTGACCCCGCAGATATTGACCGAAAGATTTGCCATCAGATTTCCACCTCACCGATTTCAAAGACGGGGCCGTCCTTGCAGACCCGCGCGTTTTCCTCTTTGCCGCTCTTTTTGCACACACAGACGAGGCAGGCGCCGATGCCGCACCCCATGCGCTCCTCCAGGGAAACGTAGCAAGGCACGGCAATCCCCCGCTCTTTCAATCCGGTCTTCAGCGCGCGAAGCATGGGCGTCGGCCCGCAGGCGAGGACGACGTCCGGTCTTGCCTTCTCATAATCGGCAAAGAAAGCAGCCACTGCGTTATTATTCTTTTGCCCGAAGGAGCCGTCGTCCGTGACGATTTCCGCGCGCGCGGACAGCGAAAAAAATGTATCCGCCATACACACGGCATCGCGGTTGCGGAAGCCTATATAAGAATAAAAATCCTTGCCCGCCCCTGCATACTCTTTGAGCACGGAAAGCATGGGGAAGATACCCACGCCTCCGCCGATGAGGGCAACGCGCTTTTGCTCCTCGCTCAACCGAAACCCGTTGCCGAGCGGCAGAACGCAGGCAAGCTCGTCGCCGACCTTTGCGCGGCTCATCGCCTGCGTGCCGGCACCCTTGACTTGGTAACAGATCGTCACCGCCTGCACCCCGTTTTCCTCGCCGTGCTCGCAGATCGCAATCGGACGGCGCAGCAGATGCGCCCCGTCGCCGACGGAGATATTGACGAATTTACCGCAGAACAGCCCGTCCGTTTTTTCAGACAAGGCGAAGCGCATTTTATAGATGCCCGCCGCAATCGGCGCGTTCTCCAAAATTTTGACCTTTTGTTCCTTCATCGCAACGTTTTTCCTCTTTTAAATTCGTTTTATGCGTGACAGAATACTGTGCAATCAGCCTTTTATGGCGCGATTTAAGTCGTTTTTCATATCAACGCAAGCCTGGCGCGCCGCGGCGTCAAATGTCATGCCCGCGTATTTTTCCTGCTTGTATGCGCACAGAATTCCGCGGGAGGAGTTGACGATACCGCCCAAACCGTCCTTGCCGAAGCAGACCTTCAAATCGTCCGCCTTGCCGCCCTGCGCGCCGTAACCGGGGATCAGGAAAAAGGTATGCGGCATTTCGCGGCGGAGAATCTCCGCCTGCGCGGGATGGGTTGCGCCGACGACCGCGCCGACGGCGGAATAGCCGTATTTGCCGATACTTCCCTTGCCCCACTCCTCGACGAGCGAGCCTATATATTCGTAGACGGTTTTACCGTTCTCAAGCTTCAGATCCTGCAATTCCCCGCTCGATTTATTGGAGGTTTTGACGAGCACAAAGATGCCCTTGTCTCGCTTGTCCATCCAATTTAAAAAGGGCTTGATCCCGTCCGAACCGAGATAGCCGTTGACGGTGAGAAAATCAGAATCGAAGGCGGTATAGGAGCTTTCGCCAACCTGCGTTTCGCCGAGGTATGCCTTTGCATAGCATTCCGCCGTGGCGCCGATGTCGTTGCGTTTGGCGTCCGTCATGACAAACATCCCCTTTTCGGAGGCATAGCGAAGCGTTTCCGCAAAGGCACGCATGCCCTCGATTCCATACATCTCATAATAGGCGATCTGCACTTTGACGCACGGGACAATATCGCAAATATTGTCGATTATCTTTTTATTGAATGCGAGAATCGCCTCCGCCGCGCCCTTGAAATCTTTAACGCCCGCACGCATATCCTCGGGAAGATAATCGAAGCTCGTATCGATTCCGGCGACCGTCGGGTTGTCGTATTCCTTGATTTTATCGATCAGTTTATCTACTATCATAATACCACCGTTAATCAACAATTTTAAAATAAATGTTTAATTGCAAAATCACAATGCGCAGGCGGCGATGCCACCGCCGACCTCGCACAATCAAATCGGGCGAGCCTGCCGATGAAAGCGCCGCTGTAGATTTAATATATATATATTTGCTTCAGTACCCGTTGAAACCACACGGGAACACCCGTTGAAACCACACGGGAACGATTGCGCTCAATACTTCGCACCGTACTGAGCGAGGTATTCGCGGATGGCGGGAACATGCTCCTTGCCGGGAATAACGTCCGCTTCGAGCGCGTCGATTATATCGCGGATCGTGACGATGGAATAGACCTTGACGCCCTCCTCCGCATACGCCTGCTGCACGGCGGACTTTTCCGAATCGATCGCCTTTTCCATGCGGTCGACCGTGATGACCATGCCCGTGATATCCACCTTCGCCGCGCCGCGCAGCTTGGGCAAAACCTCTTTCAGCGCCTTGCCGCTCGTCATGACGTCCTCGACGATTACGACTTTTTCCTCGTCCTCCAGCTGCTTGCCGACGAACATGCCGCCCTCGCCGTGGTCTTTGATCTCCTTGCGGTCGAAGCAGAAATTGACGTCGACGCCGTACTTTTCATACAGGGCGACCGCCGCGGAAAGCGCGAGCGGAATCCCCTTGTATGCGGGCCCGAACAGCGTCTGCACGGGAATCTTATTCTCGTGGATGCAGGCGGCATAGAACTCGCCCAGCCGCTTGATCTGCGCACCCGTCTTGTATTCGCCCGCGTTCAGAAAGTACGGAGCGATGCGCCCGCTCTTGAGTTTGAAGGTGCCGAACTTTAAAACGCCGCATTCCGCCAGAAAGCGGATAAATTCCTCTTTATAATTCATTTTTGCACTCCTTATGTCTGACATAGTACTATAAAAATGATGGTTTTAAGCATTTTATGCCGTTTTACGCCCCGTATTTGACGTCGCCGTCGACAATCGTGCAGCAAACCTTGCCGTATACTTCTGTGCCGTTGAACGGCGTATTTTTGCCCTTGGAGACGAAGTCCTTGCTGTCGATGACGTACTTCGCATTCAGGTCGGCGAGCATAATATCCGCAACTGCTCCCTCCGCGAGCGCGCCCCCTTCCAACCCCAGAATACGGGCGGGAGCGGCGCTCATGCGGTCGGCGAGCTGTTCGAGCGTGAGCACGCCCGCCTTGACCAGATAGGTATAGGACAGCGAGAAGGAGGTTTCGATGCCGCTGATGCCGAACGCTGCAAGATTGTATTCGACGTTCTTCTCGTCCTTATGGTGCGGCGCGTGGTCGGTGACGATGCAGTCGAGCGTGCCGTCCTTCAGCCCCTCCTTGATGGCCTCGACGTCCTCCGCCTCGCGGATGGGCGGGTTGACCTTCGTGTTCGCGTCGAAGGACATGATCACGTCGTCGGTGAGCGTGAAATAATGCGGGCAGGTTTCCGCCGTGATCGCGACGCCGCGTTTTTTCGCTTCGCGCAGAAGCTGAACGCCGCCCTTGGTGGAAACGTGGCAGATGTGCGCGCGCTTGCCCAGTGTTTCCGCGAGGATGATTTCGCGCGCGAGCATAATCTCCTCAGCCGCGCGGGGAATCCCCTTCAACCCCGCAAGCGTGCTGTTGTACCCCTCGTTGACGACGCCGCCGTCGACGAGGTCTTTATCCTCGCAGTGCGACAGGCAGATGAGTCCGAAATCGGAGGCGTACTCCATTGCAAGGCGCATGATGCGCGCGTTGGCGACGGGTCTGCCGTCGTCGCTGATCGCTACCGCGCCCGCCTCCTTCATCTTGCCGATCTCGGCGAGCTGCTCGCCCTTTTCGCCCTTGGTGATCGCGCCGATGGGGCGAACCTTGCACAGATTTACCTCCCTGCCGCGCGCAACGATGTAGCCGACGACCGCCGCGTTGTCGCACACGGGGTCGGTATTGGGCATACAGCACACCTGTGAAAACCCGCCGCGCACCGCCGCCGCACTGCCGCTGGCGATGTCCTCTTTATATTCAAAGCCGGGCTCGCGCAGATGTACATGCAGATCGATAAGCCCCGGAAAGACGTGCAATCCCTTGGCATCGAGCACTTTTGCGCCTTTTTCCTCAACATTTTTTGCGATTTTGACGATTTTTTTGCCGTCTACGAGAATGTCGCAGACCTCGCATTTATCCGCAAAGACGGCGGTGCCGCCCTTGATCAAAAGTTTACTCATGCTTTTCGCCTCCCTGACGGTTTTTACAGAGCAGGAACAGGAGCGCCATGCGCACCGCGACGCCGTTGAGCACCTGTTCGTTGATTTCGCTGTT
>CAJFFD010000065.1 GCA_904373255.1 uncultured Clostridia bacterium | reverse complement strand
ACGATCTTTTTGCCCACGAGTTGTTCCGGTTCGTACTGGTCGGCAATGGAAGATACGATGACGCGCTCGCCCGCGCCGTCGTGCAGGGTGATCTTCATCAGCTTGTTCGTCTTGCGCATGGGCTTTGCTGAGAGCACCTTGCACACGCGGATATCGCACTTGTCGAAATCGCCGATCTCGATGATCTCCTTGAAGGGAGCGGCTTCGGGCACATATTTATCCTCGACAGGCGCGCTCTTTTCCTCCCTGACTTCCTCTTTGACCTCTTCCTTTGCGTCGGGATCCTCCGCTTCGGGCAGGGAGAAATCTAGGAGTTTGAGATAGCGCGAAGGCTCGACGGCGTACAGATACAGATAAAGCCGCGGCCCCTTGTCGCGCGCGAGCGTCAGGTTGTAGACGTCCTTGAAGAACTTGCTCTGCACCGCTTTGAGCGCGTTTTTATCCTCGGCGATGTCGGGGAATACCTGCTTAGGGATGGCGTACAGCTCGGATTGCAGCGAATCAAGGGTGTAGCCGCCCTTTTCGATATACTCTTTCAAGAGGCGGACGCACTCGCGCTCCTTGTCGTTCATGGTGCGCCAGTACGGCCAGTTGCGCTTTTCGAGGATGACGTACTCGCTCTCGGGCGAGCAGGTGCGCAGCCAGAATTTGGCGCGCTCGAACAGTTCCTTGAAGTCCTCGATCTTATACGGCGTGCCGATCTTTTCGAACAGCTTTTCCATCATTTCGGGGTTGAAATCGACCACCGAACCAAGATCGACGAGCTGGCTCATCGGCACGGGTACGAACTTGCGCCCTTCAATGAGGCTGTTCTCCATGACGCGCTTGGTGTTCTCGTCCGCAGTGCCGTTCATATAGCTCGTGAGCATCTTGCCGAACTCGAAATACTGGCGCAGGATTTCGTCCGAAAGGCAGAAGTCGAACGCCTTCAGCGGTTCCGTCTTCGCGTACAGCCACAGGATAAGTTCGGGCGGGTATAATTTGAGCAGGAAATCGGGCGTCATGTTCAGCCCCGAGGAGCCGCTCATCTTGCCCACGTTGACGTTGCCCTTGATGCCGATGAACTCGTAACCCTGGAACAGCGGCGGCTCGTAGCCGAACACCTCGCGGGAGATGTCCTTCGCGGTGTCGTAGCTGCCGTTCTTGGAGGCGTGATCCTTCCCGCCCGGCTCGAAATCGACCCCCTCGACCATCCAGCGCATGGGCCAGTCGACCTTCCACTGCAGCTTGCAGTTGAAGTCCTTCGTGAAATCGAAATCCCCTTCATGCCCGCACTCGCAGGTATAATGCGCCTTGGTGCAGTCGTCGGAGAGGGAGACTATTTTCGTCGAATCCTTGTGGCAGTGCGGGCAGAAGATGGACACGGGGTAGTAGTTTTCGCGCTCCTCCTCCGTAGCGTCCTGCGTGCGGTGCTTATCGAGGATGTCGAAAATCTTTTTGCGGTTTTTCAGGGCAAAGATGACATGCTCGGCGTAGCGGCCGGAACGGTATTCCTTCGCCTGATAGCGGTAGTCCATTGCGATGCCGAATCTTTTAACGGATTCCATGAACTCCTTTTCAAAGTGCGCGGCATAGGACTCGTCCTTGCCGAACGGGTCGGGAATATCGACGTACGGATAGCCGATGTACTGCTCGAAGGAATTGTTGCCGAGGTAGTCGGAAACGTTTTTCGGCACCTTGCGCAGGCGGTCGAACTCGTCCCACGAAAAGACGAGGCGCGCCTTTTTGCCCTTTTTGAGGAGGGCGCGGTATACGAAATAACTCGTAGCGATGTCGCGGAAGTTGCCGATGTGCACGGAGCCGGAGGGCGAAATGCCCGCCGCGCAGACGTACTCTTCCTTATCCGGCTTTCTGCGGATGACCTCGTCCGCCAGTTTATCTGCCCAATACATACTCTTAAATCTCCAAAAAATTGCTTGAATTTGCAATATTATACCACAAAGAGAGCGCGAAATCAAACCGTATGGCAGGGAAATGTTGAATTTACGGAGCAAAATTCGTTCACAAGCATACTTGTTTGTGCTATAATAGTATACCCGCCGTCCCTGCGGGGGAATTTTACCAAGGAGAGATGCCCATGCGGTTTTCGCGCGGCTTGCGTGACGGTCTGCCCATTGCGCTCGGCTATGTGCCGGTAGCGTTCGCCTATGCGATGAGCGCCGTGGCGCAGGGCTTTCCCGTCTGGTTTCCGATCCTCGTTTCGGCAACCAATTTTACGGGTACCGGGCAGTTTGCCGGTACCAATCTCATCGCCGCGGGCGCGTCGCTCGCGGTGCTGTTTGCGACCATGCTCGTCATCAATATCCGCTATGCGCTCATGTCCGTTTCCATCTCGCAGAAGCTGGACGGAAATTTTCCGCTGTGGAAACGGCTGATCGTTTCCTTCGGGGTGACGGACGAAAACTATGCCGTCGCCGTGCAGCAGCCGAACAAGCTGAAGTTTTCCTACCTCATGGGGCTGATGGGCTGTTCCTTTGCGGGCTGGCTGGGCGGAACGGCGCTCGGCGCGGGCATGAGCGCCCTGCTCTCCGCCCTGCTGACGGGCGACGCCGCCGCGTGGTACGACATACTCATGAGCGCGTTCAATATTTCGCTGTACGCGATGTTCGTGGCGATCGTCATTCCGCCCGCGCGCGGGGATAAAAAGGTATTGCTGCTCGTGGCGCTCAGCATCGCGGGGAGCTGCCTGTTCTACTTCGTACCCGTTCTGCATTCGCTGCCGAGCGGAGTGGACATCATCGTCGTATCCGTCGTATGCACGGCAATACTCGCCCTGCTCTTCCCGCGCAGGGACGAGGAGGACAGCGAACAGAAACTGACCGAAAAGCAGGAGAATGACGGCGCGCCTCCGGCGGGCGAAGGGGGCGGAAAATGACGCTCGCGGATATGCTCATCGGGTGCGGCATCATGTTCGCCGTGACCTTTGCAACGAAGGCGGTCGGTCTGCTGTTCGTGAAAAAACAAATCAAAAATCAATTTATCAAATCCTTTGTGTACTACCTGCCCTACAGCGTTCTGGCGGTGATGGTGTTCCCCGCTATCCTCTTTTCCACCTCGACGATCTGGTCGGGCATCGCGGGGACGCTCGTCGCTCTGGTGCTGGCGTACTTCCGCCGCGGACTGCTCGTCGTGTCGGTGGCGAGCATCGCAACGGTCTTTCTGGCGGAAATGTGTTTTATGCTCTGCGCCTGAACAGAAAAATCAGCGCCCCTCCGGAATTCCGGAGGGGCGCCCGCATTGCGGCGGCTCCTTTGCATTTTCAGAAAGTGTATACCCCCGCACCGACCGTTTTCTTCCTGCCGTCGGGCAGTACGATTTCCGCCGATGTGTTCGCGGGGACTGATATAACGTATTTCCAGCCGTTTTCCACCCTTTCCCAACCGCTGGAAACTTTGCCGTATATGCTTTGATATTCCGCCCTCGCGTAAGTAAGGTCGCCGCCCGGTTCGGGAGCGATTACGAATTTGTTTTCGCCCGCGACGTTTATTCCGCACATTGCGCGCAGCAGCCATTCGCATACCGCTCCCTTGGAGTAATGGTTCAGAGATGCCAATCCCTTCGCCTTTACCGTATTGCCCTCCCACGCTTCCCATATGGTGGTGGCTCCGTTTTTCGGCATGGAAAGCCAGCCGGGCAACTCCTCGTTTTCCAAAAGACGATATGCGTACTCCGTGTTCAGCTCCGCCAGAACGTCGAGAATCATCGGCGTAGACAAAAACCCCGTACCGAGCCGCCAGCCATAATTATCCATCGCTTTTATAAGGCGCTTTTTGGCAAACTCTTCCTGCTCTTTTGTCAAAAGCCCCATATACAGCGGGCGTACCAGTTTTGCCTGCCTGTCGGTATCGAGAGTATGCGCTTTTTTTGTTACAAGCTCCCGGTAAGCACGCTTTGCGCCTTCGCTGTATTCCCGGATGCGGGCAAGCCGTTTATCCGCTTTTTTTCCGAGAACGTCGGCAACTTCGAGAACACGCTTCAATGTGAAATATGTATATGCCGTAGATTCTTCGGGATGCGGCGAAGCGAAATCATACCATTTGAAGGCGCAAACATCCTCCGGCTCCGCCCATTCGCCGTACGACTGCCCGCAGTTGACCGCGTACTTCCTGTTTTTGTGCGAAAGATGCATCGGTTTTGCATAGGGGCCGCCCCATCTGCCTGCCCGCCTGATCATAAAATCAGCATACCGCAGCATACCGCCGTAATTTTCTTCGAGTATTCGTTTATCCCCGTACATTCTGTAAAAGTACAGCGGAATGTACACGCCCGCGCATGCCCAGCCGACCGAGCCGTTCATCACCCACATGAACCAATCCTCGTTGGCAAACGGCGCGATCTGCGGCAGCCTGCCGCTCCTCCATTGTCTGTCGAAAATGTCGCGCACATGCTTGCGCGCAAATGCCGCATAATCGACCATGTACGCTGCCGTGTTGAAGAAAATTTCGCTGTCGCCCGTCCAACCCATCCTCTCGCGCGTCGGACAGTCGGTAGGAACGTCTGTAGAGTTGCTCTTTAAAGACCACATGGTATTCTGATACAGTTTATTGATCAGCGGATGAGAACAGCGGAATGCCGCACGCTCTTCAAAAGCACTGTATACGGCGACTGCTGTAAAGTCCGTTTTTTCAAAAGGTATGTCCGTATCGATCTGCGCGTACCGGAAACCGCCGTAGAAGAATTTAGGAGAATAAATATTGATACCTTCCTTGCAGGTATACTGTATCTCCTGCAGCGGAGTGCGTTTGCCTTTATGGACGCACTGAATGTTTTTCAGCGTCAATTCCCCGTCGGAATCCAGCATTTCCCCGAGCGTAATGTGTATTTTCTGTCCCCTATGCGCCGTCAGATGAAAAGTGAGATACCCCGAAAGGTTTTGCGGAAATTTTAATACCTTTTTTCCCTTGGGAGTCACGATGACCTCCTCGGGAGAAAACCGCTCCATTTCCTTAACAGGCAGGTTATTCGAAGCAGTAAGATCGGCGGCGAATTTTACCTCTTTCGCCCGGTTGCCGTATGTAGGGTTTCTGCACGCATCGACGATTTCTCCGTCTTTAAGGTCTGCAAAGCGAACGGCTCCGTCATTGCTCCACCTCCAGCTTCCGTCCGTACATATTCGGGCGGTTTTGCCGCCGGCGGCGGTAAGTTCAAGCTGGGCAAAAAGCCTGGTCTGTTTTCCGTAAGTGTTCGTGCGCCCCTTTGCTCCGTTCGACCCGCGGTACCAGCCATCTGCCAGTTCAACAGTCAGTTCGTTCGTGCCGTCTTGCACCAACTCCGTTACATCGTATGTCTGATACTGGATCCTTCTCCTGTAATCGGTTGAACCAGGAGCAAAGATAAAGTCTCCTGCCCTTTTTCCGTTTATTCTCGCCTCGTACAGCCCGCAGGCGGTAATGTACAGCCTCGCCGCCCGGACGCCGTTTGCCGTAAAACTTTTTTTGAAACAATCCACGGGATAGCGTTTCCTTTTATTGACGCGGTAATCGCCCGCGATCCACTTTGCCTGCCAGTCTCCCGCTGACAGAAGCCCCGTTTCAAAAAAAGCCGTTTCCGACCAGTCTCCGGCATTATCGTTTTCATCCCAAAGCTGCACCTTCCATTCCATGCGACGGCGGGAAGGCAAGCAGTCGGGATATTCGGCGCGCATGGACGAGGAATTTACCTTTCCGCTGTCCCACACCGTTTTTCCGCCCGATACGGCAACGATGCGGTATGCCGATTGCTTTATCCCACCTTCACAGTTCCACATCAGGCGAGGCTTTTGGATATCGATGCCGACGGGATTAACCAGATATTCCGTTTTCAGATCGATCGCTTTCATTTTGTCACCCTGCAAATTGATATAAAAATTCTTCTATTTTCGGAGTCCACCATTCGAGATAACCCGCCTTAGTGGGATGGATTTCATCCGCCATATAGAGAGATGATTTTCTTTTTTGATTTTTCCTTGCTCATCTGCAAATACACTCAAAATTTTCAATTTTTCTTTGCTTCGGCATTGGCGAGCGTTTTTTGCATTTTT
>CAJFFD010000064.1 GCA_904373255.1 uncultured Clostridia bacterium | reverse complement strand
CTGCCGTGCTTGATGAGCTGGTTGATTGTAGGCATGTTTTACCTCCTTGTAAGATTGGAAATTTATCTTAAAATTGCCCTTACGCAATTTAAGAAAGCTGGTTCTTGCTCGCGAAATTCTCGGCAAGCTGTTGCCTGCGAATTTCTGCGATTTTAGGGAAACCCGAACGGCTTTCCCCTCGCGGCGGCATATTTAAGGGCACACATATTGCTATAATGCCGCCGCTTCACCCCTTCCGTGAGCCGAGGCATCGGCAAATTGGGGTGCGCTGCGCAAAAGCGTCGTTTTGCTTGCGCGAGTAAATTGTTAAAAGTCGCAGGTATGCGGCTGCTTGGGTGCGCTTTCCGAAAAACGTCGTTTTCGGACGCGCCTTTGATTGTTAAAAATATAAAACCGCATTCTCACGGAAAATCGCAGCACAGCGAGATTTTCGTGAACAAGGCGGCGGAGCCGAGGCGGAAACGAGCAATGCCCGGCGGGTATTGCTATAAAACAGCCTCGCGCGCAGCCGCTTTACGCGGCAAAAGGGCGCGCAAAAAGATATGCGCCCACAGTCGCAATGCCTATTTTAGCATTTTATAAAGATATTGTCAATTATTTCGAACAAATTATTGTGCGGAAATCGTCAGATTTTCAGCGATTTGATGCGGTCGGTATAATATTGCACCAGCTCCCACTTGGTTCCCGGCATAAGCCTGTGGTCGGGGCAGGGAACAAATCCGCCCAGGGCGATGAGCGGCTTTAAGCGCTCGATCTCCGCATCCACCGCCGCCTTATCCTTCCGCAGCACCGTTTTATCCATGCCGCCGACGCCCAGCATGCCTTTGCCGAATTTTTTACGCGCCGCCGCAAACTGGTCGCCCCACGTTCCCACCTCGATGGGGAACATCGTATTTACGCCGTTTTCAAACCAAACCGGCAACAACTTTTCGGTAACACCGTCGCAGTCGAGGCTGATAATATCAATACCGTACGAATGCACGAGGTCGGTCATGCGCCTGTAATGCGCGGCGCAGAGGTCTTCGAACATCGAGGGCGAGAGCAACGGCCCGTTTTTGAAGCAGATATCCTCCCAGAAATGCGCAAAGTCGAACTTTGCGCCCGTTTCCAGCACGGCTTTCGCGCATTGGTACTGCATATCCGCATATGTATCGACAATTTCGCGAAGCAGATCGTAATCGTCGCAGAGCATATAACTCATGCCGATGACCGAAAGCATATTGCGGATGCTGCCCAAAACGCTGCCCAGATGCAGCCCCACGGGATAATCGCGCTCGGTTTCGTTGAATTTTTTGAAATATTCGAAATCGATGCGCGCGGGGGTGTATTGCATCTTCGGCTTGTACAGTTCTTCGAACGCCTTGCGGTCTTTGAGCTGATAGTCGTCCTCCGCGGGAATCGACCCTGCGCCCGGGCGGATGCGCTCGATCAGACCTTCCGGATTCTGAATGCGGATGAACCCGTCCGGCAGCACCTCCAGCTCTTTATACTCAAAGGCGGGGAAAAGCCCGTTGTTGCCGCTGAAGGCACAGAGCCAGTTATGATCCCAACCGAGCAGCTTATCCAATTCTCTGTCCTTATCCGAACCGTCGTAATTATTTTCGGCGAGGTCGCGGGAAATATGTCCCTGCTCCGCCCATTCCTGTAATAATTCCGCCCAGTACCCGAAATGTACGGCGGGAAGCCTGTCTACCGCCTTATAATGCAGGATATCCAGGGCGCGCGTTTTGTTCTTCGTCATCTTTCCTCCTCCCGTTTCGGCGCCCGGAATGCGGGGCAAAAACGTTATAATGCCATTATAGCATATTTCCCGCAATTTGCAATTTTTTTACAAAAAAATGCGCAAAATTTTGCGCATTTTTGCCCGGATGCGGGCGGCGTTCCGATATAGTTCTGGCGGCACGGTTTATACCGTTCCCGTTCAGTTTTTCTTGCTGCGCGGGCGAAAAACGAGGGCAAAAACAAAGGCAAACACGACCGCCGCCGTTACCCCCGCGCTCGCAGCGGAAAGCGCGCCGGTAACCGCGCCGAAAATCCCCTGCTCGGCTCCGCGCATCGCGCCCCGCGCCAGAAGATAGCCGAATCCCGAGATAGGCACCGTTGCACCCGCGCCGGCAAAATCCACGAGATACTGATACAAGCCCAGCCCTTCGAGCGCCACGCCCGCGAGCATAAAGAACACGAGGATGCGCCCCGAGGTAAGTTTCGTGAAATTGATGACGATCTGCGCGATAAGGCAGATCGTCCCGCCGACCGCAAACGCCTTTACAAACATCAGAAGAATTTCGGCGTATTTTTCCATATTTCAACCCTCCCCGCCCGCAGGTTCCGCCTCGATGGCGACGGCGTGCGCGATGCACGGGATCGTATCCCCCTGCCCCGACGAAACGGTGGAGAGCAGCGCGCCCGTGGCGACGAACAGAACTTTTTTTATTGTACCCTGCCGCAGCTTATCGTAAATATATGAATTGAGCACGACGGCACTGCACCCCGCGCCGCTGCCGCCCTGAAACTCGTCCTCGATGACTTTGTAGACGATCTCGCCGCAATCGACGTGGTTGGGGAAGATGTCCTGCCCCTTTTCCCACACGAGATCCTTGACGATGCGGCTGCCCAGCGCGCCCAGATCGCCCGTGAGGACAAGATCGTAATAGGCGGGATCGCGCCCCGTATCTTTGAAATGGGTCAGGATAGTGTCCGCCGCGGCGGGAGCCATCGCCGCGCCCATATTGTTCACGTCGGAAACGCCGTAATCGATGACCCTCCCCACCGTGCCGCAGGTGATCGCGGGGCCTTCGCCCTTGCGCGACAACACCGCACTCCCCGCACCCGTCACCGTCCACTGCGACTGCGGCGGGCGGGTGGTTCCCAGCTCCAGCGGGTAGCGGTACTGCCGCTCCGCCGAAGAAAAGTGGCTGCCCGTCGCCGCGACGACGTTTTCGGCGTATCCGCCGTCGGTGAGCACGGCTCCCAATAAAAGCCCCTCGCTCATCGTGGAGCATGCGCTGTAGATGCCCAGAAAAGGCATGCCCGTTTCCCGCGCGGTGAAACTCGCAGAGATGATCTGATTGAGCAAATCCCCGGCGAGTATGGCATCCACCTCGTGCTGGGTGATGCCCGCCTTTTCGATGCTGCGTTCGACGGCGGCGAGGAACATTTTCCGCTCCGCGCGCTCGAAAGTGCTTTCGCCGAACATATCGTCGGAGAGGGGCAGATCGACATACTCCCCCACGATGCCTTCGCATTCCTTCGGCCCCGCGACCGTCGCCGCCGCGACGATCTTCGGCTGATTCTCAAAAAATACCGTATGCCCGCGCTGCATAAAAACCGCCCTTTGCGGAAATTTCCGCGATTACAGTTTGTACGCTCCCGCCGGTTTTATGCGGTGCAGGTCAAAAACAGCTCAAAAAAAACGGGGCGCGCAAGGCACCCCGGCTGTCTTAAAATATGCAATACATATGCGAAAAAAGCATTCAGTTTTCGTTGAACATTTTAAAAAATTCGCGGCACGCAAAGGAAACGGGCTGCCCTTTGGGGAAGGCGATGCCCACCGAGCGCGCGGGAAGCTGCGGCTCCGTTTTGATTTCGAACAGAGTTTTGTCCTCGCCCAACTCGCGGCGGACGTATTCCTTGGGAACGCACGCGATGCCCACGCCGTTTTTGGCGAGCTGAATCATCAGCTCCAGGCTTCCGCATTCGATTTCGGGGTGCAGATGCACGCCGATGGAGTGAGAAAACTGGATGATCGCCTTGCGGGTGACGGTATTCGTATCCAGCATCAGAAGCGGATAATCGTGCATGGATTTGAGGGGCTGAACCCCTTCGGCGAGCGTTTTGAACCGCTCGTTCGCGACGAACGTATCGTGCAGGGGCATGACGACGCTCGTGAGGGTGAAATCCTTGTCGTCGATGGGGAGGTTGACAAAGGCGATGTCGCACTTGTTGTTCTTTAACAGTTCGATCGTCTCCGTGGTGATGCAATTGATGAGATTCAGCTTGACGTCGGGATATTTTTCGTGGTATTCGGCGATCTTGTCGATGAGTACATACGAAAAGATGGTATCCGACGCGCTGATGCGGATGGTGCCCGTGGCGGTGGAGTTGATTTCCTTGAGCTTGTTTTCCGCCATGTCCAGCTCCGCAAGCGCCTTTTCGACGATGCCGAAGATCTGTTTTCCGCCCTGTTCCGAAAGCTCCATGCCGCGGTGGGTGCGGTTGAAGAGGGGCGTGCCGAGCTGACCCTCGAGCTGCTTGATCGCCTGCGAAACCGCCGGCTGGCTGATGAACAGCTCGTCCGCCGCCCGCGTGAGGCTGCCGCACTTGGCGACCGTGTAAAAGACCCTGTAAAGTTCGAGATTGACCATCCGCCCTCCTTCGCGCGCATCCGCCCGCCCGTAAAATTTATTTTCCGACGCAGAACTTTGCAAAAATTTCGTCGATGATCGCTTCGTTCGCCGTTTCGCCGCTGATCTCGCCGAGCGCTTCCCACGCCGCCTTCAAATGAATCCCCAATAAATCGAGCGGCACGGAGCCGCACAATTCCAAAGCCTGCCGCATCTCCCCTTCCGCGCGGGAAAGGGCGTTGTAGTGCCGCTCCTCGATGAGGAACTGCGCGTCCGAATCGTACCCTTCCAGGCACAATTCAAACATTTTTTCGCGCAGAAGCGGAATATTTTCGCCCGTCTTTGCCGAAACGCGGATATCCGCAGGGACAGCCGCATCGCCCGCTCCGAGGTCGGAAAGGTCGGTTTTGTTGTACACGACCAGCCGCTTTTTGCCCGAAACCGCCGCGTACACCGCCGCGTCCTCCGCCGTGAACGGCGCGGAGGAATCGAGAATGAATAGCACGAGGTCGGCGCCCTCGATGAGGGAGCGCGCGCGGCCGATGCCGATGCTCTCCACCTCGCCCGCGTTCTCGCGGATGCCCGCCGTGTCGTACAGATTAAAGCGCACGCCGCCGATTTCGACGGTGCCCTCCACCACGTCGCGCGTTGTTCCCGCAACGGAGGAGACGATCGCCTTGTCCGCGCCGAGCAGCGCGTTCAGAACGGAACTTTTGCCCGTGTTCGGGCGCCCCGCCAGCACGACGGAGACCCCGTCCTTTACCTTTTTTCCCACCCCGTAGGTGGCGGAAAGGGCGGCAAGTTCGCCCGCAATATGGTCGATTTTTTCGCGCACGTCCTTTAAATCCGTGTGCTCGATGTCCTCTTCGGGAAAGTCGATGTCTGCGTCGATACCCGCGAGGATCTCCGTCAGCTCCCCCTGCAGGGTGCGCACCTTGCCCGTTAGCCGCTCGGAATACAGCATGTAGCCGGCGCGCACCTGCGCGTCGCTCTCGCCGTTGATCATATCGACAAGCCCCTCCGCCGAAGCGAGGGAGAGTTTTCCGTTCAGAAAGGCGCGCTTTGTGAATTCGCCCCGCTCGGCGAGCCGCGCGCCGAGGGATACCGCCCGCTTTAAGATGCCGCGGGTGATCGCCGTGCCGCCGTGGCAGTGAAATTCGACCACGTCCTCCCCCGTAAAGCTGTGCGGCGCTTTGAAGTACACGCACAGCCCGAAATCGCGGAAGGCGCCGCAGTCGGCGGAGCCGGGGTACATACGGTAGGGTTCGAACCCGCGCACGGGCGTTCTGCCCGACGGCGCAAAAATTTTTTCGGCGATGCCGAGCGCGCCCGCGCCGCTGAGGCGGACGACGGCGACCCCGCCCCTGCCGGGCGGCGTAGATACCGCGGCGATGATGTCGCTTATCATTTCGATGCTCCTTTTTCCGCAAAAATTATAGCATACGCGCGGATATTTGTCAACGCCCGTAAACAGTACATCCCGAACGCGCTTTACAGAGTAAGCCGGGAGGCGGCGCAACGCGCCGCCTCCCGCCGATACACAAGTCAGCTGTTTCTGTTTTCGCCGGAATTTCCGCCCGAATACTCGCCGAACGGGCGGGGAGGAAGAGTATTCGCCGAACGGGTCGTCCGGTTCCTTCGGCGCACCCTGACCGCCGTAGCCGTTCTGACCGTAAGGGGTTCCGTACGGGTTCTGCCCGTAAGGATTTTGCCCGTACGGGTTCTGACCGTACGGATTCTGACCATACGGGTTTCCGTAGGGATTGCCGCCGTAAGGGCCGTACTGCGCCTGCTGGGCGCGGCGGATACGCTCCATGCGCTCCTGCATATATTTATCGTAGTCGATGGGGTCGCGGTTGCGGAACGCAAAAATCAAGAACCCTGTAAGGACAGGGATAATCGCGCACAGTACGACCATCCAGATATAACTTGCGGGGGCGTATGTGCGGAAGAAGGACATGCAGAGAAAGATGAACAGAACGAGCCAGATAAAGTAAAAAATGGTGCAGAAAATGCTGAAAAAGTTCATCGTGGTCACCAGCCACGCGGGTACGCTTTCGGCAAAAAACACGGCAAGATAGGTCAGGTTCCCGCTCGCTACCGGGCGCACCTCGTACAGGTCGGGGTTCATAAAGATGACTGACTGCGGAATATCCTGCACGGCATAGCCGATACACAGGATAAGCTCGGCAATCATCACGAACAGGCCGAAATGCTTGATTTTAGAGTATCCCTTACGTAAACTACCAGAAACCTCCCCTACTTCAACCTCAATTTTTGCCTTGCCTAATCGCAGGCCTCCCGCGAGCTCGCCCATCAGATACGTGCTCGCAAAGGGCACGAATCCGAGCAGGCAAAGGAGCGCGCTATTCCCCCGCTTTTTCGCCATCGCATACAATCCTACCCCTTTAAAGGCGCACACTACGACGTAAACCGCCGCGGCGATCACCCACAAAATCCATGTATCCACCTTGTTGAACCCGTACATCTGCGCCAGCACCGGATCCCCGAGGGGGAATATGAAATCGAACAGGCTGAAAAGTTCCATTATTTCTTCTCCCGAATTTTATTCGCGTTCCGCCCTGCCGAACAGGGGGAAGCCGTATTCCGCCCGCAGGAGCGTGAGCCCCTTGGCGGGCATCGTTTTGCCCAAAAGTTCGCGATCCCCCGTGCGCAGCGCCTCCTCCGCGGCGGCAAGGGGAAGCTTTCCCGTTCCGCATTCGAGGATCGCGCCCGCCATGATGCGCACCATATTGTATAAAAACCCGCTGCCGCACACGTCGATATATACGCCGGGCGTCCGCCCCCCGAACTTATCCGCCCAAGGGGAAACTTCGACGGAGTACACCGTGCGCACCGTCGTTCTGACCGACGAACCGGTCGAAGAGAACGCCGTAAAATCGTGTTCGCCCTCCAAAAGCCGCGCGCATTCGCCCATCCGCGCAAAATCGGGGAATTCGCCGAAGCGCACCGCGTACCGTTCGAGAAGAGGGTTCTCCCGCCGCGAAAAGTAGACGGAATAGCGGTAGGTCTTTTTCTTTGCCGAGCGGCAGGCGTCGAACTCCTCGGGCGCGGCGGCACTTTCCAGCACGCGCACGTCGGGCGGGAGCTTCGCGTTCAGCGCGTCGGCGACCCGCGCGGGCGAAATTTTGATGCCGTCCGCGAGGGCAAAGTTGCATACCTGCCCCGCCGCGTGTACGCCCGCGTCCGTCCTGCCGCTGCCCGTCACGCGCGAAAAACTGCCGAACGCCGCCTCGATTGCCCGTTCCAGTTCGCCCTGCACGGTGCGGCCGTTCGCCTGCACCTGCCAGCCGCAAAAATCGGTGCCGTCATAGGCGACCAAAAGTGCTGTATTCATTGCTGTTGTACCTATTTTTTGCAACCGTACTGTATTTTTTGCACCGCAATGTCCTATCCCAGAAAATAGTCGATAATCCCGAATTTCCCGCCCGGGATGTAAACGTTCAGAAGGACGATGCCGGTGATCAGCGCCGCGACGACGAGGGTCGCCGCGAGGTCGCGCCAGGTGAAGGTGAGTTTTTTATACTTCGTTCTCCCCTTGGCGCCGCTGTAACAGCGTGCGTCCATCGCGTCGCCCAGCTCCTCCGCGCGGCGGAACGCCGACACGAGCAGCGGGATGAGCACGGGGATCATCGCCTTGGCGCGCTTGAACAGCCCGCCCGTTTCGAAGTCTGCCCCGCGCGCCTTCTGCGCCGCGATGATGCGGTTGGTTTCGTCCATGAGCGTGGGGATAAAGCGGAGCGCGATGCTCATGATGAGCGCAAGTTCGTGTACGGGGAATTTGATGTATTTGAGTGGCTTTAACAGGCTTTCGATGCCGTCGGTGAGTTCGACGGGCGCCGTGGTCAGCGTGAGGATGGAGGTACCCATGACGAGCAGGAACAGGCGGAAAGCCAGAAAGATCATATTGACGATCGATTCCCACGACAGGGCGAGGATGCCCCACTGCCAGATGAGATGCACGCCCTCGGTGGAATAGAAGAACAGGTTCAGGATCGCCGTAAAAATGATGAGGAAGAGGATCATCTTGACCGAGCGCAGCACGCTGCCGAACGGCACGCGGGAGAAAATTACGGTCACGATCAGAAAGAGGGTCACAGCCGCAAGCCCGAAAAAGTTATCCGCCACGAAGATCGCCACGATGTACGCGATCATCAGCACGATCTTGGCGCGCGGATCCATGCGGTGGACGAAGGATTTTTGCGGGTAGTACTGCCCGAAGATTACGTCATTGAGCATCGCCGCCCTCCTTGCCCGCCTTCCCTTC
>CAJFFD010000063.1 GCA_904373255.1 uncultured Clostridia bacterium | reverse complement strand
AATGTACTATCTCACCCCCGTGTTCCGCTATGAGCGGCCGCAGGCGGGCAGACTGCGCGAACACCACCAGTTCGGCGTGGAGATCTTCGGCGGCAAGGGGCCCGAAACGGACGCGGAGGTCATCCTCCTCGCGCGCGACTATATCGCCGCGCTCGGCGTCGAGGGGGTGGAGCTTAACCTCAATTCCATCGGCTGCAAGCACTGCCGCCCTAAATTCAACGAGGCGCTCAAAGAATATCTGCGCCCGCACCTGCCCGAAATGTGCGATACCTGCCGCTCCCGCTTCGACAAAAACCCCCTGCGCATCCTCGACTGCAAGGAGGAAGTTTGTTCGAAAATCAACGAAAACGCCCCCAAAACGGTAGATTTCCTCTGCGACGAGTGCCGCGAGCACTTCGAGAAGCTGAAAGAAATTCTTGACGCGTGCGGCGTAAAATATAAGCTCAACCCCAAACTCGTGCGCGGCCTGGACTCGTGTCCACGAGCATCGGCTCGCAGGGCACCGTGCTCGGCGGCGGCAGGTACGATACCCTCATCGAAAACCTCGGCGGGCCGCAGGTGCCCGCGGTCGGCTTCGGCAGCGGCATCGAGCGCATGCTGTTGGTGCTCGAAAACACGGGCAAGCGCATCCCCGAGGAGGCGCCGCTCGGCGTATATGTGGCGGGGCTGGACGACGGGGGGAGAAAGGCGGCATTTCAGCTTTGCGATACGCTGCGCAAAACGGGCATTTCGGCGGAGTTCGACCACGCCGCACGCTCGGTCAAGGCGCAGTTCAAGTACGCGGGCAAGGTCGGGGCGAAATACGTCGTCGTCATCGGTTCGAACGAATTGGAGAGCGGCGAATATACCGTCAAAAACATGGCGGATTCGACCTCCGAAACGGTGAAGGCGGAGCGCGTCGCCGAGTACCTCGCGCAAAAATTGCAATGAAGGAGCTTGCCACCGTCGTAAACACGGCGGGGAAGATCGCCACCGTGCAGATCGAAAAAAAGCCCGAGTGCGATTCCTGCAAGATGTGCGCCTTCCGGAACGGCAAGAGCCGCGTGAAAGTGCGCGCGCTCAACGCGGTCGGCGCGAAGCCGGGCGATACGGTGCTCGTGAAGGCGGAAAAGGACAACCGCCTGCTCGCGTCGTTTATCGTCTATATCGTGCCGGTACTGCTCGCGGGAGCGGGGCTGCTGGTCGGGTTTTTCTGCTTCGAAGAGGAGCTGTATATCGCGCTTTTGTGCCTTGCAGGGCTTATTTTGGGGATTGCATGCGTGTTCTTCTGCGACCGCGCCCTCTCCAAAACGCGCGGATTCGGTATGGAAGTGGTGGAAATTATCGAAACTGAAAGGGGAAGCGAACCGCCGCAGGGCGGGGAACCTTCCGCAGACGATACCAATCAACAGGAGGAAACGGTACATGGTTCAGACCTTTGATACGGCGGCATTCAAAGCCGCGATGGAAAAGAAACAGACGCTCGTCGTCGATTTTTGGGCGAGCTGGTGCGGCCCCTGCCGCATGCTCGCGCCCGTGATGGAGCAGGTATCCGAAGAACTTTCGGACAGGGCGACCTTCGTAAAGATCGACGTGGACGACAACCCCGACCTCGCGCGCGAGTACTCGATTATGAGCATCCCGTGCGTGATGGTGTTCAAGAACGGGGAGCTTGCGGGCAAAAACGTCGGATTCGGCGCGAAAGCCGCAATGAAGGAATTTATCGAAAAATATATCTGATCAGCGAACGCGGGAAAAGGGCGGCCGTTTTACATAACGGTCGCCTTTTCGTCATATTCGTGCCGTTTTTTGGCAGAAAAGTTGACTTGCCCGCGGGTTTATGGTACTATTATGACCTGAAAAATTTATACGTTGCGGAAAAATATTACAAAAGGGAGAGCAGAAAAATGAACAGCAGAAAACAAAGTGTTGTACTGTATGTGTTGGCGGCGTTCCTTGCCGCGTGCGCAGCGTTCGCGGCGGCGGGGGTTCGCTGCGGAGTCCGCCCGCGCCGAAACCGCGGCGGAAATCACGCAGTCGGGCGCGGATTTCATATCGTCTGCGCCGCAGACGGAAACGACGTACAGGGCGGGGAGCGGAACGCTCACCTATATCCCCGCGCCGCAGGAAGGCGGGGCGGCGCAGATCGTATTCGACAATGCGGAAATCGAATCGGGCGCGTACGTCAATTACTGGTCGCAAAACAGAAGCTACGCCGCCGTGGCTGCGCGCGGAGACGTAGAACTCGTACTCAAGGGCGAAAGCAAACTCTATCTCCGCCCGAGCGGAAGCACGAGGGCGCTCCTGTTCTACGACAGCAACGTTACCGTTACGGGCGACGGCTCGCTTTCGGTCGGGTTCCGCAGCGAGTCCACAAAAAATCTCAACGCCTATCCCATGGAAGTGATCGCGGACAATGACGTGCCGACGGACGACGCCGCCTATGCCGGCAGCGGCAATTTCGAGCTGAAAAGCGGAACGCTCACGCTGAACGGAAAGGGCGGAACGGGGCAGGGCTGCCTGACCGTCAACAACCGCATCGCCGTTTCGGGCGGAACCTTGCAGACGTTGGGTCAGATGGCGGGCGTGTATTCTCCGTACGGCGATATCGAAATCACCGGCGGCGAAGTCCGTGCGGAAAATTTCAACGTGTACGGTCTGTATGCGCGCAGGGGCAGCGTTTCGATCGGCGGCGATGCCGAAGTGACCGTATCCAGCGCCGCGCGTTCTTCGGCGATCGGCATCAGCGGCGGAAATATGGGCAGCGGCTCGCCCGACACCCAATCGGGCGGGAACGTATATATCCGCGGCGGGAACACCGCAATCGAAGTCCCGTATATCGGCGTGTTTGTCCAGTATGTCGGGGACACGGAGAGCGGAAAAATCGAAATCGAGGGAGGCACGTTCAGCGTGAACGTCACCGAAGGTACGCAAAATATCGGCGCAGCGCTGTACGCGCAGGGAGCCGAGGCGGACGTCGTCGTCCGCGGCGGTACGATCGGCGCGGTCGCGGGCGGCAGCAACGGGCAGGCGACCTTCGGCATCTATGCCGACCGATTCCTGCAGGTCGAGGGCGGTTCTGTGCGCGCGGGTGCGGAAAATACCGACGCGGCGGGCTCCTCGTTCGGCGTGAACGCGGAGGAGGGCGCCTACGTTACGGGCGGTTCGCTCACGGCGCACGGCGGCACGTCTGCGATCGGCGCGCTCGCGCCCCATTGCGGGCAGGGCGTGTATGTACAGGCGGCTTCGGACGCCGCAGGGGAAAATACCGTCGGCTACGACGAGCAGAAGTTTGATTCGTACAAATATCTGAATCTGGAGTACAAAGCGGTCATATCCGTTTCCGTCACCCCCGCAACCGCCTCGGCTGAACGCGGCAAAACGCTGCAGTTTACCGCCGAAGTGCTGGGCGAGGGCAGCTTCGATACCTCCGTCGGGTGGAAGATAAGCGGCGCGTCCGACCCCGCCACAAAAATCGACGGGAACGGCATGCTCACCGTCGGCGCGGGCGAAACGGCGGAGTCGTTCACCGTCACGGCGGTGTCCGTTTTCGACCCCGAAAAGAGCGCGTCTGCCGTCGTCACCGTGCTTTCGGGCGAGCCGTCGGAGCCGGGGCAAGACCCGTCGGAACCGGGGAAAGATCCGTCGGAGCCGGGGAAAGATCCTTCGGAACCGGGCGGCGGGCTTCCCGCAGGGGCGATCGCGGCGATTGTCGTGGGGGCGGTCGTTCTGGTTGCCGCGGCGGCAGTTGCGGTGTGGTTCATCGTAAAGCGTTCGGGCAGGAAGAACTGACGCGGCATGCGCGGATTCGGCGGCGCGCGGGCATCGCCTTGCCGCGCGGGTTTTGTCGGGCGTTTCGCGCTTATAAGCGAGGAGCAGAACGGAATTTTTTGCGGGTGCGGTCTGTACAGGGTCGATAAAGCTGCCATTTGGCAGACAGGGCGGGAAATTCCGTGCATATACCGCGGTGAGGTGCGGGAGCGCAAAGATTTTTGCGCTCCCGCACCCTCATTTCCTTGTAAAAAGCGGCAAATTGCGCTATAATAAAACGGTAAAGAATAAATTTTCTACGGAGAACGGAAAATGATCGATCTTACAACCATTAAAAACGCCGACGCCGAAGTGTACGAGGCGATGAAACTCGAACTCGACCGCCAGCGCAACAACATCGAACTCATCGCCAGCGAAAACTTCGTTTCCCCCGCGGTCATGGCGGCCGTCGGCTCGCACCTCACCAACAAATACGCCGAGGGTCTGCCCGGCAAGCGCTATTACGGCGGGTGCCAGTACGTCGACATCGTGGAAAACCTCGCCATCGAGCGCTGCAAACAGCTGTTCGGCTGCGACCACGCCAACGTGCAGCCGCACAGCGGCGCGCAGGCGAACACCGCCGTCTATTTCGCGCTCCTGAACCCCGGCGACACGATTTTGGGCATGAACCTCTCGCACGGCGGGCACCTCACCCACGGCTCGCCCGTCAATATCTCGGGCAAGTACTTCCATATCGTTCCCTACGGCGTTTCCAGAGAGGATGAGCGCATCGACTACGACGCTCTGGAACAGATCGCCGTCGAAAACAAGCCGAAGATGATCGTCGCGGGCGCTTCCGCGTATCCCCGCATCATCGATTTCCCCCGCCTGCGCGAGATCGCCGATAAGGTCGGGGCGTACCTGATGGTGGACATCGCGCACATCGCGGGTCTCGTCGCGGCGGGGCTGCACCCCTCGCCCGTGCCGTATGCGGACATCGTGACGACGACCACCCACAAGACCCTGCGCGGGCCGCGCGGCGGCGTCATCATGTGCAAGGAACAGTACGCCAAGGCAATCGACAAGGCGGTGTTCCCCGGCATGCAGGGCGGGCCGCTCATGCACGTCATCGCGGGCAAGGCGGTCGCCTTTAAAGAGGCGCTCTCGCCCGCATTCAGGGAATACCAGAAGCAGGTCGTCAAAAACGCGGCGGCAATGGCGGACGAGTTCACCAGGTGCGGCGTGCGCCTCGTATCCGGCGGCACGGACAACCACCTCATGCTCGTCGACCTGCGCGACAAGGGCATGACGGGTAAGGAGCTGGAAAAGATGCTCGACGAGGTGAACATCACTGTCAACAAGAACACCATTCCGTTTGAGGAGACCAGCCCGTTCATCACCAGCGGCATCCGCATCGGCACGCCGAGCATTACCTCCCGCGGATTCAAGGAGGAGGACGCGCGGCAGATCGCCCGCCTCATCTCCAAGATCATCGCCGAAAAGGAGAACGCGTTCGACTTCGTGCGCGCGGAGGTCAGAAAGCTGTGCGAAAAGTATCCGCTGTACGCGAACGATATACTGTAATTCTATTGCCGGAATATCTGCAAGACCCTCCCTCCGCGGGAGGGTCTTTTGCATGGGGTTTAACGGAATGCGCGTCCGCAAGCGTTCGGGGGGGCTTGACAGTGCCTTTTCCCCGTGGTATAATGGTTGCGTAGGATAAGGGGGTAGGGGAATTGCATGAAAGATTTCGCCGCATGGCGGCGGCATGCGGCTGGCTTGATATTTTTGCATTGGTTCTGGCTGTGGCCTTGATTGCTGCATTGAGCATCTGTACAACTTTGGACGATGTTGCGGAGGTAATGTCGAAACCTTCGCCCGCTGCAGCGGGCGGCGCAGACTATGGCGGGGCGCTCGTCGCGATTCTGGCGGTATTCGCCGTCTTTGTTGTGCTGGGAGAACTGGCGCTCGGCGGTGCGGTTTGTGCGGGCATAGGCATTGCAACCTTGATCGGCTGCAAAAAAAAGTGTGCGGACGCGAAGTTCATTTCGCGGATTCGTTCGGGGATCGCAGTGGACGCGGTATTTCTTGTGCTGAATGGGGCAACCCTCTTGTTTTCCAAGTGGAGTTCCGCGGGTCGGGCGGCGGTGATCTGCAGCGGCGCGGCTCTGCTTGTCTGTCTGGGACTGGCGCTGGCTTTCAAAGCGGCGGATTATTCGCGCCGCCGCGCCGCCGGCAGAATCTATGAAGGAGAGTGAGGGGAATGGGAAAAAGGTCGGTTTATTCTCTGCTGAAAACGGGAGGGCGGCTGGATATAGCGGTATTTGCGCTGACCGTATTGCTGGCGGTTGTTACGGTTTTCAGCCTGTGGTTTTTTTTGCGGTCGCAGCCGCCGGCCGAATCTGCGGAGGAACTTATGGCTGCGGGAATAATGAATTTCATTTTTGTGGTGATTGCGATGGTGGAAAGCTGTGTTTTGGCAGCGCTGCTTGCCCTCGGCTGCGTCGGTCTTGCTTCCGGGATCCGCGCGCTGCGTGCGGCGAAGCGGGAAGACGCCCGCGTATGCGGCAATTCCCGCGCCTTTCCTGTCTTTACGCTGATCCATCTTGTCATTTTTGCCGCTATTGGCGGGCTGTGCTGTATAGCCGCGTCGGAATGGTATACGCTGCTGCCTTTGCTCCTCTGCATGGCGGCGGAGTTCGGGTGTCTGGCGGCGTCTTTCGCGGTCAAGCTGGTCTGTCGGGCAAGGCTGAAAAAGGAGGCTTCGACTCTCTGCGTTCAAATCCCGAATTGCTGAAAAAGGCTCGCCGAATCGGTTGACATACGCAGCGGCGCGTATTATAATATACCCGAAAAAACGATTCTTTGGGGCGGGGCGAAATTCCCCACCGGCAGTAAAGTCTGCGAAAGGCGCAAGCCTCCGAACGGGTGAAATTCCCGTACCGACGGTATAGTCCGGATAGGAAAAGAATGTTTTTGAAATCGCGGCGCAATCTTTTTTTGTTGCGCGGAAATTTCAAAAAACAGCCCCGTTCCGTCGGAACGGGGCTTCCTTAATTCCCCTTGGAAAATATATTTTTTCGAGGTGTATTTTTATGAAGGAAGAGGCTCTGCGCCGCGATGCGGCGCAAAAAAGCGAGAACGTTGCCGCAATTCCGGCACAAAGCACGGCGGCAAAGCAGAGGGAAGTCGGCAAGTGCCCCGCCTGCGGCGGAAAGATGAAGGAGGACGGCAAGGGCGGATTCGTGTGCCCGTATTGCGATACGCGCACGGCGCCCGAAGGTGCCGCGGCATCCGCCGCGGACGGCGATGCCGCGGCAACGGGAGCGGGGCAAACAGACCCCGCCGCCGAACGGGCGGCAAAGCGGGCAGGCTTCCGCAAAAAGTACTTTTCGGCGTCCACGATCGCAAAGCTGGCGATGTTCGCGGCGCTCGCGTTCGGGGTTTCCTACCTCGAATTCCCCATTTTCCCCGCGGCTCCCTTTTTGCAGCTGGATTTTTCCTGCGTGTTCGTGCTTCTCGGCGGGTTTATGTTCGGGCCTGTCGCGGCGATCGTCATCAGCGGCGTAAAGGAGTGCCTGCGCCTGTTCACCACGAGCACGGCGGGCATCGGGGAGCTGGCGAACTTTATCGTCACCGTCAGCTTCGTGCTCATCCCCACCCTCGTGTACCGCTTCAAAAAGGGGTTGCCCACCGTCATCGTTACGCTTGTCGTCGGCTGCCTGATTCAGGTCGGCGTGGGGTTGCTGACCAACCGCTATATAAACTTTCCGCTGTTCATGCAGGAGGGCGCCGCGGCGATGTTCGCGCAGCTGTGGTGGTATGTGCTCCTGTTCAACCTCATCAAGAGCGTGGCGGTCAGCCTTATCACCGTTCTGCTGTACAAGAGAATCTCCTGGCTGCTCAACAAGTTCTGAGCGAAGGCAAAAATATTGTCCGCGCTGAAAATATCGGCGCGCAAGGCGTTTTAATTGCAAATCGCGGCGATTTATATTATAATGGAAGAGGTGCGAAGAGCGCCTCTTTTCCGTTATTTTGCAATATTTTGCGCCCATCGGCGCGCGGCGGCGCGGTATGGGGCGGAGCGAGGGAAAATATGGTCACAAAGAGCGAGGGCGAAACGATTCGGTTCGCCGAAGAATATGCAAAAACCCTCACCGCGGGGGACGTGGTGCTCCTGCACGGGGAGATGGGCGCGGGCAAAACGGTGTTCGTCAAGGGTCTGGCTCTGGGTCTCGGCATCGAAGACGAGATCACCAGTCCGACCTATGCCTACATGAACGACTACGGCGGGCTGTACCACTACGACTGCTACCGCTTAAAGAGCGGCGCGCAGGCGGAGGCGCTGGGGCTGACCGACTATTTCTATGCGGGCGGCATCTGCGTCGTCGAATGGTCGGAGAACATCGCAGACGTTCTGCCCGAAGGGTGCAAAGAGGTGTTCATCCGCAAAACGGGGGAGAACGAGAGGGAGATTCTATGCAAATGAAGCGTTACCTTGCCATCGATACTTCCGCCGGATACCTCACCGTCATCGCCAAAAACGGCGAAACGTTTGTAACCTTCGAGCCGGACTGCGCCATGCAGCACTCGGTGCGCCTCATGGACGCCGTCGAGGAGACGCTCGCCAAAGCGGGCATGCGGCCTGCCGACTGCGATTTTTTCTGCGCCGTAACAGGGCCCGGCTCGTTCACGGGCATCCGCATCGGCATTTCCACCGTCAAGGGATTCTGTGCGGCGCTGCACAGGCCCGCGCTGGGGGTAACCTCGTTCGCGGCGCTCGCATATAATGCAGAGGGAAAGGCGCTGGCGGCGATCCCCGCGGGCAGAGATTTTTATTACATCTGCGGCTTTGCGGAGGATAAGAGGGTATCCCTTCCCCCCGCGTATGTGAGCGGCGAACGACTCGCGGCGCTTGCGGAGGAGTACCCCGTGTACGCGTATGCGCCGTTGCCCGTTCCGTATACGAAGGCAGACCCCGCGGCGGGGCTTCTGCGCGCCGTAGAAGGGGCGGGGGAGGAAGATTTCGGTGATATTTCGGCGTTCTACCTCAAAAAGAGCCAGGCGGAGGAGGAGCGCGAGAAAGCGCGCGCCGGGGCGGGCGAAGGCGGTGCAGAATGAGCGACATCGTGTACCGCAAGTGGGCGTACGAGGACATTCTCGCCATCGCCGAACTGGAAAAAAAGTGCTTTTCCGACCCGTGGAGCTTTTCCATGCTCGCCGACACCTTTTTCAACGAGAACACCGTCACCGCCGCCGCCGAAGAGAGCGGGAAAATCGTCGGGTACGGCTTCGTCGTTTCGGCGGGGGAGGATGCCGATCTTGCGAACATTGCGGTGGACGAGAGCTTCCGCCGCCGCGGCATCGCCGCGGGCATTTTGGATAACCTGGAGGGCGCCGCGGCGTCCGCAGGGGTGAAGCGGATATTTTTGGAGGTTCGCGTTTCCAACGCCGCCGCCATGTCGCTGTATTTAAAGCGCGGCTATATCGGGCGGTACGTCCGCCCGCGCTACTACGGCGACGGCGAGGACGCGCTCATCATGCAGAAGGATTTGTAGCCGCCGCGCCCTGCGCCCGCCTCCGCGCGGCAAAAGGAGGTGCGCTTGGGCGTTTTAGACGGCGTTTCGTACCTGCAGGAAGGGCAGGGGGAAGACCTCGTGTTTCTGCACGGGTATCTCGCCTGCAAGGAGAGTTTTGCCTATCAGATTGCCTGCTTTTCGCGCTTTTTCCGCGTAACGGCATTCGATTTCCCCGGCATGGGGAAGAGCGCGCCGCTTTCTTCGCCGTGGTCGGTGGGGGAGTACGCCGCGCACGCGCGCGAGGTCTTGGCAGCACTGGGCGTGGGAAAGGCGAAACTGATCGCCCATTCCTTCGGCGGCAGAGTGGCGCTCAAACTGCTGTCCGAATCGCCCGAACTGTTTGAACGGGCGCTGCTCACGGGCTGTGCGGGAATTCCGCCGCGGCGCGGTTTTTCGTATACGTTGCGCGTAAAAGCGTACCGCGCCGTCAAAAAGGTTGCGCCGCGCTTTGCGGAGAGGAAGTTCGGCTCCCCCGAATACCGCACCCTTTCCCCCGTCATGCGCGAGAGCTACAAAAAGATCGT
This sequence comes from uncultured Clostridia bacterium, assembly GCA_904373255.1. Classification (GTDB taxonomy): domain Bacteria; phylum Bacillota; class Clostridia; order Christensenellales; family Borkfalkiaceae; genus Borkfalkia. Next base: position 4,537 of record CAJFFD010000063.1, on the reverse strand, counting down.
CAACGAGGATCTGACGCCCTGCCTTCGCGGGATTCGGGCGCCCGTTCTCTATGTGTTCGGGGATAAGGACACGGCGACACCGCCCTACATGGCGGAAATTTTGCACGAAAATACGGCCGCATCCGGTCTCGTATATATGAAGGGCTGTTCGCACTTTTGTTTCTGCGAGCGGCCGAACGAATTCAACGCCGTCGCACGGGAGTTTTTGCTGTAAATTTCCGTTGCCGCGAAAGAGGAGAAGCAATGTTTACATTAACGGCTACTGTCGAATATATCGTCATCGCGCTCGCCTGCGCACTGTTATACGGACTGTGTACCTTCAAAATTCTGGGCGCGCTCCAACAGGCGGGCTACAACGGCAAAAAGTACGCCGCCTGGACGCACCGCAGGGGAAATATGGTGTATTCGCGCTTTATCCTGCTCGCCTTTTTAACGGCGCTGGCGATGCTCGTTTTGGGCATCTGCTTTTCGTTCGCGGGCGCGTTTGCGGGATACATAGCTCTCATCCCCATCCCGCTGTTTGCCGCGCTTTACTGCGTCGCCGACAAGCGGGCGCTGAAGGTGCCCCTCGTTTCCACCGCGCGCGCGAACCGCATCTATCTTCTGAACGTCTTCGTCATCGCGGTTGCGGCGTTTATTTTGGGGGCGGCGGGCAACGCCGTTTCCTATTACTGTTACACCCTCCCCGAAAACGCCGATTGGGAGATCCTCTCGCACCTGCGCTATCTGCCGCTGGCGCTTCTGCCCATCCTTCTGCCCGTCCTGCTGCGCGTTGCGAACCTGCTTGAAAAGCCCTTTTCCTATGCAAAAAACAAAAAATTTGTGGAGCGTGCGCGCGAAAAACTGCACGCCGCGCCCTGCGTGAAGATCGGCATCACGGGCAGCTTCGGCAAAACGAGCGTCAAAAATTTCCTCGCGGCGATCCTGTCCGTCAGGTACCGCGTGCTCGCCACGCCCGAATCCTTCAATACCCCGCTCGGCATTGCGCGGGCGGTGGACGGGGAAAACCTCGCCGATTACGATATATTCATCGCCGAAATGGGCGCGCGGAATAAGGGCGACATCGCCGAGCTGTGCGATCTCGTTTCGCCCGACCATTGCATGATTACGGGCATCTGCCCGCAGCACGTCGAGTCGTTCGGCGGAATCGAAAACATCATCGCCGCCAAGGGCGAAATTTTGGCGGGGACGAAAAAGGGCGGCTTTGCCGTCGTCGGGCAGGACGAAAACACCGACAAGCTTGACGTTGCGGCGGCGGGGCTTGTCAAGGTTGCGGTGGGCGAACACGGCGAATTCGGCGCGTTCGATGTTGTAAGTTCACCGAACGGCATATCCTTCAAACTGGCGCTCGGCATCGTGCAGTGCAACGCCCGCAGCAAACTGTTGGGTGCGCACAACGCGCAAAATATCGCGCTCGCCGCGGCGCTGGCGTTCAAGCTGGGGCTTTCCAAGGAAGAGATTTTGCAGGGCATCGAAAAAATCGATTACGTTCCGCACCGTCTGCAGCCTACGGCGGTGCGCGGCGTAACCATTCTGGACGACGCATACAACGCGAACGTCGTGGGCGCGGCGGCGGCAATCGAGGTTCTGCGCTCGTTCGAGGGGCGCAAGCTCGTCGTAACGCCGGGGTTGGTCGAATTGGGCGTGCTCGAAGAGAAGGAGAACGCGGAGCTCGGCAAAAAGCTCGTCGGGCTGGATAAGGTGATTCTGGTCGGCGAAACGCTCGTTTCGGCGGTGAAAAACGGCTACCTCGCCGCGGGCGGGGAGGCGGAAAAGCTCGTCACCGTGCCTACCCTCGAGGCTGCGCAGGATCTGTTGGAAGGGGAACTTGCCGAAGGGGATACCGTGCTGTTTTTGAACGATTTGCCGGATATATATAATTAGCTGGTTCTCAAAATTTGTTTTGAGCTGACAAAACAAATTTTCGTGAGTTGAGGGGAAACCCGAGCGGTTTTCCCCTCACAGCGGCATTTTTAAGGGCACACATATTATTAGAATGCCGCTGAGCCATACGGCAAATTGAGGGAAAAAGGCAAAAGCGTGGTTTTGCCTTTTTCGAGAGATTATTATAATAAATATTAAACCGCAGCCTCACGGAAAATCGCAACACAGTGAGATTTTCGTGAATAAGGGCGGCGGAGCCGAGGCGGAAGTGAGCAATGCCCGACAGGGTATTGCGGCAAACTTGCCTCGTGCGCAGCCGCAAAAAGCATGGTTTTGCCTTTTTCGAGCAATTATTATAATAAATATAAAACCTTATACTCACGGAAAATCGCAGCGGAGCGAGATTTTCGTGAACTTAATAAATATTAAACCAAATTCTCACGGAAAATACAGTCCGAAACACCGAAGCGAAAAAATTTTGCGGAGGTGTTTTTTCTTATGCCTGCGAAAACGAAATTTCCGTCATCACCGGCACGATGGCGGCAAACCTCATCGATCCCGAAAAATACGCGGTGCATCCCGTCTATATCGCCCAAAACGGTGAAATGTACACGGGCGAACCGCTGCGCGATACCGCCTTTTTCCGCGGCGGATTGTCGGATAAAAAGTGCCCGCGCGCCCTCCTTTCGGGCGGAAAACTGTATGCGGTGCGCGGCAGAAAATTGAAGGAAGTGTGCGCAATCGACTGCGCGCTCAACTGCTGCCACGGCATGAACGGCGAGGACGGCGCCGTGGCGGGACTTCTGCGCCTCAACCGCATCCCCGACGCCTCGCCCGATATGGCGGCTTCCGCCGTATTCATGGATAAGGGGATGACAAAACTCATCGCCAAAGCGCTGAATATCCCCGCGCCCGCCTTCTTCCGCATCTCAGAGGCGGAATATAAAAAGCGGGGCGCCATGGCAATCAAGTGCATCGAGGAGCGGCTTGGCTACCCCGTCATCGTCAAACCCGCGCGGCTCGGTTCGAGCATCGGCGTGGCGGTGGCGGAGGACAGGGCGAAGCTCGCCTTCGCGATCGAGGCGGGGTTTGCCTACGATACCGTGCTCATCGCCGAAAAGTACCTTTCCGACCGCCGCGAGATCAACTGCGCCGCCTACCGCGCGGGCGACGAGATCGTCGTTTCCGCCTGCGAGGAGCCGAAGACGGACAACAAATTCCTCACCTTCGGCGACAAATACATGGGCGAGGGGAAGCAGCGCGCGGGCGACTTTCCCGCCAAAATTTCCAGGGAGAGCGCCGAGCGCATCCGCGGCTATACAAAGCTTTTGTACCGCCGCATGAACCTGCGCGGCGCGGTGCGGGCGGATTTTCTCATGAGCGGGGGAGAGGTGTACTTCAACGAGATGAACACCGTGCCCGGCTCGCTCGCCTGGTACCTGTTCTGCGACAAGCTCGCCGATTTCCGCGGCGTGCTCACCGCGCTCATCGAGCAGGGCATCCGCGATTTTCACGCGCAGGAGGGGAAAAAACTCTTGAGCAACTGCGGCGTTCTGAACGGCTTCCGTCCGTCGTCGGGCAAGCTGCGCAGGGGATAGGGCAGAATCGAGGAAAATACGCGGCGGCGGGGGCAAACGATTGCCATTTTCGCGCATTTTTGGTACAATTAAGCGGAAAGAATAAATTTCCGAGGTATCAACATGGCGAAAATAGCGATGAAGACGCCCATCGTCGAGATGGACGGCGACGAGATGACCCGCGTCCTCTGGCAGTGGATCAAGGAAGATCTCATTCTGCCCTACGTCGATTTGAAGACGGAGTACTATGACCTTGGTCTCGTCAACCGCGACAAGACGGACGACAAGGTGACCGTCGAAGCGGCGGAGGCGAATAAAAAATACGGCGTCGGCGTCAAGTGCGCCACCATCACCCCCAACGCCCAGCGCGTGGAGGAATACAAGCTCAAACAGATGTGGAAGAGCCCCAACGGCACCATCCGCCGCATTCTCGACGGCACTGTGTTCCGCGCGCCCATCCTCGCCAAGGGCATCACGCCGTACATTCCCGGCTGGAAAAAGCCGATCGTGCTCGCCCGTCACGCCTACGGAGACGTGTATTCGGGCGTGGAAACGCGCGCTGCGCAGGGTGAAAAGGCGTACCTCGTCGTCGAGGACGAACAGGGCAACGTGCGCGAAAAGCTGCTCATTCAGGATTTTAAGGACAGCGACGGCATCGTGCAGTCGGTGCATAATCTCGACAAGTCGATTGCCAGTTTCGCGCGCGCCTGCTTCAACTACGCGCTCGACGTGAAGATGCCTCTGTGGTTCGCCACGAAGGACACCATCTCCAAAAAGTACGACCATCATTTCAAGGACATCTTTGCGGAGATCTTCGAAAAGGAATACAAGGACAAATTTGCGGCAGCGGGCATCGAATATATGTATACCCTCATCGACGACGCGGTCGCGCGCGTGGTGCGCTCGGAGGGCGGCATCGTGTGGGCGTGCAAGAATTACGACGGCGACGTGATGAGCGACATGGTCGCCACCGCCTACGGTTCTTTGGGACTGATGACCTCCGTGCTCGTTTCCCCCGAGGGCAACTACGAATTCGAGGCGGCGCACGGCACCGTCACCCGCCACTATTACAAGCA
>CAJFFD010000062.1 GCA_904373255.1 uncultured Clostridia bacterium | reverse complement strand
CTCCTCCGTGAGCCGCCCGAAAAAGCCCGTGTACGGGTAGCGCCCCGCCTCCACGACCTCCTCGCAGGTCATGCGCTCCGTCTTCAGCCGCTCGGTGAGCACGACAGAAAAGCGGGTGGCAAAGCTCTTGTACGAGAGCGCCGCGGCGTTTTCGCCGTCGACGTAGATCTCCCCGCCCAGCTTTTCGAGCTGGCGGGTGATGCTCTTCAGTACGGTCGATTTGCCCGCGCCGTTGGGGCCGATGAGGGAGACGACTTCGCCGGGGGCGATGCTGATATCGATTCCGCCGATGAGCACCTTTTTGTTGTAGCCGACGGATAAATTTTGGGTGGAAAGGCGGGTCATGCGCTCTTCCTCCGGCTCTTCAAGAGCATGGCGATGACGACGGGCGCGCCGAAGATCGCCGTGACCGTGCCGATGGCGAGCTCCGTCGGCGCAAATACGGTGCGAGCGATGAGGTCGCACACCAGACAAAATACCGCCCCGAGCAGAAAGGTGCCGGGCAAAACGACGGCGGGTTTGGAGGAGTTGAACATCAACTTGGTAAGGTGCGGCACCGCGATGCCGACGAAGGACACGGGGCCCGCGAACGCGACCACGCACGCCGACAGCAGGCTGGACAGCAGGATAATGAGCACGCGGAAGAGCCTGACGTTCATACCCATGCTCTGCGCGTACCCCTCGCCCAGCTGGAAGGCGGTGATGGGTTTGATAAGGAGCAGCGTCCCCGCAAAGCACGCCAGCACGAAGCAGGCGATGACGAGCACGTCGTTCCAGTCCTTGCCCGAAAAACTGCCCATCGACCAGAAGGTGAGGTTGACGATTTCCTCCTCCTCCGCGAAGGTGATGATAAGATCGGTCACCGCCGAGCAGATATAGCCGATCATGATGCCGATGATGAGCAAAATCGCCATGTTTTTGGTTTTGCCCGCACACAAAAGCACCACGCCCATCGAGGCGAGGGAGCCGACAAACGCCACCGCGACCATGCTCACGCCCGAAAGACCGCCCAAAAAGTTGGTGGCGACGACGGTGAAAAAGGCGAGCACCATCTTCGCGCCCGAGGAGATACCCAGCTCGAACGGGCTGCAGATGGGGTTGCGGAAGTACGTTTGGATCAAATACCCCGAAACGCCGAGCGCGCCGCCCAAAAGCGCGGCGGCGCACAGGCGCGGCAGACGGACGCTCCACACGATGGTGTGCGCCGCCTGACCCGCGAATTGATCGGTAAATAAAATTTTGAAGACGTCTGCAACGGAGATGTCCGCACTGCCGATCCATACGTTGAGGATGACCGCAACGAACAGCGCGGCGGCAAGCGCGATAAAGCAGATCTCCGTCCGCAGCAATCTCTTGCTCTTTTCCTTCATCTTATTTGAGTCTGTTCACATAGGTGAGATTGTCGGATACGTTTTCGTCGTACAGCATCGCGTAGATGTCGGCGACCATTTCGCCCATTTTATCCATCTTCTGATAGAAGTCGTTGGAAGTGCGCCACACGTTGCCCTCTTTGTACGCCTTGAAATCCTTGAACCAATCGCCGAGGCGCGCGTCGATCAGCCCGTCCAGCGTTTCGTCGGAAACGCCCGAGGCGCCGCTCGTCCAGTTATACAGCACATAGTCCGCCTCCGAGCACGCCTCGATGAACTCTTCCTGCGTCATCTTGGTATTGCCCGACTTGCCTTCGCCGATCGCGGTGACCTGCTTGCCGCCCGCGAGGTTGACCAGCTCCGTAACATAATCCGCCGCGTTGCGGACATAGAAGGTATCCTTGGAAGAGGTCGTATAGAAGATGAGCACCGTTTTGCGCTCCGCTTCGGGGATATTGATTTTTGCGGTCGTCTCGTTGAGGATTTCGACCTGCTCGTCGAACACCGCGTCCGACTCTTCGCGCATATCGAAGATTTCGCCGTATATTTTGATCCATTCGGTGCGCGCAAGCGGATGCCCCTCGGAGGAGGACTGGTCGCGCATGATGCGAAGCCCGCACGTTTCCGTCAGACGCTCATATACGTCCGGTTCATAGTCGATCATGGTCGAAAATACCGCAAACGTGACGTGTTTTTCCGCACCGATCGTCAAGATCTGCTCATAGTCGGGCGCGCTGTATTTGCCGACTTCTTTGATCGAGCCGCCGTCGATGGCGTCCTGGATCTCCCGGATGCGCCAGGTCGTATCGGAAGTGGTCATGGGAACCCTGTCGAGCGCGCCCATCGCGTTGATGAGCGCCATGGTGCTGGCGGAGGAGACCATGATGTTCTGCCTGTCCTGCCAGGTCATCATGTACGGCGAATCGGGCGCGCCCGTCACGCTGTCGATGCCTTCGGGAAGAAGAAACCAGGAAGTGTTCAGCTCTCCGTTTTTATCGAACACGTCGATTTTGGAGTATTCGTTCCCCTCCGCATCGCTGAAATGTTCGATGGAAAACAATTCTGCATAGGTATTCTCTTCCTTGCCCGTGCTCGTCAAGTCTGCATACGCGACGGTGACGCCCTGCATTTCCTCTCCCTGCCCGTCGTCGCACGCGGCGAAAAACAGCGCGGTACTCATCGCCAGAACAGCGAGGAGCAAAAGTGCCAGCCTTCTCTTCATGTCTGCTTCTCCCTTTGAGAAAAAATTTTGCAAATAAACGGAGAAGATGGCAACAAAAATGCGTCCGCAAAACGGTATGCGGACGCAGCCTTTTACGAGCATGCTTTCGTAAAGGTATGTCGGCCGCATTCTTCATTTGCCCAAGAATGGTTCCCGCAACGCTCCGAGCAGGTTTCCTGACTTGCGGGCCTCGCAACGAGGCTGTGCGCGCCTTCTCAAACTTTCGTTCAATGGCGTATGCGCAGCGTTTGACCGCTTACAGTAATGGCTGTTGCACCGGATTTTCACCGGTTTCCCTTTTACCCTTGCCTTCGCAAGGCACTCGGTGCGCCTGTTTATTTACAGAATCAGTTTAATACTTTTCCCGCCGCCCGTCAAGCTATTTTTTTTAAAAAGACGGGCGTTCGCCCAAAGGTGACAAACGAACGCCCTTTTTTCGCAATTTTTTTCTGATTTTTCCGCGGCGCGCAACGCCCGGTGCAATCCGCAGGGAAAGGGAACGCGCCGCCCGCCCTCTCCGCGGCGGGCGCGCACGCAAAAAAGGCGCGCATACGCACGCCTTTTCCCGCCGGACGGCGGCTTCGCCATGTTACAGGATTGCCCTGCCCCTGTCCGTTCCGACCACGACGAAGATCTCAACCGTTTCGCCCGTCTTTGCGTCGATATACGCATAGTACGTTCTTCCGCCGAACTCGCCCGCAATCTCGTAGGTGAGAAGTTCCTGCCCGTCTGCCTCGATGAGCGCCTTGCGCACGCCGTGAACCTCGTCCATGCGCGATTCGGCGTTCGCTTTGACGCGGCTCATGGAAACAGAGGCGGAACCGATGCTGCGTTCGGTATGGTTCACCAGATACGAATGCGCTTCCAGCCCCGTGACGACGCCCTTTTCCTCACAGACTTTGACCTTGATCATGTCGGGATAGATGACGACGCCCTCCTGTTCACAGGCAAAGTTGACGGTGCATTCGGTGCCCGCTTCGCTCGACCAGACGGGTTTTAACCCCTCATAGCCGCATTTTTTGAGGAATTTCTCTGCGATGCGGATGCAGGATTCGGTATCATAGTTGTGGTTTTTGCACACTTCAAAGCTGTCGAGCAGGGCGAGATGCCCGCCGCGCTCGGTAATCTGCGCAAAGTACGTTCTGCCCTTGCCGTCCTCGAACTCGAAGTTATACAGGGAAAAGTTCTTGTTCTCCGTTTTGCCCGCAAGGCGCATGTTCGCGGGATTATACCCCTCGAACAGCTCCTTGGCGCGCTCCGTTGCCTGCGACTCGCTGATCGCCTGTTCGGACGCGAGCATCCTGCTATCGCGCTTCTTTGCGCCCTGCGAGAAGGGGCCGTCCTCGATGCTCTTTGGCACCTCGACCGTCGGCTCGCGCAGCGTTCCGAAGTTTTTGAAGAAATCCCCCTCCGCGGAGAACAATTCTTCGATGCTGCCCAGGCGGACGCTCTCGATGAGCTCGGGCATCGCCGCACGCAGCTTTTCCGTCGTCGAATACATATACTCGATGACCTCCTTCTCCTCCGCGGTCAGGCTGCCGCCGTGCGCCAGCTTGTGCAGGAGGGATTTGGAATAGTCGCCCGTGCGGTTGAAAAATGCGGTGAGGTTTTCCGTCTCCCGCCCCTCGACGGGGAAGGATTCGATGCACTTTTCCGCAAGCTCGCTCTGCACGAGCACGTCGGTGAGGAGCTTCTGCATCTCGTAATTGCCGTCGGCAATGCGCGCCTTGGCGAGGTTTGCGTCCATATTTTCGACCAGTTCGGAGAACTCGTAGACGGAACTCTGATACCCGCCCGAAAGTTCGCTTTTCGTATTCATGAGGTCGAAGTACCCGACCGTAACGATGGCGCCGAGCGCCAGAACCGCGACGGAAAGGGACACGACCGCCGCCAGCCAGCCGCCGAATCCGGGCGCGCGATTGTCGTCGCGCCGTTCGCGCTCTTCCCGCTTTTCCGCCTTGCGTTCGGCGCGGGCGGCGCGGCGGTGCAGGCGCTCCTCTTCTTCGGCTGCCGCCCTTGCGGCGCGCTCGCTCTTTTTCTCCAGTTTTGCCTCGGCGCGCGCTTCCTTTTTGGCGCGCTTCATCTCCGCGGCGGCGATGCGCTTTTCGGCTCGCGCCTCTTCGCGCGCGGCTTCCGCCGCCTGTTCCGCCTCGCGTATGCGCTCCTCGGATATAAACGCTCCGCCGTTCGCGGCGTCGCCCTGCGCTACCCTGCCCGAATTGCGGCGCGCGATCTCTTCCACCTTTTCCGCGCCGCTGGAAATCTTTTTCTCTTTCATTCCTCTCCCTCCTTATATCGCGAACACATGCTTGCCGATCGTGACGACCGTCTCCCGCGAAAAGATCCACTCGCTCGTAGCCTTGGCGGGGTTGTAATAGTACAGGCAGCCGCCCGTCGGATCCCAGCCGTTCATCGCGTCCTTGGCGGCGTTGATCGCCGTCTGGTCGGGCGTGAGATTGATCTGCCCGTCGTTGACCGCCGTGAAGGCGTTCTTCTGATAGATGACGCCCGCGATGGTGTTGGGGAACTGCGCGCTTTCGACGCGGTTCAAAACGACCGCCCCGACGGCGACCTGCCCCGTATAGCTTTCGCCGCGCGCCTCCGCATAGATGCACCGCGCGAGCAGGTAGGTATCCGAATTGGTATACCCGTTCGAGCCGCCGCTCTGACCTCCCGACTGACCCGCCTGTTCCATCATGCCGAGCGCCGCATACGTCTTCTGCCCGACGATGCCGTCGACCGTCAGCCCGTTTTTGCGCTGGAAATACTCGACCGCCTTTTTGGTCGCGGAGCCGTAAATTCCGTCAACGCTGCCCGAATAATAGCCCCAGCGCTTTAATTTCTGCTGCACCGTTCTGACGTCCTCGCCGCGGCTGCCCTGTTTGAGCGCCGCCGCTTCAATGCCCTGCCCGTAAGCGACTTCGGCGTGCGGGCGCGCCGCCTGCACGGCAAAAAAGACTGCCGCCGCCAAAACCGCCATCAATGCGAGCGTCAACGCGCTCACACGCAAAATTTTGTTCATTTTCCCTCCTCACTTTTTCAAAACAATTTGTTTTCCGCGACGAAGGAGGAAAAATTCCGCCCTTTCAGTCCGCGAAAAAGCTGCGAATGATTTCGGCGATGCGGGAACGAAACACGATGTTTTCGCCCGTCGCCTCGCCCGAAAAGCACATGGGCGGGTACAGCACGCACCACCAGTTCGCGCCCTCGCCCGTGCCCAGCTCGACGATGAGCGCGTCGTACATGCCCGCCTCGAGCGTGACATCCTCGTAGACGCGGGTGGGAAACTCCTCCCGCCGCACCTCGGCGTGCGCCGTGTACGAAAAGCCGTTTTCCGCAAGCACTTCGTCCGCCACCGCCTCGATTGCGGGGATGGCATTTTTCAGCGCCGCCATCGCCTCCTCCTTGCTCTCGCAGGAAGCCGCGAGAGGCATGAGGTAGTCGACGATCGCGTCCTTGACCTCGTACTTGACCGCCTGGGCATGCGCAGGTACTCCGTTTCCGCGGCGCTGCCCGCCGTCACCGCTGCCGTCACGATTATTATGATTAGTAAACCGAAAACTATGCAAAATTTTTTCACTCTGCTTGACCGCCTTTTTTGTTTCGCCCCCTATTTATTGACCGGATTGAAAAAATTTATAATATAAAACCGAATTAAATTACACTTTCTAAAGCTGTTAAGGGCGCGAATACACCGGATCATCCTTACCGGCCGACTGCGCGACGGTTTTTAATGCTGCATATGGGGTCAAAGACCCCATACCCCTCCAAGCCGAATGAATGATACTTATAAACCAACCCACAGCGGCTCTATTCTTTGAGGGTGAATTTTTTGCCACAAATAAACATCTGCAAAAGCAAAAACCACGCTTTTTGCTTTTGCACTCAATTTGCCGAATGGCTTTTGCAGGAAAGGTGAAGCCGCGGCATTTTATAATATGTGTGCCCTTAAAAATGCCGCGGCAAGGAAAACTCCGAACGCAAAAAGACGTACCGCT
>CAJFFD010000061.1 GCA_904373255.1 uncultured Clostridia bacterium | reverse complement strand
GCTTCCTATACGTTTCCGTATTAACCAATTTAGCTTTTCTTAATCTTGCCTTCTTCGTACATTCTTTTCTTTAAACTATGCAGTTGTCAATCTTCTTTTCCTTTCGACAGAAAGGTTTGCTGCCTCAATCGACAGCTTAACTATGATACCACGATTCCCTTTATATGTCAAGCGAAAATTTAAAGTTTCGCCGAAAAATTTTTCTGTACGACAAAATATCTGAATTGCGGCTACAAAGAAAGCGCCCGCAGCGATCTGCCGCGGGCGCCGGTAACCGATATGTTTACTTCATGAACGATTCAAAGGCAGACTTCATTTTTTCAAACGCCTTTTCGGCGGCATCCTCGTCCTTCGCGCGGACGGAATAATAGATTTTCAGTTTCGGCTCGGTGCCGCTGGGGCGGACGCAGATGAAGCTGCCGTTTTCCAATTCATAATAGACGGCGTTCGTCTGCGGAATGTTCATCGTCTCCTCGGTGCCGTCGGCGAGGCGGCGCACGGAGGAAGAATAGTCGCGCACGGCGACTACATTATAAATGTCGAACTTCTCCGCCTTTTTGGTTTTGAGCGAATCGACGAGGGCGTTCATCTCCTTCATCGCGTTCAGACCGCCGAACTTGATGCTGATGTTGCGGTCGAGCGTGAACTGATACTTCGCGTACAGATCCATCAGCCTGCCGTAGACGCTCTGCTGTTTGTAGGTGTAGTAGCAGACCATTTCGGCGCAGAGCATACTTGCCACGACCGCATCCTTATCGCGGCTGCCCTCGGTGCCGCGCAGGTACCCGCAACTCTCCTCGAATCCGAACAGGAAGGTCTTTTCCCCGCTCGCCTCGTACTCCTTGATCTTTTCGCCGATGAATTTGAACCCGACGGGAACGTCGACGAGTTCGACGCCGAAATCGTCGCAGATCGCCTTCGCCATGCCGGTGGTGACAAAGCTCTTGACGACCACGCCGTTGGCGGGCAGCTTGCCGTCCTCCTTCAGGCGGGTGAGGATGTAGTCCAGGAGCAGGATGCCGACCTGGTTGCCCGAGAGCGCGACGAACTCGCCCTTATCGTTTTTGAGGGCGACGCCGAGGCGGTCGGAATCGGGGTCGGTGCCGAACACGACGTCCGCATCGATCTTCTGCGCGAGCGCGATGCCCTTCGACAGAGTTTCCTTGAACTCGGGGTTCGGCACCTCGACGGTGGAGAACTCCGTGTCCTTTTTGACCTGCTCGGGAACGACGGTGACGTTGATCTTCAGCTTTTTCAAAATAGTCGTGACGGGAACGTAGCCGCTGCCGTGCACGGGGGTGTAGACGAGTTTGAGGCTCTTGCCCACCTTTTTGACCGCCTCTTTCGAGAGAGTCAGCTTGGAGATCTTTTTATAATAGCTCTTGTCCACCGACTTGGGCACCGATTTGATGAGGCTGCTGTTCGCCTCTTTGACGGAGAAATAGTCGGTGATCTTTTCGATGTATCCGACGACCACGTCGGTCGCTTCGGGCGACATCTGCGCGCCGTCCTCGCCGTAGACCTTGTAGCCGTTGTACTCCTTGGGGTTGTGGCTGGCGGTAATCATGATGCCCGCGACGGTGCCCAGCCTGCGCACAGCGTAGGAGAGCATGGGGACGGGATGCACGTCGTCAAAGACGTAGGCGGCGATGCCGTTCGCCGCGAGGACGCCCGCCGACGCGCGCGCGAATTCCTCCGATTTGCGGCGGGTATCGTAGGAGATGACCACGCCCCTCTTCATGGCAGACGCGCCCAGGGATTTGACGTATTCCGCAAGACCCTGCGTAGCGCGGCGGACGGTGTACACGTTCATCATGTTCGTGCCGTAGCCGATGATGCCGCGCATGCCCGCGGTGCCGAATTCGAGTTCCGCGCCGAAGCGGTATTCGATCTCCTTCGTATCGCCCGCGATCGACGCAAGCTCCGTTTTCCCCTCCCCGTTCAACGCCGGATTTTCGCACCAGGAACGGTACGCAGACAAATAATCCATAGAGTGACCTCCGATCAAACAGAAATTATAGTTAATTATATATAGGTCGCGCGCGTAAACGCGCCGCCTTCGTTCCGCATCGAATCAGACTTCGAAATCGTCGTAGAAATTTTCGTCCGTCCTTTCCCCCTTCGGCAAAACGATGTTATCCTCCGCGAGGAAATACTTCTTTTTCCCGTGCGTGTAATAGCTGACGTACTGTACGCTCGTGAGCATGAGATAGGACATGGGGACAGTGATCAGAAGAGCCGCGCCGAACGACGCGACGCCGCACAGAACATTGATGCACAAAATCAGCACGCAAGTGATGAAATAGGTAGAAAACAGCCCGCCGAAGCGCTTCTTTTCATAGGAAAATCCGCGTTTCAATGCCGCGCCGAGGTGCATTTTGTCGGAAACCAGCGCGGGAGCCACATCGTTGAGCAGCGTAAGTTTGAGAGCCTGTGCCGCCAGAATCAGCGCGACGGAAAGCATGAGCGCGGCAAACGACGCGACGATCGCCGCAGAAATGATGCTGAGCATCACCAAAAAGAAAACGTAGCACACGGCGATCGTGACCATGTCGTACAAAAAAGTGACGGGGACATAGACGACCTGCCACAGTGCGGCTTTGCCGAGGTTGCTGATATACGAGCCGAAAAAACGCGTATCGGCATAGCTGGACATCTTGTCGTCGAGAAGGCAGCCGAACACGAAATTCCCGATGCCGTCGAGAAAACGATGCACAAGCACGACCACTGCAAAAAGCACGAAAAACAGGACGATGTTGGGCGTGTTTTCCTGCAGAAATGCGAGCAGAGCGGATACTTTGCCCTGCAGCGTTTCGCTGAACGTACTCAAAAATTCGGTATTGCCCGATACGACCGCCTTAAAGAAGGAGCCGAGCAGGTCTGTCAGTTCGCGGAAGGGCGCGCTCGTGACCAGCGCGTTCAGCGTCGGATACAGCAGCGCCGCACCCAGCGCCAGCGTGATGACCGCCGCCACCAGCTTATACAAGAGCATTTTATAATTCAGCTTGAAATTATCCACAAGCAGATGGAATGCGTTTTTGAAAATCAAAGCGCTCCCCCCTTCATCCGTATTTTTTGACGAGATCCATGCGTTCTTCGCCCGCCGCGCCGAAATATGCGACGTACATCAGAACGCAGTAATATAAGAACAGGAACAGGTACACCAGTTCCAAAAAGACGTATGCGGGAACGCGCAGCGCCTCCAGCGGACTGGCGGCAACGATCGCAAATTGCAGAACGACGCCCGCCAACAGGGGCAGGAATACCGCCCAAAACAGTTTTCCGCGGCGGCGCACATACAGCTGACCGGAAAAATTCAGCGAATCCATATAGCTGTAACCCGTGATCTGCATGCAGGGCAGCCACAGGAGAAATACGGACGCAAACCACGCAAGCAGAGCGTTTGCCCCGAACAGGACAGCAACGGCGAGAATGAAACAGGCGACCCCGTCCAGTATCAGCGACACTGCGTACACCAACCCCGCCGCCAGCAATGCCCAGAGTTCATATGCGAGCAAAAAGAGAAGCAACACGACGAGCGTGGGCAGAAAGTTGCTGTTGAACCGCCCCGCTATGCCCTTGAACGAACGGGAACCGATGCGCATATGCTTTTCGATGAACCCGAGCAGCATAGGGATAAACACCGCGCACGAAGCGACAAAAAGGAGCGCGAACACCCAGCCTTCGGCATTGAACGGGGACAAAAACGTAAAAAGCTGCAAAAAATCGAAATCCGTGCGCACCGCCAACGCGCTCTCCGCGAGCGCCGCAAGGTTGTCGACATCCGACGACATCGCGAGAAAGTACGAGGGCAACAGCGCGAACGGAAACAGGAATATGAAATTTTTAAAGAGATATTTGAACGCGCTTCCTATGTACTTCACTGCGTACTGCCCCCTCCTCCGCTCCGCACGGCGTTCCGCCGCGGCGGAACGCCCCCTGCAGGGGCGGCGCAAATTTACCGCTACGGTTGCACAAAACCGGGCGGTCTGCCATAATACAACTTTATTATATAATAAAAAAGAACCTTTGTAAAGTCTTTCATTTTTATTTTATGCTACTTTTTCCGATTCATACCTTCCGCAAGGCAGCGCAAAACGGGGCGCGCCGGACGGGCGCGCCCCTGCGGGAGGCGTTGCCTCCCCTGTACGATCCTTCTGCGGCAGGCAGAACCGCCGCGCCTGTGTTTTCCGCAAGCGCGGTTGCATAACGGCACCGCCGCTCCGCGCGTGCGCTTGCGCGCCGCGGCTCGCGTCAGCCGAGCAAACGTTTCATCTCCGAAACCGCCTTGTTTTCGATGCGCGAAATCTGCACCTGCGAAACGCCGATGATTTCCGCCACCTCGCTCTGCGTCATGTCGCGGAAATACCGGAGCATGATGATCTTTTTTTCGCGTTCGGGCAGGGCGTCGATCGCACTTTTCAGCTGCATGCGCTCGATCATCTCGTCGGTATCGTCCACGGACGGGAGCCTGTCGACCAGCCCTGCCGCCTTTTCGTCTTTGAACTCGCCCTGCTCGTAGATGGATACGGGCATGCGCGAAGAACCCAAAACGAACACAGCCTCGCTCTCTTCCATGCCGAATTTTTCCGCAATTTCCCTGACCGTCGGCTGCGAACCGTACTCGACGGCATACTCCTCCACGAATTTGTTCATGCTCTTCGCCGCCGATTTCATCGCCCGCGAAACTTTGACGGAACCGTCGTCGCGCATGAACCTTTTGATCTCCCCGGCGATCATCGGCACGGCATAGGTGGAAAAGCGGACGCCGAAACTTTCGTCAAACCCGTACACCGCCTTTAAAAGCCCCATGCCCGCCAGCTGAAACAGGTCGTCGAATTCCACGCCCTTGCCCAGATAGCGCCGGACGATGCTTTTCAACAGGGACACATTGCCCGCAAGGAGCGCCTCCTTTGCCGCGCCGTCGCCCGCCTTTGCCGCACGGATATAGCGGAGGGTCTGTTCTTCATTGAGCATCGGCAAGCCCGCCCTTTCCTTCCGCGAGCGCGGCGCCGAAACGCTTGGTCATCGTGACCGTAGTGCCTTTCCCCGCCGCCGATTCCACCTTGAACGTCGTCATGAACGTCTGCATGATCGTAAATCCCATCCCTGAACGCTCCTCGTCCGCCAGCGTGGTGAAGAAGGGTTCGACGGCGCGCGCAACGTCTTCAATCCCCCTCCCGCTGTCGGAAATTTCGATATGTAGCGTATCCCCCTCCGCCTCGCATTCGATGCGGATGCTCCCCTCTTTGCCAGCATAGGCATGCACGATGCAGTTGGTCACGGCTTCGCTGACGGCGGTTTTGACGTCGGAAAGCTCGTCGAGGGAGGGATTGAGCCGCAGACAGAACGCCGCGACCGCACCGCGGGCAAATGTTTCGTTTTCGGACAGGGCGGGAAATTCGATTTTCAGATAATTTTTCATGACGATCTCCTTACAGTTTGGGAATGAGCGAATAAATGCCGCTCATGGAGAGAATTTTGTCTGCGGCAGGGTCAGGCGACTGGATATAGGCGGGCGTAGACGAACGTTTGAGTTTTTTGTAGCGGCCGATCAGAAATCCTATGCCCGCCGAATCCATGAACCGCACGCCCGAAAGGTCGAACACGACGCGGTTGCAGGCGAGGTTTTGCTCGATGATCCCGTCCGCCGCGCCGCGCGCGGCAGCGGCGTTATATTCGTCCAGTTCGCCGTTCAAAAATATGTACAGGCTTCCGCCCGAAATCCTTCCTTCCACCTTCATAGCCATGCCCCGCGGCGTACGCCGCTCCTTTTTCGATTTGCGAACGAAGCCGCCCGCTGCGGCAGCTGCGGGCGGACGCGCACCGCATTGCCCGCAGTTTTCCTTCGCTCCCATAAGATACCACAGAGCGAAACGAAAATAATCGGCAATCGTACGGAATTTTGCATAACTTTGACGAAAAAATTTTCTGTAATGTTTTTTTATCGGACGTGTAAAAACAGTTGACTTTTTTTCGCAGATATTATAAAATAATCAAGCGTTGTGATTGAGGCAACGCAACCCGTATTCGAGGGCCTTTAGCTCAGTTGGTTAGAGCAGTCGGCTCATAACCGATCGGTCCGCGGTTCGAGTCCGTGAAGGCCCACCACCTTAATTTGTCAGAATACGGCCCGGTAGTTCAGTTGGTTAGAACGCCAGCCTGTCACGCTGGAGGTCGACGGTTCGAGACCGTTCCGGGTCGCCACTCTTATGA
>CAJFFD010000060.1 GCA_904373255.1 uncultured Clostridia bacterium | reverse complement strand
TGACGCGCGCCTCGTCCTCGCGGCGGAAACTCCACGGGTCGCCGAAGCGCTGCCAGTCGTCGGGATATTCGGTCTGATACCCGTCTTCGATTTTCTGGCGGAACAAACCGTATTTATAGCGGATGCCGTAGCCGTACAGCGGCAACCCCTCCGCGGCAGCGGAATCGAGAAAGCACGCCGCGAGCCTGCCGAGCCCGCCGTTGCCGAGCGCCGCGTCGCCGATCTGCTCGAAATCGGCGATGTCCACCCCCTTTCCCGCGAGGATTTCGCGTACCTCGCGCAGATGCCCGCCTCCATGAGGTTGTTGTAGAAGGCGCGGCCGACGAGAAACTCGACGGAAAGATAGGCGGCGCGCTTGCCGCACCCTGCGGCGAGCGCGTCCTCATACGCCTCCCGGGCGACGATTGCGGAAATTTCGTTGTACAGGGCGACGATGCCCTTCCCCCCCGCGCTGACGGCGCGGATCTTCTGCAAAATACGCTGTCTGTTCATATCTCCTCCCCCCACGCGGCGGTTGCGTTTGCTGCCATTATTATAGCATACCGTGCCCGGAATTGCAATATTCCGCCGAAAAAAGGAAACTCCGCGCCGAAACGCGGAGTTCAGATACGGTTTTATTTTTTTACGCTTCTGTCAATGCAGAAATCGTCGCGGTGACTGCAGCCGAGCGGCCCGGATACGGGCTGTTTGGGAGCCACATACTCGCACGCCTGCACGAGCAGTTTGCGCACCGCCGGAAGTTTGTAGGTGGGGTAAGTTTCATGCCCGGGGTTGAAATAAAACAGCTTGCCCCTGCCGCGCTTGAACACGCAGCCGCCGCGCAAAACCTCGCCCCCTTCGAACCAGCCGATATACACCAATTCGTCGGGCGCGGGAATGCCGAACGGCTCGCCGTACATTTCCTCCTGCGGAATGTCGATAAAATCCCCCAACCCCGCCGCAATCGGGTGAGTTGGGTCGACGCACCACAGCCGCTCGCGCTCGCCGGCTTCCCTCCAGGTGAGGAACCCGGTCGTGCCGATCAGGCGGAGAAAGGGGCGCGCGAGATGCGAGGAGTGCAAAAAGACCATGCCCATGCCGCGATGCACGCGGTCGACGACTTTGTCGATGATTTCACTCTGCACGGCGTCGTGGTAACAATGCGCCCACCAGAAGGCGACGTCTGCAGAATTCAAAAGCTCGTCGGTAAATCCGTGCACGCCCTGCTCGTCCATGGGCAGGAGGGTTGCGGTGTGTCCCGCCCCGCGCAGGAGCTGCGCCAGGCACTCGCCCAATCCCTCGGGATAGGCGGCCTTCCCCTCGGGGGAGTCCATGGAAGGGTTATGCTCGCAAAAAACCAATACGTTCATCGTTTTCTTGCCCTCTTTCAGTCGAAATACACGGGTTTGCCCGTCCTGTCGGACTCGTAGATGCCCTCGAGGATGCGGGTGACGACAGCCGCCTGGTCAGCCGTGACGTACAGCTTGCCTTTGCCGAGGACGGCGTCGGTAAACGTCTTTGCTTCCAGATCTTCGGGAGCGCCGCCCGCCGCGCCGTCGAAGAATGCAACCGAACCGGCGGAAAGATCGGGCGTGATCATCGCCTGGCGCCCGCCGATGACGGTATTGATGCGAAGACCTTTCAGCATATCCGCGCCCGCCTTGTCGCCGCAGATGGTGGTGACTGCCTCGATCGGGTCGGCCATGTTGAGCGCCCAACTCGATTTCAGGTTGATGAGCGCGCCGTTCTTCATGACGACGAACCCGAAAGCGCTGTCCTCCGCCGTAAACTTTTCGGTATCCCAATCTCCCCAGGCGTTGCCGGTGTTTTTCTGTTTGTTCAGCTTATGGAAGGTTTTGCCCACGCAGTAGGCAGGCTCGTAGTTGTTCATCATGAACAGCGTGAGATCGAGCGCGTGGGTGCCGATGTCGATGAGCGGGCCGCCTCCCTGCTTTTCCTGGTCGATGAACACGCCCCAGGTGGGCACCGCGCGGCGGCGGATGGCGATCGCTTCGGCATAGTACACGTCGCCGAACATGCCCTCCTCCGCGCGCTCTTTCAGATACAGCGAATCGGGGCGGAAGCGGTTCTGATACCCGATGGTGAGCACCTTGCCCGCTTTATCGCGCGCGGCGAGCATCTTTTTCGCCTCGGCGTAGTTCATCGCCATCGGCTTTTCGCACAGAACGTGCTTACCCGCCTCCAGCGCCGCCACCGTGATTTCGCAGTGGGAGCAGTTGGGCGTGAGCACCAGAACCGCGTCGATGCTCTTATCCTTCAGAAGTTCCTTATAATCGGTATACGTTTTGGCGCCCGCCTCGCCGTATTCCCTGCACGCCTTGACGGCGCGCTCCTCGATGATGTCGCAGAAGGCGACGAGTTCCGCCGCGGGGTTGCGCTTTTCCGCGGGGAGATGCTTTCCGTTTGCGATGCCGCCGCACCCGACGACGCCGATCCTTACCTTTTTATCCATGTTTTTCTTTCCTCTTTTATATTTTTTTCGTTTTGCGCCCTTTTCAGCGCTGTTCCGCCAGTTTTTTCATGTTTTTCAGGCTCTTTGCGAGGTATTCCTCCTCGCCGCAGGGGTAATGCTCGACCTCCAGAACCGCCCAGGGGATGCCCTGCTCTTTCATTTCGGCAAACACCCCTCCCATGCCGACGGCTCCTTCGCCGACGATCGGCTGCGGGTTCTCCGCAGGGGTTTCCGCCGCCGCTTCCTTGATGTGGACGAGCGCGAGCCTGTCCGCCAGCCGCCGCATCTCCGCAACGGCGCTCTTGCCCGCAACGTGCGCCCAAAACACATCAAGCTCCGCCTTAATTCCCGCGTCGGCGGTGAATTTGCCGAGCCAGTCCTTGCCTCCCTCGTATTCGTGCGCATGGTTATGATAGCCGAATACGATGCCGCGCGCATCGAGGAGCGCCTTCGCCTTTGCCGTGATTTCCAGAAGCGCGGCGTACATTTCGGGCGATTCGAATTCCTCGGTTCCGACCCACGGAATGAATATGTACCGTATCCCCAGCGCGTCGATGAACGGCAGGTTCTCCTCCACCGCCTCGGGGCGTATATGCGCCGAAACGCCGCAAAGGTGATATTTTTTCAGCAGTTCCTTCATTTCTGCGGGCGTTTTGCCGTAAAATCCGGCAAACTCCACGCCGTCGTATCCGGCTTCGGAAACGAGGCGCAAGACCTCCTCCGCGCCGCCTTTTTCCGCCCGCTCGCGCAGGCTGTACAACTGAACTCCAAATTTCATTTTTTTCTCTCCTTAAATCGTTGCTTTGCCGCGCGACCCGCCGCCCGCGCTTATGCCCAGAACAGGTTCTCGTTGCTCTCGGTGATGATGCTCTCTTTGACGAGTTTGACCGCCTTTTCCAGTCCCTCCTTGGGGGACATGAGCGCGTCCTCGTGCTCGATGGAGACGGTATCGTCGTACCCCGCGATCTTCAGTGCGGAGAAGATCTGCTTCCACAACCCTTCGCCGTGACCGTAGCCGAGGGTGCGGAACGCCCACGCGCGGTTCGGGATATCGGCGAGCGACGTCGTATCCAGTACGCCGTTTTTGCGGATATTGCGCTCGAACAGCTGCGTATCCTTTGCGTGGAAATAGTGGATCGCCTTTGCTTCGCCCAAATCGCGGATGACTTCGAGAATGTCCATTCCCTGCCAGAGAAGGTGCGACGGGTCGATATTTGCGCCGATGATGTCGCCGACCGCCGCGCGCAGGCGCAGGCAGGTGGCGGGATTGTATACGCAGAAGCCGGGATGCAGTTCGAGCGCAATCTTTTTAACGCCGTTTTCCGAAGCGAATTTTGCCGCTTTTTTCCAATACGGTATCAGGATTTCGTTCCACTGCCATTCGAGCACCTTCGGATAATCGGGCGGCCATGCACAGGTCACCCAAGAGGGCGCCTTTGCATCCGGGTCGGAACCGGGGCAGCCCGAAAAGGTGACGAGCCTGTCCACGCCGAGCTGACCCGCGAGCACGCACGCCGCCTCGAAATCCGCCTCGAACGCCGCAGCCGTCTTTTTGTCCGGATGCACGCAGTTGCCATGCACCGCGAGCGCCGAGATGCCCATGTTGTGTCTCTTGAACGTTTCCGCAAGTTCCTCGCGCGCCTTTTTGTCCTTGCAAAGGACGAGCGCGTCTGCATGCGCCTTGCCGGGATACCCGCCCACGCCCAGTTCGAACTCGTCGACGCCGAGCGAAGAGAGATAGGCGAGGCTTTCGTCCAGGCTGTACCCGCCCAGAATGCTGCTCACTACGCTGATTTTCATAATAAAACCTCTTTTATTCGATACGTTTTGCCGCTTCGGCAATTTTGCGCCTTACAGCTTTTCTTTGATTACGATATTCTGCTCCGCCGAGCGCTGCGCCGCCTCCATCAGGCGGAACACGCGCAAGACCTCGTCCTTGCGGACGGCGGGATTTCCCTTCCCCGCGCACACGGCGGCAAAATTTTTATAGAAAGCGAACGGCTCGGCATGCACGACGGGCAGAGGCAGTTCCTCGACCGAATCCCCTTCCCGCGGAGCCATGGTGCGGGTGAATCCGTTGCCCGCCCGGATGCCGTGCTTTGCGCCCTCCCTGGTGAGGATGCGCGTGACCCCGCCCGACAAATCCCAATCGGCGACGGTCGCCGTGCCCTCGGTGCCGTACACCTGCCAGCGGGGAAGGGAGCGGAAGCAGTCGGTCGACACGACGACGCGGTAATTGACGCCGTTTTCGAAGTGAACGGAAATATCGCACCCGTCGTCCACCTCCTCGCCGTAAATGTGACTGAATTCGCAGTACAGGCTTTCGACGGGGCTTGGGATCATCTGCAGCATCTGATCGATGAGGTGCACGCCCCAGTCGAGCAGCATGCCGCCGCCCTGCGCCCTCTTTTTGCGCCAGCCGCCGGGGATGCCGTTGCCGCCCGTCACGCGCGACTCGATTTTATATACGCTTCCGATGACGCCGCTCTCCGCGAGCTTCCGCACGGTCAGAAAGTCGTCGTCCCAGCGGCGGTTCTGGTGCACTTCGAACAGCACGCCCGCCTTTTCCGCCGCGGCATACATCTTTTCCGCCTCGGCGCTGCTCATCGCGACTGGTTTTTCGCAGAGTATGTGTTTCCCCGCCTCTGCCGCCGCGTACGCATACGGCGCGTGGAGGTCGTTGGGAACTGCCAGAAGCACGGCGCCGACCGATTTATCCGCCCAGATCTCCTCCGCCGAAGCGTATGTGCGCAGACCGACGCCGCGCGCCGCTTCCGCACGGGCGGGGTCAATGTCGTACACGCCCGCGACCCCGATGGGGAACGCGGATTCTCCCTCGGCGAATTTCCGTAAATTTTCGGCATGGTATGCGCCCATACCGCCGTACCCGATGATCGCAAGATTCATTGCACAGGCATCCTCCGTTGACATTTACTTTATACAATGGTATAATACCACTGAATATTGCGAAATTCGTCGCATTATTTTAGAAAAATCTGCCGATTATTGACATTATGAAAAAAAGCTTTTTTTATGAACCGCAGCACGACCGCACGGACGCCATCGAATTTTTTCCCGGCGCGGGCCACACGATGCCGCACTTTCACCGATGCATCGAGATTTTATATATCACGGACGGCTCCATCGATTGCGAGATCGGCGGCGAAAAATTTTTCGCCGAAAAGGACGACATCGTCTTTACGCACAAGTGCGCCGTTCACGAACTTATACCCGCACCCGAATACAATGACCTCGTACTCATCATCGGGCAGAGCTATTCGGACGATTTTTCGGGCATATTCCAAAAACAGACACTGCCCGCGCACCTGTCTGACCGCACCTTCAACCGCTCCCTGCGCAGGTATTTCGACGCGCTCGGCGAGGCGAACAAGCGGAGCGGAGCGGGCGCGGAACTGGTAAAAAAAGGGTTCGTGGACGTGATCGTGGGGAACCTTTTGGGGCATTACAAACGCGTTCCCGCCTCCTCCACCCCGGCGCTCGGCACCGTCGTGAACGCGCTCAACTACATCGACGAACATTATGCCGAACCGATCACGCTCGACTCCGTATCCGGCGTATTCGGATACAATAAGTATTATTTTTCCCGCCTGTTCAACCGCTACGTCGGGGAGACCCTCAACAGTTATGTGAATATGATCCGCGTGCGCAACCTCGTGGCTCGGGCGCAGCGGGAGGACGACCCGCGGCTTGCCCCGCTCGTATTCGAGTGCGGATTCGATTCGATGACCACTTTTTACCGCAGTTTTGCCCGCTGCTACGACCGCCCGCCCACCGAAGTTTTCCGGAAAAGAGATTGAATTCGCCGCCCTTTCCGCTCCGGCTCGCCCGTTTTTTACGGCGCCTGAACGCTCCGCGCGGAAAATTTTTTCCGCGCGGAGCCGAAAACGGTTGACAAACACCGCACAATGCTATAAAATAAGTAAGCATCTTTGCGGAAGATGCCCATATCGCGGGGTGGAGCAGTTCGGTAGCTCGTCGGGCTCATAACCCGAAGGTCGCAGGTTCGAATCCTGCCCCCGCAACCACGTCGACGCAAAA
>CAJFFD010000059.1 GCA_904373255.1 uncultured Clostridia bacterium | reverse complement strand
TTGTCCACCGCGAAGAAGAAGGACAGCACGGGCATCTGCTTCATCGGCGAGCGCAATTTCCGCAACTTCTTAAAAACGTATCTCCCCGCGCAGCCGGGGGTCATCCGCACACTTGAGGGGGAGCAGGTGGGCGAGCATATCGGGTTGATGTATTACACTCTCGGTCAGCGCAGGGGGCTGAACCTCGGCGGCAGAAAAGGCGATACCGCGGAAGGCCGCTGGTTCGTGATCAAAAAGGACGTGAAGAACAACATTCTCTACGTTTCGCACGGCGACGAAAGCGCGCTGTTCACCGAATCGTGCACCGTTTCGGGTATCAACTGGATCCCGCGCGCCCCGCGGGAAGCGGAGTTCTCCTGCACGGCGAAATTCCGCTACCGCCAGGGCGAACAGGGGGTGCGCATCGTGCGCACGGGCGAGGATTCCGCCGAGGTGCTGTTCGATGCTCCCCAGCGCGCCGTTACGGGCGGGCAGTACGCGGTTTTTTACAACGGCAGCAAATGTATCGGCGGCGGCGTCATCGACTGACCGCGCGGCGCAG
Source organism: uncultured Clostridia bacterium (assembly GCA_904373255.1). Lineage (GTDB taxonomy): Bacteria > Bacillota > Clostridia > Christensenellales > Borkfalkiaceae > Borkfalkia. Next base: position 7,413 of record CAJFFD010000059.1, on the reverse strand, counting down.
GGCGGAAGCGGCGTTTTTTGCCCGTTTGCAAGCGAAAAAAACGGGCTGCGCCGCCCCGTTTTTGTGCGCCTCGCGTGGTTTTTAAACGGATAAGAGGAAGGCACATCTTGCGATGTGCCTTCCTCCTAAAACAAATGAGAAAAAATATGGGTAGTGAGTATGAGCGATTCAAATGCGCAAGAATTGTTCAATTCTTACGTTACCATTATAGTATATGAGTGCTGAAAAGTCAAGCATTTTGGCATAATTTTTCATCGTGCGAGTTTATCGACAGTTTCTGCCGATTTATCGACGGAATGCCATAAACCCCCTGTGCGGGGAGGAGAAAGGAAAGAATGTTCAATATCGTTTTGGTCGAGCCGGAAATTCCGCAGAACACGGGCAACATCGTGCGCACCTGCGCCGCTACCGGCTGTAAACTGCATCTTGTGCGCCCGCTCGGGTTCGAGGTTTCCGATAAATATCTCAAGCGCGCGGGGCTGGATTACTGGCACTTCGTCGATATATCCTTCTACGACAATATCGGGGAATTGTTCGCAAAATTTCCCGAAGGGCGGTTCTGGTTTTATTCCACCAAGGCGGCAAAAACGCACAGCGACGTGCAGTACCGCGAAGGGGACTTTCTCGTGTTCGGCAAGGAGACGAAGGGGCTGCCCGAGGAGCTTCTGGCAAAGCGGTACGACGAGGCGGTGCGCATCCCGATGATCGGGGAAATCCGTTCGCTGAATCTGTCCAACTCGGTTGCGGTAGCCGTATACGAAGGATGGCGGCAGCTGGGTTTTGCGGAGGGGGAGCGCAGGGGCGCGCTGCGCACCTGCGAGCCGCGCAAAGGTACGGGCGAGGGGCGGAATTTATAGGAAAAGTCCGCCAATAAATTGACAAAAGGCGTAAAAAAGGGTATCATAGTATAGGAAGAAAAATTCAGCAAAGGAGATAACTGTATGAATAAAAAGTCTATCACCGATGTCGACGTAAACGGCAAGCGCGTTCTCGTGCGCGTGGATTTCAACGTTCCGATGAAGGACGGAAAGATCACCGACGAAAACCGTATCATGGGTGCGCTTCCCACCATCAAATACCTGATGGAACACAATGCAAAAGTCGTGCTTTGCTCGCAGGCGGTCGAAGCTCTCCCCGCCGAAGAGCAGGCGAAGGCTACCGCCGAATATATCGAAAAGGCGAAGGGCGACGCGAAGAAGTTCACCCTCAAGCCCGTTGCGGACAGGCTCAACCAGCTGTTGGACAATAAAGTTACCTTCGCTTCCGACGTGGTCGGCCCCGACGCGGAAAAGAAGGTCGCGGCGCTCAAAGAGGGCGAGTGCGTTCTGCTCGAAAACCTTCGTTTCTACGCGGGTGAAGAGGGCAGAGACCCCGAATTCTGCAAAAAGCTCGCTTCTTACTGCGATATCTATGTGAACGACGCGTTTGGTACGGCGCACCGCTCGCACGCTTCCACGGCGGCGATCGTCGAGCAGGGATTCGTCAAAACCGCAGTCTGCGGTTTCCTCATTCAGAAGGAGCTGGAAGTTATGGCAGACAGCCTCGATCATCCGGTTCGCCCGTTCGTTGCGGTGCTCGGCGGGGCAAAGGTTGCGGATAAACTCAACGTCATCTCCAATCTTCTGAATAAGTGCGACACGCTCATCATCGGCGGCGGCATGGCGTATACTTTCGTCAAGGCGCTCGGCTATGAAATCGGCAAGTCTCTCTGCGACGACGAAAAGATCGGCTACTGCAAAGATATGATGCAGAAGGCGAAGGATATGGGCAAAAAATTGCTCCTGCCCGTCGACGCGGTCATCGCGAAAGACTTCCCCAATCCGATCGACGCACCCATCGAGGTAAAAACGGTCGCGATCGATAAAATCCCTGCAGACATGGAGGCACTCGATATCGGCGAGGCTTCCCGCAAGCTGTTTGCGGATGCGATCAAGGGCGCCAAGACGGTCGTCTGGAACGGGCCGATGGGCGTGTTCGAGAACCCGACGCTCGCCAAGGGGACGATCGCCGTTGCACAGGCGATGGCAGAGGCAAAGGACGCTACGACCATTATCGGCGGCGGCGACAGCGCGGCAGCCGTGCAGCAGCTCGGCTTTGCGGACAAGATGACGCACATCTCCACGGGCGGCGGCGCTTCGCTCGAGCTGATGGAGGGCAAAGTTCTGCCCGGCATCGCCTGCCTGAACGATAAAGACTAATTATCTCACGAAAATCTCGGCAAGTTGATGCCTGCAGTCTAACACAGTCAATTTTGCGAAGCGACCGCTTGCGGGCATTTAAGCAAAATTGACAAAGTTGTGCGTCAGTCTGTCGCTTTTTCCGTGATTTCAGAAAAACCCCAACGCGCGCCGCCGCGGCGGTCGTGCGTTCGGAGTTTTTCTCGTTGCGGCATTTTTAATGGCACACATACCTTTCAATGCCGCAACTTCACTTTTCCTGCGCAAGCCAAGGTGTTGGCAAATAGGGTTGCGCAGCGCAAAAGCGCGGTTTTGCTTGCGCGAGTTATTTTACTTTTGCAAGTAAAATTAATCCGAAATTCTGCATTCTAAATTTATTATTTTTATTTTGTAAAGAGGTCATACGGTCATTATGAGAAAACCCATCATTGCAGGCAACTGGAAAATGAACAACACCGCGGCGCAGGGCGCGGAACTCGTCAATGCTCTCAAACCGCTCGTCAAGGATGCGGATTGCGACGTCGTCGTCTGCGTTCCCTTCACCGATATCCCCGCCGTGTCCGAAGCGGTCAAGGGGAGCAACATTCACCTGGGCGCGCAGAACGTACATTTTGCGGAAAAAGGCGCGTTTACGGGCGAAATTTCCGCGGCGATGCTCAAGGAATTCGGCGTCGAGTACGTCATCATCGGTCACAGCGAACGCCGCCAGTATTTCGGCGAGACGGACGAAACGGTCAACAAGCGCATGCACGCGGCTCTGGCGGCGGGGCTGATCCCCATCGTCTGCGTAGGGGAGAGCCTCGAAGAGCGCGAAACGGGCAAAACGGAGGCAGTGCTCGACGTGCAGATCCGCGAGGGGTTGAAGGGACTGGACGACGTTTCCAAAATCGTCATCGCCTATGAACCCGTCTGGGCGATCGGCACGGGCAAAACCGCCACGGCGGAGCAGGCGAACGAAACTATCGGATTCATCCGCAAGACGTGTGCGGAAGTGTTCTGCCCCAAGTGCGCGGAGAAGGTGCGCATCCAGTACGGCGGCAGCATGAACGCCAAAAACTGCAAGGAGCTGATGGCGATGCCCGAAATCGACGGCGGTCTCATCGGCGGCGCGTCGCTGAAGGCGGAAGATTTTTCGGTTATTGTCAACTATAATAAATAAATTCCGTACAAAAAACAAGGTCATCCGGGCAACTTCGGATGACCTTGTTTTCAGTTATGGCACAAAAACATTGCAGTTTGTTAATTATTAACGGGATTAACCGTTTTGTTGCGAAAAATCGCCCGTAAATTGCGTAAGAGCAGCGGGCGGTTTTCCGGTTACTTTGTTTCAATGTAAGAGTGAACGGCTTTGACGATAAAGTTTTGTTCGGCTTTGGAAAGTTTGCCGAAGTCTGCATAAAAGGTTTGCAGGGTTTTGCTGTCGGTATAAACGAAGTTGTTTTCTCCGTCCGACTTGCCGAGCATGTAATCTGTCGAGGTTCCGAAAATGTTCGAAATTTCAACGAGCTGCTCGAAAGTGGGGCGGGAACGCCCGATTTCCCAGCTGCTGACGGTGGACTGCTTTACGCCGAGTTTTTCGGCCAATTCGCACTGCGTCGTGTCGTTCTCTTTGCGCAACGTCTTTAAGGTTTTTGCAAACATAACTACCATCCCGCGGTGCCGTAAATTTTAAAATGCTTTAAAGCATATTAAAGCACCGCGCGTCTATTTAAGGCTGTCATCCAGCCCCAATATTTTATCCGATGAAATGCCGATGGCGCGGCAGAGCATGGCAAGAGTGTCGATGGAAGGATATTTTTCCATGCGAACATATTTACTTACGGTGGACGGGTGTACCCCTACACGCGCCGCAATCTCTTTCTGACTCAAGCCGCTGCCTTTGATGGCATTGCGAAGGCGGAGTTTGATTTCATCGATCAGCATGTCTGTTTCCCCATATTCCGTTGTGCGGATGTACCGCTTTTTCTCATTCGTTTGTGATATAATAGCACATTGTGCAACTATTGTCAAGAAATTCATAAGTAAATTTTATTATTTTTCTTGCCGCCGGAGCGCGTGCGGTTCCCTCGGTTGCCGCTTTCCGGCTAGCATTGTTTTGCAATTTCCGGGCGGCTGCCGTTTTGCAGGATTTGCCTGCGCTGTGAAAAAGTTCTGCCGGCGGCGCCGGAGAAAATAGTGCGAAAAGCGCATGCGCAAAGTTGCAAAAAAAGCGGATTTGCTGTATAATACTATACGGAAAAAGAGTTTTCAGCGAGGTATCGAATCATGAAAAAACCTTATGCGATCATCATTATGGACGGCTACGGCATCAATCCCGACAAAAAGGGCAACGCGATTGAGCTGGAGGGCAGCCCGAACGTCAAGCGCTACGAGCGGGAGTATCCCTCGTCGCAGTTGGGCGCGAGCGGCATGAGCGTCGGTCTTCCCGAAGGGCAGATGGGCAACTCGGAGGTCGGGCACCTGAACATGGGCGCGGGGCGCATCGTGTACCAGGAGCTCACCAAAATCACCAAAGAGATTCAGGACGGGGAGTTCTTCAAGAACGAGGCGCTGCTCGGCGCTATGGAAAACGCCAAAAAGAACGGGAAAAAGCTGCACATCTGGGGTCTTTGCTCAGACGGCGGCGTGCACAGCCACAACACCCACCTGTATGCCCTCCTCGAAATGTGCAAAAAAGAGGGGATGGACAACGCGTATGTGCATTGCTTTATGGACGGGCGCGACGTGTCGCCCACATCGGGCGCCGGTTTTGTGCGCGCCTTGCAGGCGGAGATGGACAAGCTCGGCTTCGGCGCCATCGCTTCCGTCTGCGGCAGATATTACGCGATGGATCGCGACAACCGCTGGGAGCGCGTATCCAAAGCCTACGAAATGCTCACCCTCGGCAACGGCATCGCGGCGGAAAACGCGGCGGACGCCATCGAGGAATCGTATAAAAAGGACGTGACGGACGAATTTATCCTGCCGACCAACGTCGTCAGGGGCGGCAAACCCGTGGCGCTGGTGGAAAAGGGAGACAGCATCATCTTCTTCAACTTCCGCCCCGACCGCGCCCGCGAAATCACCCGCGCGTTCACCGAACCCGATTTCAACGGGTTCGAGCGCAAGACGGGTTATCTTGCCCCGTATTATGTCTGCTTCACGCAGTACGATGCGACCTTCTCGCACGTTCACGTCGCATTCAAGCCGCAGAGCCTGAAAAACACGCTGGGCGAATACCTCGCCTCTCTCGGCAAAAAGCAGCTGCGCATCGCCGAAACGGAGAAATACGCGCACGTCACCTTCTTCTTCAACGGCGGCGTGGAGGCGCCCAACCCGAACGAGGTGCGCGTGCTCGTTCCTTCCCCGAAGGTCGCGACTTACGACTTGAAGCCGGAAATGAGCGCCTACGAGGTCACCGACAAGGTGCTCGAGCAGCTCTCCACCGGCGAGTACGACGCGATGATTCTGAACTTCGCCAACTGCGACATGGTCGGGCATACGGGCGTTTTGGAAGCGGCGGAAAAGGCGGTCGCCACCGTCGACGAGTGCGTGGACAAGGTGCTCAAAAAGATCTTGGAGATGGGCGGCGGCGCTCTTCTCACGGCTGACCACGGCAACGCGGACAGGATGATCGCCGAAGACGGTTCGCCCTTCACCGCGCACACGACCAACCCCGTGCCCGTCGTGCTGGTTTGCGGCGCGCTGAAAAACGCGAAACTGCGCGAAGGCGGCGTGCTTGCCGACCTTGCACCCACTCTGTTGGATATGATGGGTATTCCCGTCCCCGCCGAAATGACAGGCAAAACGCTCATCGTGCGCTGAAAAAGCAAAGATTTCATAAAAAATAGTGCAAAACAACCCGAAAAAAAGTTGAAAAATATCGGGGGGTATGCTATAATAATATAGCTTGATTTGCGGGGCGGCGGAGTGTGCCGCAAGCGCGCAAACGGTAATTTTTATTCGGAGTAATTCAAATGCCTGAAATGATGTCTATGCTCGGCAACATGTTGGCGCCTGCGCCCAGTGCTGAAATATATCAGGTTTACAGAATAATCACCTTGGTGCTTCTGCTGGTGATGATGGTCGCAGCGATCGTTGCGATCCTCATCGTATTGTTCCAGCCGGGCAATTCCACGGGTATCGACGCGCTCGGCGGTTCGAGCGAAACCTTCTTCGGCAAGAATAAGGGCAGGTCGATCGAATATAAGATGAAAAAGTGGACGGTCATCGTGCTTGTCGTGCTTACCATCCTTTCGATTTTGTTCTTCATTTTGCAGATGGATGCGGTTTGGGGCGTCGCTGCATAAACGCAAGGAAGTTTACAGGCGGTTATTCTTCGGGAATAACCGCCTAAATTTTTTGCTCGCGAAATTTGTTTTAAGCTGTTAAAACAAATTTCTGCGAATTGTAGGGGAAACCCGAGCGGTTTTCCCCTCAGCGCCTCGTCGCAACAAGGCGACGGAGGGCAGGCGGCGCGCTATGTTTGCCGCCACGCCCTCGTACACTTGTTGCTCCTTATCCCCAAAAATCTCACACCGCTTCGCGCGTTGCGATTTTCGGGGGCCCCGTTATTTTTTAGGGGCACACCATATATATGCGCGCCGCTTTCACCCCTTCCGTAAGGCAAGGGATTGCCAAATGGAGTGCAAGAGCAAAAAGCGTGGTTTTTGCTCTTGCGAGTAAATATTACAAATGTAAACCCAAAATTTAAGATTATTATGGCAGCAATCGAAAGTATACGGGAAAAATTTCATACGGGCGAGTTCGAATACAAAAAGGCGGGCGACATCTGTCATCTGCTCGGCGTCGGCGGCCGCGGCGGCAGGGAGGAGATCTTCCGCATCCTGCGCGAACTCGAGGAGCAGGGCGAAATCGTGCGCGATGAGCGCGGTCGGTTCGTCACCCCCGCAAAGCTCGGGCTGGTGCTCGGCACCGTGCAGGGCAACGAGCGCGGGTTCGCCTTTCTTCTGCGCGAGGACGGGGAAGATCTGTTCATTCCGCCCCGCGCCCTGAACGGCGCGCTGCATAAGGACGTCGTGTTCGCAAAGATCGTCGGCGGCGAGCGGGGCGACGAGGCGAGCGTGCATTCCGTTGTGCGGCGCGGCATGTGCCGCCTTGCCGGCACATATTATAAGGAAAAGAAGGGCGGGCTTGTCGTGCCCGACGAGCGCAAATATTCGCAGGATGTCCGCATTGTCGGGGGCGTGCGCGCCGTTTCGGGCGAAAAGGTTCTCGTCAAAATTATAAACTATCC
>CAJFFD010000058.1 GCA_904373255.1 uncultured Clostridia bacterium | reverse complement strand
CTGCCCCTGCATCAGCAAGGAATTCGATAACCCGAAGGGCGTGCCCCTGTCGGCGATCGTGTTCGGCGGCCGCCGCGCAAAGACGGCTCCGCTGGTCTACCAGAGCAAGAGCTGGAACAACGGCGTGTTCGTCGGCTCCATCATGGCGAGCGAAACGACTGCCGCCGCGACCGGCGCGGTCGGCGTTGTCCGCCGCGACCCGATGGCGATGCGCCCGTTCTGCGGCTACAACATGGGCGACTATTTCAAACACTGGATCGAGATGGGCACGAAGGTCAAGAACCAGCCGAAGATCTTCAACGTCAACTGGTTCCGTCTGGACGACGAGGGCAACTTCCTGTGGCCCGGCTTCGGCGAGAACATGCGCGTGCTCGAGTGGATCATCAAGCGCTGCGAGGGCGAAGTGGGCGCCGTGGAAACGCCGATCGGCTACGTTCCCGACGTGAAGGACATCAACCTCGAAGGTTCGGGCGTATCCGAAGAAACCCTCAAAGAGCTGCTCACCGTGGATAAAGACACATGGATGAAGGAAGCGGAGGGCATCGAGGAGTTCTACAAGCAGTTCGGCGACCGCCTCCCGAAGGAACTTTCCGGCGAGCTGGCAACGCTCAAAGCAAATCTCAAATAAATTTTTTGAATGAAAACCCCCTCCGCGGAGACGCGGAGGGGGTTTTGCTTGCCGCAGATATTTTATTGCGGGTTTGTGCGGGCGGCATCCGATGCGGGGCATCGGATGCCGCAATGGGGCGGGCGAGGCGCGCGGAGGTGCGCCTCAATCGGTTTGCCCGTTTTCGCCGGGCGGGAGCAAAAAGTCCTTGTTTGCAAACAGCAGGCGCAGGTATTTTTTCAGTTCGGGCATGGGGATCTCCGTCGGGCGCTGCAGCCACCACTTGCCGAGGTATACGATGTTCACCGCATAGTATTCCGCGAGCAGTTCGGCGGGCAGGCGCAGCTGTCCGCCCGCTTCCTCCAGCTGCCGCAGCTTGGCGCAGATCTCTTTTGCCATATAGTCGTGCAGCTGCTGCGAAAAGGTGCCGTTCGCATCCGCATTTTTCAGCCGCTGCAGAAACCGCTTGTTTTCCAGGCAAAAGACCATCACTTTTTCCAGCGAGTCTTCGATGCGCTGTAAATTGAAGTCCCTGCCCACGTTCAGCTGCACGAAGTTGTCGAAAAATTCGTCGAACAGGGTGTGCAGGAGGTCGAATTTATCCTCAAAATAGTTGTAAAAGGTGGAGTGCGGCACCATTGCCAGCGCACAGATCTCCTTTACCGTGATGTCGTCGAAGGTTTTTTTTCCCATCAGTTCGCTCAATGCGTCCGTCAGAAGGCGCACGGTGCGCTTTCCGCCCGTGCCGAGCGGTTTGTCCGTCTTTTTCATGCCTTGTTCTCCCGATATTCGCCTTGCGGCAGCGCTTTTGCCTCTTTGTAGTGCTGCGGCGGGGCATCGTAAGCGGACGGCTGCCCGCCGACATTGTCGGTGTGTATTTCAGACCGTCGCTTTTCCCTGCGATTATACCGCATTGCTGCGTTTGCTGTAAAGCGGGGAGGGGTAGATTGTTGGATAAAATTATAAAAAAATCTAAATTCGGACAATCGTACAAATTCATTTCCGCCCAACCGCTTTACCGCCCGCGCCGCGCGCAATATAATATAAGTATGTTATTCCGTTGCGATACAGAGAAATAAGGAGTCGGCAATGAAGAGAATTGCAGAGTTTGTCATCAGATACCGCTATATTTTTACGGGCGTCTTTCTCGCGCTGGTCATCGCCTGCGCCGCAATGATCCCCTTCGTGGAAACGAACTACGACATGACCAAGTACCTCGACGGGGAGGCACCCTCCGTCGTATCCCTCGATAAAATGGAGGAGGAGTTCGGCAGCGTCGGCACGGCGCAGCTGATGGTCAGAAACGTGTCGGAGAGCGATGCGCGCGCCATTCAGTCCGATATTCTGGAGGTTCCGGGCGTGAGCGCGGTCGTGTTCGACGCGTCGGACGAAAGTTCGTATAAGGACGGCAACGCGCTGTACAAAATTTTCCTCGAAACGGGCAATTACGAGGTGGAAACGGACGCCGTCATCGACGGCATCCGCGCCGTTTTGCAGGATTACGACATCGCCATGAACGGCGGCGCGGTACAGTCGCAGTATCTGCGCACGGGCGTTTCGGGGGATATGCTCATCATTCTTGCCGTCGCGCTCGTCATCGTGTTCGGGATATTGCTCCTCACCTCCAATTCGTGGGCAGACGTTCTTCTGTTCGCTGTGGTGGTGGCTGGCTCGCTCGTCATCAACCTGGGTACGAACCTGTTTTTGGGCGAAATTTCCTTCGTCACAAAAGCCATCTGCGCGGTCATGCAGCTTGCTCTCGCCATGGACTACTCCATAATTCTGCTCCACCGTTTCGACGAAGAAATGGGCAACGGGCTGGACGAGCGCGACGCTATCACCACCGCGCTTGCCAAGACCTTCGCCCCCGTTTCGGCGAGCAGTCTCACGACGGTCGCGGGGTTGGTCGCGCTCATGTTCATGCAGTTCACGATCGGTTTCGATATCGGCATGGTGCTCGCAAAAGGGGTCGTCATATCCCTGCTGTGCGTGTTCTTTTTCATGCCCGCGTTCGTACTCATGTTTTCCAAGCTCATTCAGAAGAGCAAACACAAATCGGTGTATGCCTTCTTAAAGGAGCGTTCGCAGCGCCGCCGCGAGGCGCGCGCCGCCCGCTTTGCCGGGTACAACGCGCAAAACCCTGCCAGGCGACCGAAAAAGGTTCATACGTTTGCGGATTTTCAGCACTCCTCAAAAATTATCGTCTCGCTGGTGCTGGCGGCGCTCATCGCCGCGGGGTGCGTCATTCAGACGAATCTGCAATACAGCTATGTCATCGACACGTCCAAGTACGCGAATGCGGGCATCAACGTCGAGGATCATGCGATTACCGATGCGTTCGGTACGCAGAACCCCTTTGTCGTACTCGTGCCGCAGGGCGACGCGGAAAAGGAAGAACAGCTCACCGAAGCGCTGCTCGCCTATACCTACGAGGGGGAGCGCGTCGTCAATTCCGCGCAGGGCGCGGCGGATATGGGGCTGTATACGGATATGACCGCGCTTTCCTCGCAGGCGGGCGGGTACGCGGCGAAGATACTGCTCGCGCCCGGGAACGCGTTTTTGGAGGGCATCGTGGAAAATACCGTGGGCAGCGCCGTTTCCGATCTGCTTTCGCAGCTGCTCTCGTGGATGAACGAGGACGGCTATGCCCCGCTTTCGGAGGGGGAATTGACTCTGTTCGATGCGGTGTCCTACGCCTCGCAGAAAGACTTTTTCCATGCGCGCGCCGAAGATTTGCAGGCGCTTCTCGCGGGCAATGCGGGCAGTCTGGATCTCGCGCTCGCCCTGTTCGATAGCACCATGCAGACGCAATACACCGCGGCATCCTTCGCCGAAACGTATGCCGGGTACGGCGTTACGGCGGCGCAGGCGGGCGAAATCTGGGCGGCTTTGGAGTTGGGCGAAGGGGAGAGCGTTGCCTATTCGGACATCGCCGCAAAGGCAGCCGAATCGGACACGTTTGCCGGAAACGGTGAATACGGTACCGTTGTTTCGGTGCAGTCGGCGCTGTATTCGCTGGCGCAGGAGAACGGAGATTTTCTGCAAAACATCTCCGCCGCGCTCGGGGATGCCCAAACGCAGGGCGAATTGCAGTCCGCCGCAGACAGATTGTACCGGCAGATCTCCATGTTCAACAACGGAGAGTATTCGCGGCTGGTGTTCAACCTCAATTTGCCCATATCGTCCGACGCGGCGTTCGCGTCCGTGGAGGAGCTGCGCGCCGCTATCGCCGAAATTTATCCCGAGGCATACATCGTCTGCGAAAGCTATAACTATCTCGACATCAAAACCGCATTCGAGGGGGATACCGTCGTCGTCAACCTCATTTCCTTTTTCGCGATTTTTGCGATCATATTGGTCACCTTCCGCTCCCTGTCCGTGCCTGTGTTATTGACGGTGCTCATCCAGGGAGCCATCTGGGTCAGTTCCGCCATCAACGTGCTGATGGGGCAGCCCATGTTTTTCGTTGCGTTCATCGTCGTCATGTGCATTCAGATGGGCGCCACCGTCGATTACGCCATCCTGATGACCGACCGATATATTGCGGCGCGGCACACGATGGATAAAAAGGCGGCGATCGCCGCCGCGTTCGACGCGAGCATCATCACGATCCTTACGAGCGGAGCCATCCTCGTCGTGGCGGCGTTCGTCGTCGGCGTCATCAGCCGCGTCGCCATCATATCGACGATCGGCTATCTGCTCTCGCGCGGCTGCATTATTTCGGTGCTGTTCGTCGTCTTTGCTCTGCCGCAGCTGCTGTTGCTGTTTGATCCCGTTATCCGCAAAACCACCCTCGGCGGCGGCAAAATGCTTGCATCGCCCAAGCGTGCGGGCAAACGCGAAACATGCGGGCCGGGCGAGGAGAAACGGGGCGAATAAAGCATACGATGCGTGCGGCAAACGCCCGGCGCGAAGTGTATCAGTTTTTGATACAGGTTCGGAAACGACGAAAAAAATTAACGCTGTTCATAAAATATTATGTTTAAACAGTTGATTTATATGGAATATCTTGCTATAATGTTGCTACATCATAAAGCGGCGCATGTGAGAGAGGAAAATTGCGCAAAAACGAATGAGAAGTTTGAATAAAAAGCAAAAAAGAGCGGACGGTATCCGCTCTTTTTTGCATATTGCCCGTCGCTTTTTACAGGTGCAGGTTCGTCTGAAAGAGAGGAAGGCACCAGCGGAAGGCAGAGGGCAGAGAAATGTTTGCCGCAATGTCCGCAGGGTCAAAGAATTCGAGGGAAGAAAAGGCGGAAATTTCCGTATCGGCGGGCAGGTTTGCCGCCTGCGCGCCCGCCCGCTCGTACGCCGCGGCGAGCTGGTTTTCGCAGGGAAGTTCGGCAACGCGTGCGGTCATGTTCCATTCGATGTGCGAAAATATGTGCTTGTGCCGCCGCTTTTCTCCGAGCGTAAAATCCGATATGCCCGCGCCGTGCAAAAACGCTTCCGCCTGTTGCGCGGAGAGGTCGGCGCCGATCGCAAAAAAGCCGTACATACCCTTTAAAACGCCGCACGTTCTGCGGCAGAGGGCAATTTTTCCGTCCGCGCGGAAAAGGAGCAGGGTTTTGTTTTCCCTGCGCCGCTCGGACTTTTGTTTTTTGGCGGGCAGGGCGTCGCTCCTCGTCTTGCAGAGGGCGAAGAGGGGGCAGGTCAAACACAGCGGCGAGGAGGGCAGGCACACCGTCGCGCCCAATTCCATGAGGCTCTGCGTAAAATCGCCGCGCCGCTTTTCGGGGTAGGCGGGCGCAAGTTCCTCCGCGAATGCGGTTTTCAGCGTTTCGGGGGAACGGCTGTCGCCGAGCAGGCGGGAGAGAACGCGGATCACGTTCCCGTCCACGGCGGGAGAAGGCTGTTCGAATGCGATGGAGGCGATCGCTCCCGCCGTGTAGTCGCCGATGCCGGGCAGTTTTTTCAGCTCCGCGGCAGTGTGCGGAAAGCCTGTTTCCGCCACGATTTTCGCCGCCTTTTGCAAATTGCGCGCGCGGGAGTAGTAGCCCAGCCCCTCCCACAGTTTGAACAGTTTGTCCTCGGGGCAGGCGGCAAGCTCTTGTACCGTCGGGAGTTCGCGCAAAAAGCGGATATAGTGTTCCTTTGCCGCCTCCACGCGCGTCTGCTGCAGCATGATTTCGGAGATCCACACGCGGTAGGGGTCTGTATTGATGCGCCAGGGCAGGTCGCGCTTGTTTTCGTCGTACCAGGGCAGGAGCAGCGCGGGCAGCTGCCGCAGGTTTTCCGCGCGTTCGGCGGCGGAGAGATTTTGTTCCATGCGCGTATCATACCATAAAACAGCTTCATCCCGCAACGAAAAATTGACATTTCCGCAAAAAAACCGTATAATAGTGGGCGATATAAGTTGCCCCGCACTTTTGCGAGGAAAACGTGAGTAAAAATATCCGCAGGCGACAGCTCGCCGAGGATTTTGTGAAAAAACAACTCGCGCAAGCAAAACCACGTTTTTCGCGGCTGCGCACGAGGCGAGTTTGTCGCAATACCCTTTCGGGCATTGCTCGTTTCCGCCTCGGCTCCGCCGCCTTGTTCACGAAAATCTCACTGCGTTGCGATTTTCCGTGAGTTTTTGGTTTTATATTTTTAATCTCTCGCGCAAGCAAAACCACGTTTTTCGCGGCTGCGCACGAGGCGAGTTTGTCGCAATACCCTGTCGGGCATTGCTCGTTTCCGCCTCGGCTCCGCCGCCTTGTTCACGAAAATCTCACTG
>CAJFFD010000057.1 GCA_904373255.1 uncultured Clostridia bacterium | reverse complement strand
AATACCGAAACGCTCATTTTGGGCGGGATACTTACCAGCATGTGGACATGATCCGGACACACTTCTCCCTCTATGATTTCCACTCCCTTCCATTCACAGAGTTTTCTTAATATCTCCCGCACTTCCAGCCTGTGTTCTTCATAAAACACTTTTCTGCGATATTTGGGTGCAAATACGATATGATACTTGCAATTCCATTTTGTATGTGCTAAACTGTTTATGGTATTAGATGAGTCTTTCATTTTAATATCCTCCGATTGTGTATTCCTTTTCTGACTGGCAGGTCAGTTCAGTTCTTATTTTACACAATCGGAGTCTTTTTTTCAAGACTCATCGGTAAACCTCTTTTCAACCACGCGACTATCGCGTGGTTTTCGTTATACAAAAAGGACGGGCGCACCCTGCCGGGTGCGCCCGTCCTTTTTTACTTTCCGATCAGGATACGCTGAACAGGATGTCGCCGTATGTCGGGAAGGGCCAATACTTTTTGGCGGTGTTGAGTTCCATTTCGTCGGCATAGGCGCGAAGCCGCTGCATGGCGGGAATGACCTTATCCGCGAAGAAGCGCGCCGACGCCTCTGCTCCGACGGCTTCTTTCGCGTCGACGAGGAGTTTTTCGATCTCCCCTGCCGCGAAATACATCGCCTCGTTATCGGCGGAGAGCTTTTGAATGAGCTCGCGGTCAGATTTGGTGTTGCCCCCCATCTGCTCCTTGCTCTGCGCTGCAGAACACAGTTCGGAAAGATATTCGTTGACGGCGGGATAGATGTCCTTTTTCGCCATCTCGACCATGGTGAGCGCCTCGATGGTAAGCACCTTGGAATAATTTTCGAGCATGATCTCCATGCGCGAACGAACTTCCCGCTCGGTGAATACCTTGTTGCGCTCGAACAGTTCGATATTCTTTTTGTCGGCGAAATGCGGGAGCGCATCTGCACAGGTGCGCAGGTTGGGAAGACCGCGCTTTTCCGCCTCCTCCGCCCATTCGGGCGCGTAGTTGTTGCCGTTGAAGATGATTCGCTTGTGCGCCTTCAGTTCCCGCGCGACCAGATCGTGCAGGGCGGCGTTGAAGTCCTTCGCCCCCTCCAGTTCGTCGGCAAACTGCCGCAGGGAATCGGCGACGATGGTGTTGATCATGATATTCGGGCCGGCGATGGAGAAGGTCGAGCCGAGCATGCGGAACTCGAACTTGTTGCCCGTAAACGCAAAGGGCGAAGTGCGGTTGCGGTCGGTCGTATCCTTCGGCAGTTCGGGGAAGGTATCCACCCCCAGCTTCATGACGCCCTTCTTTCTGCCCTTGTACTGCACGCCCCGCACGAGGGAGTCGATGATCTCGCCGAGTTCCTCGCCGACAAATATGGAAACAATGGCAGGAGGCGCTTCGTTGCCGCCCAGGCGGTGGTCGTTGCCCGCGCTGGCAACGGACAGGCGCAGAAGGTCGGGATACTCGTCCACCGCCTTGATGACCGCCGTCAAAAAGAGCATGAACTGCCCGTTTTCCGCGGGGGTCGAGCCGGGGTCGAGCAGGTTCAGCCCCGTATCCGTACTCATCGACCAGTTGTTGTGCTTGCCGCTGCCGTTTACGCCCGCAAACGGCTTTTCGTGCAGCAGGCAGTACAGACCGTGCCTGCTTGCGACCTTTTTCATCGTTTCCATCATCAGCTGGTTCTGATCGGAAGCGACGTTGGTGACGGTAAAGATGGGCGCAAGCTCGTGCTGGCTGGGAGCGACTTCGTTGTGCTTAGTCTTTGCGAGGATCCCCAGCTTCCACAGCTCCACGTCCAGATCGCGCATGAACGCGGAAACGCGCAGCTTGATGGGGCCGAAATAATGATCTTCCAGCTCCTGCCCCTTCGGGGGTTTTGCGCCGAACAGCGTTCTGCCCGAGAACACGAGGTCTTTACGCGCATCGTACATCTTGCGGTCGATGAGAAAATATTCCTGCTCCGCTCCGACGGTCGTGTGGACGTGCCTGACCGTTTTATTGCCGAACAGGCGCAGAATGCGCAGCGCCTGCTCGTTGAGTACCGCCATACTCTTGAGCAGGGGCGTTTTTTTATCCAACACTTCGCCGCCATAGGATAAAAAAGCGGTGGGAATGCAGAGAGTTCCGTCCTTGATAAAGGCGAAGGAAGTCGGATCCCATGCGGTGTAGCCGCGCGCCTCGAAGGTGGCGCGCACGCCGCCGTTGGGGAAGGAGGAAGCGTCTGATTCGCCGATAACCAGTTCCTTACCCGAAAATTCCATGATGACCTTGCCGTCCTTGGTGGGCGAAATGAAGGAATCGTGCTTTTCGGCAGTGATGCCCGTCATCGGCTGGAACCAATGCGTGTAGTGCGTGGCTCCCTTTTCGACTGCCCAGTCCTTCATTGCATTGGCGACCACGCCCGCGATGGTAGGATCGAGCGCCCTGCCCTCGTCGATGGTCTTTTTCAACGATTTGAAAACTTCCTTCGGCAGTTTCTCCTGCATGACCTGCAGGTTGAATACGTTTTCGCCGAAAATTTCGGGTACTTTCATGCTAATCTCTCTCCTTGTGTGAGTTCAAACGATCGGTATATAAAAAAACGCCGCATGACAAAGAAAGGCAATTCTCCGATGCGGCGTTTTCCGTCTTGAAAAGCAACCCGCCTTGCAGGGCAGCTTTACGCAAAAATGCGCAGATCGCCCGACAATGCGACAGTGACGATATCGACGATCCAAAAAACGATTTCGCCGATCAAGAGCAACTGCAACAGTCCCATAATCCAATGCCCGCGGGTAATGCGCGTGATACCGCCCAAAATCCAGCTGGTAACAGGGATGATCGCCAAAATCAGATTCAAGATCCAGGGCAGACCTAAATTCAGGTAACCCTTGCCGTGTTTTGCCATGCTCCCCTCCTATCCGGCTGACGCCGTTTTTATTGATACTTTCATTATATACTTTTATGCCGTTTTTGTCAATCATCTCGCCGAAACGGCTGATTTTTTTATTGCATAACTATTTGCAGCGCATAAACCGCCTTTCCGTGAGTTTTTTGATTTTATATTTGTCGTAACCCTTCGGGCGGCTGCCTTGAAGAACGCAAAAAGGCATACCGACGCGGTACGCCTTTTTTGGGTTGGGGTTTTCTTCAAAGTCCCGACAATTTGCTTTGCGCGCCCGAAACAGATTATGAGAATCAGCTCTTTATAAAACTCGCCTGCGCGTCCAACGCCTGCCCCAGCGTTTCCACGCGGCGGTACTTTCCGTCCGCGCACAGCCGCTTCGCCTTTACATTGTCGGCGAGCATCGTCTGCATCATCGCGAATATCTTTGCTTCGATCTCTTTATCCAGCACGGGAGCGGCGATTTCCACGCGCTTATCGGTGTTGCGGGTCATCAAATCGGCGCTGGAAATATACATCACTCGGTCACCCTCCCCGCCGAAGCAATACACGCGCGAATGTTCCAGGAACCTGCCGACGATGGAGATGACGCGGATATTTTCCGTCTTCCCCTCGACGCCCGGCAGCAGACAGCAGATACCGCGCACGATGAGGTCGATCTTTACCCCCGCGCAGCTCGCTTCGACCAATTTGTCGATGATCGCCTTGTCGGTGAGGCTGTTCATCTTCGCGAGGATATACCCCTCTTTGCCCGACTGCGCCTTTTCGATTTCGCGATCCATATACCGGATAAGCCCCGGTTTGAGCGTTTCGGGCGCGACGAGCAGGCGATTATATTCGTATTCCGTGTTGCAGATGGCGATATTGTGGAAGAACGCCACCGCATCTTCGCCGATCGCCTCGTCGGACGTGATTATGTTCAGGTCGGTATACTGTTTGGAGGTGGATTCGTTGTAATTGCCCGTGCCGAGATGGGTAATATAGCGGATGTTTTCCCCCTCCTTGAGGACGATGGAGATGATTTTGGAATGCACCTTGTAATTTTCCATCCCGTAGATGATGGTGCAGCCCGCCTCCTGCAATTTGCTCGCGTAATGCAGGTTGCTCTCCTCGTCGAAACGCGCCATCAGCTCGATGACGACGGTAACCTGCTTGCCCCGCTCGCACGCCTTGCACAGCGCATCGACGATGCGCGAATGATTCGCCAGGCGGTAGATCGTGATTTTGATCGCCTGTACCCGCTTATCCTTGGCGCATTCGTCCAAAAGATCCAAGACGGGCGACATGCTGTCGTACGGGTAAGAAAGAAAAATATTTTTGGAGAGCGCATAATCGATCAGCGAATCCGCGCCTTCCAGTTCGGGCGAAACCGCGCCCTTGAACGGAGGATATTTCAGCGTATTTGCCTGTTCGACGGGCAGAAATTTGCCGATCGAAAATAGAAATTTGTAGTCGAAGTAATGCTCCTCCGCAAAGCAGAACGCGGGGTCGAGTTTCAAAAGTTTGAGGACGAAATCTTTGAGGGGCGAATGCGCGTCGTCCACTTCGAGTCGGACGGCGGCAAGTTTGGCGCGGGATTCGATTTTCTGCTTCATGATGACGGAAAAATCGTGTTCGACGTCCGAATCGTCCACGCTGGTATCGAGATCGGCGTTGCGCGTGACGCGCATCATCATGCGGTTTTTGACGGTATAACCGGGGAACGCGAGGCTGCCGAACGCCTTTACAAGCTCTTCCGCCAGAATGATCTTCGCCTTTTTGCCCCCGCCGATGCGGAACATGCGTTCGACTGCGGGACTTAAAAACAGAATCCCGATCATGCGGCGCCCGTCTCTCTCCAGCTCGTACATCATGTAATTTTTCATGTTTTCAAAGGAAACCATGGGATGCTTGGCATCCAGTACCATTACCGACGCGAGCGGCAAAACGCGGGTCAGAAAATATTCCCTGCACTCCTCGCTCTGGCGGGGCGTCAGTTCCGCCGCCGTCAGGATGCGCACGCCTGCCTTTGCAAGTTCGCGCTGCAGCTTTATGTAGGCGGAATC
The DNA here is from genome assembly GCA_904373255.1 of uncultured Clostridia bacterium. GTDB lineage: Bacteria > Bacillota > Clostridia > Christensenellales > Borkfalkiaceae > Borkfalkia. The sequence goes on along the minus strand of CAJFFD010000057.1, from coordinate 5,486 downwards.
GCGGTCGCGGTATCCCTTTGCCGCCACCGCGGAAATTCCCGCAAGCTGTTTCGCCGCGGTCAGTTCCGTCTTGTTGTCGACTGCGTTCGGAGCGGTAATGCTGTCGTTGTACAGACTGCCCACGCGCACCATAAAAAATTCGTCGAGATTGGAACAGAAGATGGACAGAAATTTACACCGCTCCAACAGCGGGTTGGAAAGGTCGTTCGCCTGGTCGAGCACCCGCTTGTTAAACAGAAGCCATGAATATTCCCTGTTTACATAGATACCGCGCATGAAGCGCTTTTTCGCCTTTTCGGCGGATGTCTGCTCTTTCAAAATAATTTCCTCGCTCGGTCAATTTGCCTCACTGCTCAAACAACTCTTTCTTTTCCGTTATTGCTCTGTCTGCTCCGCTTCTTTTGCCGCAGGCTTCCTGCCGCGCTTTGCGGGTACGGCGGGCGCAGATTCCGCATCCTTTGCCGCAGGTTTTCTTCCGCGCTTTTTCGGCGCGGCGGGCGCAGATTCCGCTTCTTTTGCCGCAGGTTTTCTTCCGCGCTTTTTCGGTGCGGCGGGCGCAGCTCCCTCTTCCTTTGCCGCAGGCTTCCTGCCGCGCTTTGCGGGTGCGGCGGGCGCAGCACCCTCTTCCTTTGCCACAGGCTTCCTGCCGCGCTTTGCGGGTGCGGCGGGCGCCGTGCTTTTTACGACCGTTTCAAAACTGCCGCCCTTGGAAAAATCGTAGAACGCGCCTTCCAGTTTACCCGCGAGCGCAAGCTCGAGATACCCCTCTTTTACGCCCCGGTCGCTGGCGACGATGTTCTCCGCTCCGAAACGTTTAATGAGCGTTTTTGCAACGACTGCGGCAATCCCGACGGAATGCAGCTTTTCGGGCGCCGTTTCCAAAATCAGTTTGGAGCGGCTTGAGCCGGATAGGAGATGCTTTGTCAGCTTTTTGAACTTTTTATAGGACATCGTTCTGGCGCCGTCTTCCGGGGCATCGCCCGTATATTCGGCATACACGTCGTACAAGGCAAGATTCGTGGCTCCGACGAGGACGACGGTGTTGAACGCCGCATCGCCGGGCAGTTCCGATTTTTCCAGCTTACGCAGGACAAATTTTTTGATTCCCTTCGCCTCGTCTTCGTTCGGCTGAATTTCTTCCACAAACTTTTTGTGCAGATTTATGATGCCGACATCGAGGGAAATCATTTTATTGCGGTCATCCACCGACAAATCGCAGATTTCCGTGCTGGCGCCGCCGATATCGATGAGAGCCGCCTTTTCGTAGGAACTGTAAATCCGGTTCGCGACATAATCGCAATACGCCTCGGTGCGGCCGTCGATGAGGTTAACGGGCAGACCCGTGCGCTCCAGAAGTTCGGCGCGTACCTGATCAAAGTTTTCCGCCGCACGCAAAGCCGCCGTCGCGATCAGGTACAAGACGTCTACCCCGAGTTCGGCACATTTGCCCTTCATTACGATGACCGCCTCGACCAATTTGTCGATGCCGCGGGCAGAGAGAGATTTTCCCTCCAGATAATGCAGCAGCGACAGGCTGGCACGGTCTTTGAACACGATCTCCGCCGAACGCGCCGTTACATCGGCTGCGATCATGGAAATGCTGCTGGAACTGATGTCGATGACTGAATATTTCATAAAAAAACTCCTTGACACCGCCGTTCAAACGCTTCCGCGTTTTCTGCGGCGTTTTCTCCCTCTTTTTGCTCGTCGCAACAAGGCGACGGAGAGCAGGCGGCGCACTTTGTTTGCCGCCAAGCCCTCGTGTGCTTGTTTCTCCTCTTCCCCGAAAATCTCACACCGCTTCGCGCGTTGCGATTTTCGGGGGCCCCGTTATTTTTAAGGGCTCTCCATTTTTATGGGCAAAAATTCACCCTCTTCCCAAAAGCCGAAAGTATACGGCTACTTGGGTGCGCTTTTTGAGAAACGCGGTTCTCAAACGCGCAAATAATTATTAATATAATAACTCGCGCAAGCAAAACTACGCTTTTGCCTTTTTTACTCAATTTGCCGATACCTCGGCTCACGGAAAGGGTGAAGTGGCGGCATTATGCAATATGTGTGCCATTAAAAATGCCGCCGCGAGGGGAAAACCGCTCGGGTTTCCCCTCAAACTCTCGGCATTTCGCAGCCGACAGCTCGGCGAGAAATGCGAGAAATGCGAGAACCTTTTTTCGTGAACTCCCTATCTCCCCATGCACACGCCGATATCCTCCGCCGCACGGACGATTTCGGAAGCGGGGTCGACGAGCTTATATTTCCCCGCCACGTCCTGCAGGGCGTTGAAGGTAATTTTGCTGCCCGACACGGCGACCGTGACGCCGAACCGCCCTTCCTTGGCGAGCATCCCCGCGTAGCTTCCAAGCCGCGTGGAAAGCGCCTTGTCGTATGCGGACGGATTTCCGCCGCGCTGGATATAGCCGAGCACCGTGGCGCGCGTTTCCGCGCCCGTGCGCTCGCCGATGACCTCCGCCAGGTGCGACGTGACCGTCGTTTCCCCGCGGGAAGCGCGCACAAATGCCCGCTCTTTCTTCTTATACGGCGCTTCCGAATCGAGTACGGCGCCTTCCGCAACGGCAATTATGTTGCAAGGTTTGCCTGCCTTATAGTTGTTCAGAACCGCCTCGCAGACCTTATCGATATTGAAGGGAATTTCGGGGATGAGAATGGCGTCTGCCCCCGCGGCGATGCCTGCATACAGCGTCAGCCAACCCGCCTTGTTGCCCATTACCTCGACGAGCATCGTCCTGCCGTGGCTTGCCGCCGTAGTGCGCACCCGCTCGATGGCTTCCGTAGCCACGTCCACCGCGGTATGAAAACCGAACGTTACGTCGGTACCGTAAATGTCGTTGTCGATGGTCTTGGGCAGCCCGATAACGTTGCAGCCCTCCGCGCAAAGCAGAGCCGCCGTCTTGTGCGTGCCCGCGCCGCCGAGGGTGAACAGGCAGTCCAACCCCATCTTCTTATAATTGGCACGCATCTTTTCCAGCCGCGTGGCGCCGTCCGATTCCTCCGCCGTCATCATCTTAAAGGGGGTGCGCGACGTACCCAGAATGGTGCCGCCCATATTGAGGATCCCCTCGAAATCTTCCTGCGTCATAGGCGCGCTTTCGCCGCGGATCAGTCCGCCGTAGCCGTCGGGAATGCCGACGATTTCCGCGTTTCTGATATTCCGGTAGGCATACAGACCGATCGCGCGCATGACGGCGTTTAAGCCCGCGCAGTCGCCCCCGCTCGTTAAAATGCCGATCTTCATACGAATACTCCCTATTTTGCTCTGTTTATCTATTTTATTTTACCACCGCAGCGGAAAATCGTCAAGGACTTTTACCCTTCTAACGGAAAAGAGAGGGGCGCCGCCCTGCCCGGCAGATCCCCTCTCCTTGCGCACCGATTTCGCAAGCGGAATTGTTTTACAAGTCGTCCGCATCCTGTACGGGTTTTCCGCCGTCCGCAGGCGTGCCGGTATAACTGCCGTTCACATCATACGGCGACCGCATCGCCCTTTTCCGGCGCGCTTTGTCCTTTACTTGCACGACTTCGCACCCGAAGAGCTCTTTGCGCTCGTCTTTGCCGCGCTTTTGGAGCCGCTCTGTGCCTTCGCCTTCGTGCCGCAATTCTGCGTTTTCGACTGCGTTTTGTTCTGGTTGGACTGATTGGTTTCCTTCATGTTTTTCATCATATTTCTCCTTATTCGTTGTCGAATGGTAAGGGTATTTCGACAAATCCCTGCTTCGCCTTGCACAGCGGACAAAGCTTCCACGCTTCCTTGGTGGTTGCGCGGTAACCGCATTCGCTGCAGATCCAAAGCGTCGGTTTGTCCCGCTTATATAAGGTACCGTCGCGGAGGGCGTCGCGCAGATAACGGAACACGATTTCATGCTCCTTTTCCACGCTCAGAACGCGCTCGAACAGGGCAGCGACGTCTTCAAATCCCTCCTCTCTGGCTTCCATAGCGAAAGCGGGATATACCTCTTCGAATTCCGCGCGCTCATCGTCGGCGGCGAATCCGAGATTTTCGGTCAGGGTGCCGAAATGAAACGGATACCCCGCGTTCAAATCGATATTTTCCTGACTCCCCGCTTTCAGCACGAGGGTATCGAAAAAGGTCTTCGCATGATAAGTTTCGTTCTTTGCGATCGAACGGATGGTATCCGCCATGACCGGGTATTCTTCCGCCGTGGCGAGTTTCGCGATCAGCTGATAGCGCATTCCCGCCTGGCTTTCCCCCGCGAACGAGCGGGCAAGGTTGGTAAAAGTTTTCGTTTTGGTGAACTGCATGGGTATCCTCCTTACGCCCGTTAGTATTGCCCGCCCGTACGCCGCTTATACTGCAAAACGCGTGGAATTTTTTGTAAACGCCTTTCCCCGCCCTTCCCGCACGGCTCTAAAAAGAGCTGCCCGAAAAAAGGCAGCTCCGCATTTTTTATGCACGGAAAAAGCATGAATTCTCCGCAATTTTTTCTGTTGTTCGCCCCGCGGGCAAAGCACACCCCGCCGGCCGATTTCTCGCGCAGCACTCCCGCGGGCGCGTTATCTGCCGATATTCTTCAGATACGCGAGCGCACACTCGACGCAGCCGTCGATCCCCACCAACCCGCTGTCTAAACAAAGGTGATGGTTTTCCGCCCGCCCCCACTTCTGGTCGGTGTAATACTCGTAGTACTTTTTGCGCTTTTTGTCCGTCGCCTTGACGTGCTCCTCCATCTTTTCGGGCGGGATCCCCAAATCCATCGCGTTCTTGCGCTCGACGCGCTTGGCAAGCGGCGCATGGATATAAATTTTTACGCTGTCCTCCACGATGACGTCGGAACAGCGACCGATGAGCACGCACGGCCCCTGCCCCGCCAGCTTTTTGATGAGCGCAGACTGCGCAATGTAGATCTGGTCGGTCATGGGCATCTGGTAATAGGAATACAGAGTGCGCGAAAAGATGCTCGGCGCGCTCTCCTCGTAGTGCTTCATGAATTCAGCGGAGAGGTTGCTGTCCTCCGCCGCCATGGAGATGAGGTCTTTATCGTAAAAGGGAATCCCCAGTTCCTTGGCGAGCTTGATGCCGAACTCCCTGCCGCCGCTGCCGAACTGACGGCTGACCGTGATGACTTTATCCATGTTTTATCCCCCTTCCGCCGCCACTTCGGGCGGGCGCTTCATTCTTTTTCTACTATTATTTTAACCGCGAAGGAAGAAATTTGTCAAGACTCTTTTGAAAATTTTTACTTATTTTCCGAAGGAGTCGCGCTCCTGCCGCCGGCAGGCGATATACTCGTTGCCCAAATCCGTCGGATGAACGCCATCCCCTGAGAGTTTTTCGGGCGGAATATTGAGCATCAGCTCCGCAAACAACCCGTCGCGCCCACGACGAGCGCGGCGAGGAAATCTCCGGATGCAAAAAGTAACCCACCAGCTTAGCTGGTGGTTCTTCATTTTCGGGCATAGCCCTTGACTACTAGCTCGTGCGCCACGCGCACATAGAACGACCTGCCAGT
>CAJFFD010000056.1 GCA_904373255.1 uncultured Clostridia bacterium | reverse complement strand
AGGGAGTGGGAAAATTTTGCTTTGAAATGTTTCTATATGTTTCAAAACGTTGCCGTTGTGCCACTCCCCGCAAGTAGCCAATTTCCCCTTAGCAGGGGAGCCCCTTGAGCCACTTGGGTACTTCTGCATTCTCTGCGATTTGGCTCTGTTATCGCATAGCTAATTCATAATACCATAAATCGGCGGGAATGTCAAAGTATATTGCGAAGTTTTGCAAAAACTTTTGACGGAAAAACAAAAAATCCGCGCAAAAAATTTTTCACCCCGCCATAAAATTTTCAGATAAGTCTTGCAAGGCGACAATTTCTGTGGTAAAATAACAAAAAAGGGGTTTCGGTATGAATATCTGGCATGACATTTCCGCCTCGCGCATACGCGCCGAGGATTTCATGTGCTATATCGAGATACAAAAGGGTTCCAAAAGCAAATACGAACTGGATAAGGAGACAGGCGTCCTCAGGCTGGACAGAGTTCTGTATACCTCCACCGTGTATCCCGCCAGCTACGGGTTTATCCCGCGCACCTTTGCCGACGACGGCGACCCGCTCGACGTGCTCGTCTTATGCAGCGAGCCGATCCTTCCGGCAACGCTCGTGCGCTGTTATCCCATCGGCGTCATCAATATGGTCGACGACGGAAAGATGGATGAAAAGATCATCGCCATACCCTTCCGCGAGCCGACTTACAATATTTACAGCGACATCGGTCAGCTCCCGCATCATATCTTCGACGAAATGATGCATTTTTTCGAGGTCTATAAGGTGTTGGAGCATAAAAAGACCTCCGTGCGCGAGATTATGGCTCGCGGCAAGGCGGTGGAGATCGTGCAAAAGAGCATCGAGGCTTATATCAAAACATTCGGGGGGCAGAAAAAATGAAGATCATCTTTCTCGGCGATTCGATCACGGAAGGCGGGCGCGACAGGAGCGACCCTGCCAGCCTCGGCAGCGAATACGTCGATCTTTTTTATAACAAGCTGCGCAACCTCTACGAGAACACAGCGTTCACCGTTCTCAATCGCGGCGTGTCCGGCGACCGCATCGCCGATATGGCGGCGCGGCTGGATACAGACGTTCTTTCTGAAAAGCCGGACGCCGTTATTCTTCTTGCGGGAGTGAATGACGTCGTGCGCGAGCCTTCCGGAAAAAAGTTCGACGCAGACGCGTTTGCCGCCGTTTACGAGGATGTTTTGAAGCGAATCAAGGAGAGCGGCGCCAGGCTCATCGTCGCCGAGCCGTTTCTGTTCGCCGTACCCGATAAAAGTCAGCCAGAATGCGGGCATCGCCGCGTACTCGCCCGACGGCGTGCATCCCACCCACCGCGCCGAGCGGCTCATTGCGGACAACGTGATCAAAAAACTGGCGGCGTTCCTATGATTCCGTGCAAAAAGCTGCTTGTCGTCGTCGATATGCAGGAAGATTTTATCGGCGGCGCTTTGGGTACGAAGGAGGCGCAGGCGGTATTGCCGCGCATACGCGAGCGCATCGCTGCGGCACGGAAGGGCGGGTATGCCGTCGCGTTCACGCGCGATACGCATACGCAGGGTTATCTCTCCACGCGGGAAGGGAAAAATCTCCCCGTGCCGCACTGCATTGCGGGCAGCGCGGGCTGGCAGATCGCCGAAGGGCTTGCACAGGCGGGGGATAAGATATTCGACAAGCCTACATTCGGCAGCACCGCGCTGGCGGAGTATGCGGCGGCGGAAGGGTTCGCGCAGATCGAACTTGTCGGCGTATGCACGGATATCTGCGTCATCTCCAACGCGCTGTTGCTGAAGGCGTATCTGCCCGAAGCGGAAATATCCGTGCGGGCGGACTGCTGCGCGGGAGTCACGCCCGAGAGTCACGCGCGCGCCCTGGGCGCGATGGCGGCGTGTCAGGTGGAAATATTGCGGTAGGCGAGCGCATTTGTCCGAGCGAAGGCGACGGAACGGAGAATCGGCGGTAAACGCAACCGCAGGTTGCAGCAAATGCAACGAGCGGTTGTGCGTTTCAACGTTTGGTCGCTTGTTTTTTTGCCGTTGCTGCCGTACAATGGGCATACAAAAGAACGGAGGAGCTATCCATGAAAACCTTCATGAAAACCTTGGGCGAACGCATCGCTTATTACCGCAAAAGGCGCGGACTGACGCAGGAGCAGCTCGCGGAGCAATGTTCCGTCACGCCGCAGGCGGTCTCCAAATGGGAAAACGGCCTTTCCGCGCCGGATATTTCGCTGCTCGTGCCGCTTGCTGAGCTGTTCGGCATTACTGCGGACGAGCTTTTGGGGAGGAAAAGATGCAGCAGCGCGGAAGAGGGTGCCGTTGATTTGGGGAATTATATCCTGCATATCCGCTATATACAAAACGGTGAAACCTATCAAATCAATTTGCCTCTTTCGGAAGCGGAAACGTTCATAAACGGGGGCATAATTAATTTCGGAAAAGGGAACTTGAAGAAAATCGATTTTGCGAAGATCGCGTCCTGTGTGCGAAGCGGAAAACTCGGCAAATTGGTCGAGTTCGAGGAAGCCGACGGCAGTAAAGGAGAAATCTGGGTGGAAGGATGAGGCCATAATACGGAACGGGAGCGCCGCGTTTGTCAAACGCGGCGCTCCCGTTCCGTTTGGATATTACCGATTTTTCCGCATCCGTGCAGATGCCATAACGGAAATTTTCAATTGCCTTTACGCGCGGGGAACGGGTTTGCCGTCCGCGATCGCGTTCAATGCCTGCAGCACGCCGTTTTCCGCGTTTTCAGCCGCGGATAGGCGTTCGAGGGGAGATGTGGATGCCCGCAGGCGAGCAGCATCTCGTAGTCGTTCATGTGGTCGCCGAAAGCGGCGCATTCGTCCGCCGAAAGGGAAAATTTTTCCAGCAGAAAGCGCATCGCGTTGCCCTTGTTCGCGCTCTTTTCGCTCACGTCCAGCCAGTTCCCGCCCGAAAGGGTCAGCCGCAGCCCTGCCAGGAGAGGCGGCAGTTTCTTCATACAGTTGTTTTCGGGGCCTTTTTCGTCATAGACGGCGATCTTGCATACCGGTTCGTGCGCGGCGGTTTCGTACAGGTCGCGCTGCCCGTTGGAGATGTAGGAGAGCTGCACGAAGCGCACGAACGGCTGCGCATATTCGCCGTAGTACGCCCTTTCGGCGGTGCAGAGCAGGGGGTGCGCTCCGGGTACGTCCCGCACGGCGTCGAGTACGCGCACGGATTCCGCCGCGGGCAGGGGGTCGGTGTGCAGAATTTCGCCGCCGCGGGCGATGATCGCCCCGTTTTCGGCGATATATACGATTTTATCGGCAACGGGTCGGAACAGCTCGCGAAGTCCCGCCAGCTGCCGCCCGCTCGCCGCGCAGAATAAAATCCCGCGGGCATGCAGTTTTTCGATGGTTTCAAATATGCCCGCCGGCATCTTTCCTTCGGCGTCGAGCAGGGTTCCGTCTAAATCGGTGGCAATCAGTCTGATCATAAAATTCGTTTTTCCGTTGGTAAAATCGTGCCGCCGTTCGCGGTCGCGAGGCGGCAGGGGCGCCGGCGGGTGCGCGCAGGCAAAATGGGTGCGCGGCTGCCCGTTCCCGTCACATCAGCGGCGCAAAGATACGCAGCACCGAACGGTATACGAGGCCGAGAAAACCGACCTTTATCTCCTCTTCGGTTACCAGGTGGCTCTTTTCGCAGGTTTCCAGATAATCTTTGTGCAGTTTTTCGCTCATGCTCCGGTCGAAGAACATGGCGTTGCATTCGCAGTGCAGGTAAAAGCTGCGGAAATCCATGTTCGACGTTCCCACGATGCAGCAGCGGTTGTCGCTGACGATGCTCTTGGCATGGATAAACCCCGGCGTATAGCGGTAGATTTTGATGCCTTCTTTGATGAGTTGGGAATAAAACGCCTTCGTGAGGGCGAACACATATTTTTTGTCGGGAATTTCAGGCACGGTGATGCGCACGTCCACGCCCGAGCGGGCGGCGGTGATGAGCGCACGCTTCATTTCCCCGTCGATGATGAGGTAGGGGGTGTTGATGTACACATAGTTCCGCGCGTGGTATATGATTTTGAGGTACAGGTCTTCGCACAGGTTGTGCTGCCCGTTATAGGTGCTGTCGTCGAAAGGCGTATCGCTGAAGGGTATGCACAGGCAGTCGCCTTCGGGCGCCTCGGTAATAAAGTCTGTGTAATCGTCCTTTTTATCCCCCTTCAGCGTCCACAGCTGCAGGAACATCGCGGTAAAGTTTTGCACGGCTTTCCCGCGGATCATTATGCCCGTATCCTTCCAATGCCCGTACGGGTGCGTGGCGTTGATGTATTCGTCCGCAAGGTTCACCCCGCCCGTAAAGGCGGTATGCCCGTCGATAACGGCAATTTTGCGGTGGGTGCGGTTGTTCTGCGCCACGTCGAGTACGGGGCGGAAGCGGTTGAAACACAGGCATCGGATGCCCAGCTTTTCCAGCTGCCTGTCGTAATCGGAGGGGACTTTGAACATGGAGCCTATGTCGTCGTAGGTGATGCGCACGTCTACCCCTTCGGCGACTTTTTGTTTCAGAATTTCGAGTACGTCCCCCCAAAATTTGCCCTCGGCGATGATAAAGTATTCGAGAAAAATGAATTTTTTTGCCTGCTTCAGCTCCGCCAGCAGCCGCTCCGCGTACGCCTCGCCCGAAGGGAAATATTCCGCATCGTAGCAGTCGGCGGCGGGGAGCAGACATTCGCGGCTGATATATTCGGCGCACTGGGCTGCAAAGTCGCTCTTATCGCGGTATTTTTGCATCATCGGTATGCTCTGCGCGTACAGGCAGTCAACGCCGTGCAGGTGCGTCATCAGCTTTTTCAGCTTGCGCCGCGGCGTCTGGCGCCGGCGGAGCGCCAGGTACAGGATGCACCCGACGAACGGCAGGAGCAGAATGGGTACGATCCACGCGATCTTGTATTCCGCGTTGATGTCCGAATTGATGATATACAGCACGAGTATGAGATCGATCGCGGCGAGCAGTGCGGTGAGAATGGGCGTGAGGTTGAACAGGTATGACGCGCCGATAATCAGCGCGGGGATGAGCGCGATCTCCACCAGCAATAAAAGACAGACGAGCAAAAACTTGCTCGTCAGAAATCTGAGTATCTTTCGGAATTTCATTCGCTGCCTCCGGCGAGAATTACAGCATGTTGATGATGCAACATTGCGTGCGTTTGCCCGCTTCCGCCTTTTCCGCTTCCCCGCGGAATACTTCTGCCAGCTTGGAGGCGGGGTATTTCTGCGGATTGAGCGGCGCAAGGTTCACCGCCTTGTTTACGAGCAGGTTGATCGCCGCCGCGTCGCCCGAGCGGTCGTTCGATACGGAGGTGAGCGTCAGGTGTTTGTCCAGCGCGGTTTTCAGCTGCGCCGAAATTTCGGGGAAGCCGTACCCGGTATAGACGACGATGCCGCCCGCGGCGGTAATGCCGAAGGGCAGGTCGGGCGCAAGCCCGCAGAAGCTGGAATACACGCTTCCCGCCGCCAGCCGTCCGCCGGTGATGCGCGCAATGTTTTCCTCCATCGTTTCGTCCGCCTTCACCGTGTAATACACGCCGCACTGCGCGGCGACGGCGAGTTTTTCCTCGTCCGAATCGATGAGGATGGGTACCGCCTGGTGGTAGATCAGAAGCTGCGACAGGATGTTGCCGATCTCGCCCGCGCCGAGCACCGCCACATGCGTACCCTTTGCCACGTTCAGGCGGTCGATCACTGCCTCGCAGTGGGAAACGATGCCGATGAACAGCGCTTCGTCGTCTGAAACGGAAGGGGGGAGGGGCGACAGCCCGCTCTCCTGCGCCACCACGAAATCGCGCATGTATCCGTCCATGTTCACGCCCGCCGTTTTCGGCTCGGCGCAGTTGTCGGCGTCGCCGTGCAGGCAGGCGGGGCAGGCGCCGCAGGGAGAACAATCGCGGAAGTACACCCGCTCGTTTTTCTCCACCGTACACGCCGCTCCCGTTTCGCCCACCACGCCCACGGCAAATCTGCCGGGGATCAGCGGATACTTCGGCTTCGGATGACCGAGATAGGCAGAAAGTTCGGTGCCGGTAAAAAGCACCTGCGTCACTTTGACCTTCGCCTGCGTGTCGGCCGTAATGTTGTCCGGCCTTTCCTCTTCGGTAAGCACTTTCGGGGAAAGGATCTTCCAGGTTTTCATAGCACTCCTTTAAAGGCAGCCCGGCGCATATCGGCGCGCACGAACCCCTTGTACCGTTCATTATAATGCAATGTTGCCGATTTTGCAAGCAAAAAACGCACAAAAAAGCGTATCCGCGCCCGCGGCAGCCGCAGAATACCCCGCTTTCCGCGGCGGAAACCGCGCTTTCCCCGCTCCCGATTCTTCAAAAAAACAAAAAATTTGCCGCACAATTTTGCAAAGCCGCCCCATTCTGTTTGACTTGCCCGCCGAAATAGTATATAATAAGTCAGCATCTTGATAAAGAGAGTAAGCGTAAGAGAGGTGATACGATGAAACCCGATATACATCCCGATTATCACGAGGTGACGGTGACGTGCGCTTGCGGGGCTACCTTTAAGACCGGCACGACCAAAAAAGGAGACACCCTCAAAGTGGACATTTGCAGCAAATGTCATCCCTTCTTCACCGGTAGGCAGAAACTCGTTGATACAGGCGGCCGAGTCGATAAGTTCAAAAAAAGATACGGAATTTAGCATGTGTTTCAGCTCCGAGTGTATTCTTGGGGCTGATTTTTCTTTTTTTGCCGCCCGGTTGCCCTTCGGGCAGAAATTTTGACGGGAATTTGCGGCGCGGAGCGATATGAGCAACAAAAAAGAACAGAAAAAAAAGGAAAACCGCACCTACATCGGCGGTCAGGCGGTACTCGAAGGGGTGATGATGCGCGGCAAAACGGCGTACGCCACCGCCGTGCGCGACCCTGAGGGCCGCATTCAGGTGGAGAGCCGCCGCCTCAATACATCCAAGGGTATGAAGCGCGTTTCCAAAATCCCCATCGTGCGCGGCGTGGTCAATTTTGTGGCGTCGCTGGTAACCGGCTCGAAAATTCTCATGCGCAGCGCCGCCGTGTACGGCGACGAAGGGGAACCTTCCCGCTTTGAAAAGTGGTGCGAGCAGAAGCTGCATCTGAACATCATGTCCGCGGTGTCCTTTCTTGCCACCCTTTTGGGCGTTGTTCTGGCGGTGGGGCTGTTTATCGCCCTCCCCATGTGGCTGTCCAATCTCATCTTTTCGGAGGCGAGCGGGCTGCGCTATTCCATCGGCTACAACCTCACGCAGGGCGGTCTGCGGCTGGTGATCTTTATTCTGTATATCGTCGCCATCACCGCAATGAAGGATATCCGCCGCGTTTTCATGTACCACGGCGCCGAGCATAAGACGATCACCTGCTTCGAAAAGGGGATGGAGCTCACGCCCGAAAACGCGAAAACCTGCTCCCGCATCCACGACCGCTGCGGCACCACGTTTTTGTTCCTCGTCATGGCGGTCAGCATCGTCGTGTTTTCCGTCGTCAACTGGGTGTGCGATGAATACCTCAACTTTTTCGTGTATGGGGAAGTCGTCAACTATCTCATCCAATTCGCGGTAAAAATTCTGTTCCTGCCCTTCGTTGCGGGCATTTCCTACGAAGTTTTGAAACTTTTGGCAAAATCGCAGAGCAAAATTTTGCTGCCCATTAAGGCGCCGGGGTTCGCATTGCAGCTTCTCACCACCCGCGAGCCGACGGACGACATGCTCGAAGTCGCCATCGCCGCCTTCAAAAAGGTCGCGGAGATGGACGCCGACGCGGGCGTGCAGGAGACGGATTTCGTCGTCTCCAAGTCGGTAAAAAAGTACACGGAGGAGCTGAAAGCGCTGTTCGCTTCCGAGGGCATCGACGAGAGCGACGCCGAGTGGCTGGTATCCGTCAAGGCAGGCGTGCCGCGCAGCGAGCTGGACAAGTGCGACAAGATGCTCGTACCCAGCAAGGTGCGCGAGATGGACGCCGTCGCCGGCGAGCGGCTCACGGGCAAACCGCTGTGGTACATCCTCGGCGACACCGAATTTTACGGCTATACGATCAAAGTGGACGGGCGCGTGCTCATACCCCGCCCCGAAACGGAGCTTCTGGCGGAACTCGCCATCAAAACGGCGCAGGAGGGGGATAAGATCCTCGATCTTTGCACGGGCAGCGGCTGCATCGCCGTGGCAATGGCAAAGGAGCTGCAGGGCAAGTTCGTCTCCGTCACCGCGGCAGACGTCAGCGCGGCGGCTCTGGAAGTCGCGCAGGACAACGCCCGCCGCAACGGCGCCGACATCAAATTTATCGAGAGCGACATGCTTTCGGGCGTGAAGGGCAAATTCAACATCATCACCTGCAATCCGCCCTACATTAAGCGGGGAGATCTGCCCGGCTTGCAGAAGGAAGTAAAGGATTTCGAGCCGCTCTCCGCACTGGACGGAGGGGAGGACGGGCTGGATTTCTACCGCCGTTTGGCAGTGGAAGCGCCCAAGCACCTCGTGCGCGGCGGCACACTTTTCGTGGAGTGCGGCGCAGGGCAGGCGCAGGAGATCGTAAAACTGTTCAAAAAATTCGACTACACGATGGTCTCGCGCGATTTCAACGATGTCGAACGGTTCGTGCGGGCGGTATTATGAAAACTCGTGAAATTTGTTTTGAGCTGACAAAACAAATTTCTACGATTTTGAGGGGAAACCCGAGCGGTTTTCCCCTCGCGGCGGCAACTTTAAGGGCACGCATATTGTATAATGCCGCCGCTTCACCCCTTCCGTGAGTCGAGGTATCGGCAAATGGAGTGCGCTAATCCAAAATTGTGATTTTGGAACGCGCAAATATTATTAAAATGATCTTTCGCAAAAGCAAAAACCACGCTTTTTGCTTTTGCCCTCAATATGCCGAAGGGCATACGCGGAAAGAGTGAATGCGGCGATTAAAAATTAAGAGAGCCGTAACATATCGCCGCAGAGAGAAAACCGAACACAGAGCCGCAGGAAGCGGCGAATGTTGGGTTTTCTCTGAAATCAAGCAAAAGCTCTCATCTCTTTTGAGAGATTTTGCGCGAAGGATAAAATAAATAATTCGCGCAAGCAAAACCGCGCTTTTAGCGGCTACGCCCGAGGCTGGTTTCCGGGCATTGCTCGCTTCCGCCTCGGCTCCGCCGCCTTATTCACGAAAATCTCGCTTCGCTGCGATTTTCCGTGAGTATTTGGTTTTATATAATAATCAAATGCGCACCCGTATTTGCAAATACTTTTGCTTTTGCAGGAAAGGTGAAACCGCGCGATTATGTAATATGCGTGCCCCTAAATTATCGCGCGGCGAGGAAAACTCCGATTGACCCGAGCAAAGCGAGGGCAATGGGGTTGTCTTTCAATCACGGGAGGTTTTCGTGAACTTAGGTTATTATGATTAAAAAATTAGAAGACATTTTAGAAAAATACAATAAATTGTCCGCGGAGATGGCGGATCCCGCCGTCATTTCCCAGCCGGAAAAGTGGACGCAGTGCGCCAAGGAGCATGCCGACATTGCCGAAACCGCCGAAAAGTATCTCGAATACAAAAAGACGGAAAAGGAGATGAACGACGCCTTCGCCGCCGCCGAAACGGAATCCGACCGCGAACTCAAAGACATGCTCACCGAGGAGGGTTACGCCTGCAAACAGCGGCTCGAAGAGATCCACGGCGAGTTGCGCATCCTCCTTCTGCCCAAGGACAAGAACGACGAGCGCAACGTCGTCATGGAGATCCGCGGCGGCGCTGGCGGCGACGAGGCGAACCTGTTTGCGGCGGAGCTGTATTCCATGTACTGCCGCTACGCCGAATCCATGCGCTGGAAAACGGAGATCATCGACTGCAACGAGACGGAGCTGGGCGGCATGAAGGAGGTCGTGTTCACCGTATCGGGCAAGGGGGTGTACAGCAAGCTGAAATACGAGAGCGGCGTGCACCGCGTGCAGCGCGTTCCCGAAACGGAGTCGCAGGGCCGCATCCATACTTCCACCGTCACCGTCGCCGTGCTCCCCGAGCCGGAGGACGTGGAGGTGGAAATCAACGACAAGGACTTGAAGATCGATACCTATCGTTCGGGCGGCGCGGGCGGTCAGCACATCAATAAAACGGAGAGCTGCATCCGCATCACCCACCTGCCCACGGGCATCGTCGTCACCTGTCAGGACGAGCGCTCGCAAATCAAGAACCGCGAAAAGGCGATGAAGGTCTTGAAGAGCCGCCTGTACGATTATTATAATTCCAAATACCAGAGCGACTATGCGGAAAACCGCAAAAGTCAGGTCGGCACGGGCGACCGGAGCGAGCGCATCCGCACCTATAACTTTCCGCAGAACCGCGTCACCGACCACCGCATCGGGCTCACGCTGTATTCGCTCGATTCCTTCATGATGGGGGACATCGGCGGAATGCTCGAGAGCCTCGCCATTGCGGACAGGGAAGCGCAGCTTTCTGCGGAGCAGGAAGATTCGTAAAAATCTCGGCAAACAGCACTGGTGGCTTTGTAACGCGCAAATATTATTAAAATAATAACTCGATTAAAATAATAACTCGCAAAAACGGAAATCGCAATTTTCGTTTTTGCCCTCAATATGCCGAAAGGCATACGCGGAAAGAGTGAATTTGCGCGCATAAAGGTATGAGAGCCCTGAAAAAGCGCGCAAAGAGAGAAAACAGGCGGTCAGCGGCAAAGCCGCGCGCCCGCGGGTTTTCTCTGAAATCAAGCGAATCGCAGCATCTCTTTTGCGAGATTCGCG
>CAJFFD010000055.1 GCA_904373255.1 uncultured Clostridia bacterium | reverse complement strand
TTCTATAAGGACGCGCCCAGGTCGGTGCATATGTGCGCCTTCCCCGTCTGCGACGAGTCCGCCATCGATCGAGAGCTCGAAAAGGGCATGGATTCGGTGCTGGAAGTGGTCGTTCTGGGTCGTGCCGCGCGCAACGCGGGCAACCTCAAAAACCGCCAGCCGCTCGCGGAGATGGTCGTGGCGACCGAACGCGACCTCGATTTGAACGACGAGCTGAAGGGGGTCATCCTCGACGAGCTGAACATCAAAAAGATGACGGAGGCGAAGGACGCGTCCGCGCTCGTCACCTATAAATTAAAGCCGCAGATGAAGACGCTGGGGCCGAAGTACGGCAAGCTCCTGAATGGCATCCGCACCTTCCTCGAAACGTGCAACGGAGCCGAGGTCGTGGCGGCGGTACGAAACGGCGGCACCTATAAGACGGAGATTTCCGGCGCGGAAGTGGAGCTTTGCGAGGAAGATCTGCTCATCTCCACCGAGAGCGCGGAGGGCTACATCTCCGCGAGCGATAAGGGCATCACCGTCGCGCTGGATACGAAACTCACGCCCGAACTCATCGACGAGGGCATCGAGCGCGAGCTCATCTCCAAATTGCAGACGATGCGCAAGGAGGCGGGCTTCGAAGTCACCGACCGCATCCGCGTGTACTACGCGGCGGAGGGGCAGACCGCCAAGGTGCTCGAAGGGCATAAAGACGCCATCGCCAAGGTCGTTCTGGCGGACGGCATCGAGGCTGGCAGCGCCGAGGGCTACACCAAGGAATGGGATTTCGGCGACGAAAAGGCGACCCTTACCGTGATAAAAAACAAGTAATGAATTACTCACACGGAAAATCGCAGGCATCGGCTTGCCGCGGTTTTCGTGAGGTAAACTCTATGCATATCGCAGAAGATTGGAAGGATTATAAGATCATCGTGGAACGGTGGAAGGACGTCGTGCTCCTGCGCCCCGACCCGCAGGTCATCTGGGCGGCGCAGCGCGACCTCTTTGCCTACCCCGGCATCCATGCCGTCTACCGCCGCAGCGACAAGGGCGGCGGCGCGTGGGAATACCGCAAACCGATGCCCGCCGAGTGGGAGGTCTCCTATAAGGAGCTCCGCTTCAAGGTCAAGCCGATGGGATTCAAGCACACGGGGCTGTTCCCCGAACAGGCGGCGAACTGGGAGGTCATGTCCTCGCTCATCAAAAACGCGGGGCGCAAGATCAGGGTTTTGAACCTCTTCGCCTATACGGGCGGGGCGACGGTCGCCTGCGCCAAGGCGGGCGCGGAGGTCACGCACGTCGACGCGGCGAAGGGCATGGTCGAGCGCGCGGGCGAAAACGCGCGCCTCTCGGGCATCCACAGCGGCATCCGCTACATCGTCGACGACTGCAAAAAGTTCGTTCAGCGGGAGATCCGGCGGGGGAACAAGTACGACGCGGTCATCATGGACCCGCCCTCCTACGGCCGCGGCCCGGGCGGGGAAATGTGGAAGATCGAGGAGAGCCTCTTCCCCTTCGTGCAGCTGTGCGAGCAGGTGCTTTCGGACGAGCCGCTCTTTTTCCTCATCAACAGCTATACGACGGGTCTGCAGCCCGCCGTCCTATACAATATATTAAAACTGTGCCTGCGGGGGCGGCAGGGGTGCATCGACGCATACGAAGTCGGGCTGCCCACCGAGGAGGGAATCCCCCTTCCCTGCGGCGCGGGAGGGATTTATATTCATGGATGAACTCACCATTTTGCATGAGGACAACCACGTCATCGTCGTTTTAAAGCCGCAGGGCGTTCCGACCTGCGGGGACGAGAGCGGAGACGACAGCCTGCTCGAGCAGGTGCGCCGCTACATCAAGGAGACGTACAACAAACCGGGCAATGTATACGTCGGGCTCGTGCATCGTCTGGACAGACCGACGGGCGGTGTAATGGTGTTCGCCAAGACGAGCAAGGCGGCGGAGCGGCTCTGCGAACAGATGCGCAGCGGCGACTTTGAGAAGCGTTACCTCGCCGTTCTGGCGGGCGTACCCGGGGAGCCGCAGGCAAAGCTCGTCAACTATCTCAAAAAGAACGCCGTCAACAACATGGTCTACGTCTGCCCGCCCACGACCGACGGCGCGAAGATGGCGTCGCTGGAATACTTCGTCAGAGAGGAGAAAGGGGGGTGTGCGCTCGCCGAAATCAAGCTGCATACCGGCAGATCGCACCAGATCCGCGTGCAGATGGCGAACATCGGTACGCCCGTCTACGGCGATATGCGCTACGGCGGCGAAAACGCGAAAAAGGGCAACCTTGCGCTGTGGGCGTATTCGCTCGCCTTTACCCATCCCGTCACCAAGGAGCGGCTGCGCTTTGTGGCGGGGCCGCCCGAAGACGGATCGCCGTGGAAGCATTTCGACCTCTCAAAAATTTACGATTTGTGATTGAATTGTAAAATTCGGGGCAAAGTGCGCGGAAAAAGTTAAAATTTTGGCGAAAGGGAAAAAATGCGATTGACAAAAGTCCGCATATAATGTAAAATATTCAAGTACATGTATTTTTCGGGGTGGAGTGCGCCTGCGGGCGTCGTTTGCCCCGTTACACTAATTTGCGATTTGGGAGCAAAGGAATGAAGAGGCATTTGATTCGAACTTTGTCATTGGCGGCTGTATTTGCGTTGCTGATGACGGCGATGAGCGCGGTATTTATGTTCGCGTCGGCAAAAGATGTCGATAATACGCTGATATTCAATTCGTCGAACGCGGAAAACATTACAGAGTATTCGGACGCGCAGACAAGCTATCTCGCTTATCGGCTGAGCAGCGACAGCAAAAGCGTGACCTTCCGCCGCAACCTTGCGCTGCGGTGGTTCTCTCCTTCCGAAGGGGATGCGCTCGTCAGCGAAAAAAATTATTTCAGCCTCACGCTCGGATTCGTGAATTCGAATTTCGATTCGTTTACCGTCGCCATGGAGTCTTCGCAGTTCTCCATGAGCAAAGATGAAAAAACGACCAACGAAGTCGTTTTTACCAAACAGGATGACGGTTCGCTGGCTGTTTCCGTAAACGGAACGGAGAGCGGGGTTTCCGTCGCCGCCGCCGATATGGGCAAAATCGAAATCGCTTTTTCCGAAGACGACGGCTGCGGTAACTTCACCCTCACCGTCAACGGGGAAGTTGCCGACGCGTTTACCAACATCGGCAGGTACTATTCCCGCTATGCCTCCGCTTCGGCGACAACGCCGCTCACGCCGCTCACGTTCAAGGCTGAGGGCGTAACGGGGGACGGGGCAGATTTCAACGTGCAGGAACTGAACGGGCAGAGCCTCGCGATCAACGAGAGCGGCGACGTTCAGGATGATACTCCTCCCGCTTTGGTCGTCAATAACGACATACGTCAGTTCTTCTTCGGTACGGAAATTTCGCTGGACACGCTCGCCATCGACGTGTGCAATACTTCCGGCATCACGACGGACGAATATTATTACTATCCCGGTCTCAACGCGGAGACCGATCCGGAAGACGAAAACGCCACGCTCACCATCGGCGAGGGCGATGCGGCGCGCGTATATGCCGCACTCGATTCGGATACTTTGTTCTTCCCCGAAACGTTCGGCACGAACGAGCCGCAGATCAGCATCGCTTACAGCGTTACCGACGGCGACAATTCCGCCAATTATCTCATCGACTGGTCTGCGCAGGTGAACGGAAACGGGTTTATCGACGTTCTCGATGCAAACGAGGTCGACGAAACGCCTGCTACGACTTTCATCACCTATACGAAGGACGACAGCGGCAATATAACGCTCGATGCTCCTTTAAAGGGCGATGACGATTACGATACCTGGTATGAGCAGAATATCAAACCGTATCAGGACAAGGTAAAAGCGGCTTCGTATAAGGACGGCGACGTTGATGCCGGCGAAAGCATTCAGGTCGGCGAGGACGCGTACTACTATATCCCCGCTTTTAAAGAATATGTGCAGGACAGCACCTGCGGCTATACAGACATGGAGTTCACCGTCTATTACAGGACGGATTCCTCTTCTTCGGTGAAGACGGTGAGCGGTTCGTACGACGAACTCCGCATCGAACTGACCGCCGAAGGGCGCTATCAGTTTCGCATCGTACCCACCAACAGCGCCGGTAATGCGATGGTCGGTATATTTGCTTCCGGGCCGGACGACGCAGTCCGTTACAGTGAAGACGACATCACAACCGACAATGTTTTCGAGGCTGCGAACCTGGTGACGTTCGAGTTTACGGTGCAGTATACGGGGCCTTCCATCGAGAAGCCTGAAGACGACGACGATACCGGTTACGTTGACGCAACGTACACCGTCGAAGATTTCGAGATCGTCGGCATCAGCGGCAGCTACACCGAGCATTACCGCCTGTATTATTTTGAAGCGAAAGACCCGACCCGCGGGATTACGCCTTCGCAGCTGCGCACGGCGGATGAAAACGGCACCATCAGCGAACTCGGCGAATGGAAACTGATCAATAAATACGACGATACGCTCGACGAAGACGACGAGAACAACGATAACGACTATTCGTGGAATCCCGATTCTTCGCTCAGCTTTGTACCGCAGGAGCGCGGGTTCTACAAGGTAGAGCTGATCGTTACGTCGGATAATCTCGGGGCAAAAACGGAAGCGAAGTATATCGAAATCGCCGCCGATGCAGACGTTATCCGCGGTGAAACGTATTGGTTGGAAAACAACATCTGGTCGCTTGTGTTCCTCGGGATCGGCGTACTGTGCCTGATCGGCATTGTTGTCATTCTTCTGATCAAGCCGAAGGATAAAGCCGCGGCGAACGCGGAGAGCGCACGCAAAGCGGAGCTGAAAGAAAAGCGCGACAAGCGGAAATAATCCGCTGCGTTCTGATCTGAACGACGACCGCCCTGTTCAAGGGCGGTCTTTTTGTATTCAAAAGAGAAAATCCGTCGGTTATGCCGGTGAATATTCATTCGCCTTTTTTGCGCTTGACAAACCGCGGCGGCTATGGTATTCTCTTATACGGGGAGGGATAAAAAATGACAATCCATCACGACAAATTGGCATACGGCAGGTTTGCGCCTTTGCGGGAGGATTTTTCGGAGGAGCGGCTGGAAGCTATGGCGAAGCTGCTTTCGGAGGACGCCGCGGAAAAGACGGATGGAACCGAATCCGAAAAGGACGAAACGGATAAAACAGCGAAGAAAAACCGAGCATAAAAACGGCGGGGCGCCTATAGGGGGCGCCCCGCCGCGCGTATATCCGCAAATTATCTTTTTGAGCATATCTTTGGCGCTCGCCGCAGAGTGCTTGTTTATCGGCGCGCCGTGCTGATTTCGCTGTGAAACACTATTTATCGGCACACCGCGCTGATTTTGCTGTGAAACACTGTTTATCGGCACGCCGCGCTGATTTTGCCGTAAGTGCTGATTTCGCCGTAAACCGGCGCTTTGCCGCGCCTTTCCGCGAGCGCTTGTTTGGCAGACTTTGTATTTGCCGCGCCTTGTCGCGAGCCGCATTTTGCGCGCTTCATTGTTCCTCGGTCTGCGCCTGCTGCCGCTCGTCGGGGAAGAGCTTTCTGATCATCTGATTGACGAACTGCACGGGGATGAGCCGGATCTTATCCTCGAATTTTTTTACGCTTTTAAAATTTTTGGCGGGGAATACCACCCGCTTGAATCCCATCTTCACGCACTCGTTTACCCGCTTTTCGGCGAAGGTCACGCCGCGCACCTCGCCCGTCAGACCCACTTCGCCGAACACGGCGGTGTCCTTGTCGATGGGCGCGTTTTTGTATCCGCTCGCGAGAGCCGCGCACACGGCGAGGTCGACGGCTGGCTCGTTCAGTCGGATTCCTCCCATCGCGTTGAGGTACACGTCCTGGTTGAAAAAGGGCAGCCCGCACCGCTTTTCGAGTACGGCGATGAGTAAAACCAATTTGTTGTAATCGACGCCCAGCGGCATTCTGCGCGGCAGGCCGTAGGCGGTCTTTGCCATCAGCGTCTGAATTTCCACCATCATGCAGCGGTTGCCCGTTTCGGAGGGGGTCACGCAGCTGCCCGCCGCCTCCCCGCGCGTTTCGGAGAGGAAGATGCCCGAATAGTCGGAAACGCCGTAAATGCCTTCGCCCGTCATCTCGAACACGCCCACCTCCTGCACCGAGCCGAAGCGGTTCTTGTACGCGCGCAGGATCTTGAAATTTTCCTCTCGCTCGCCCTCGAAGTAGAGCACCGTGTCCATGATGTGTTCGAGAACTTTCGGCCCCGCGAGCGCGCCCTCCTTGGTCACATGCCCGACGATGAAGAAGGTGATGCCCCGCCCCTTGGCGATGCGCTGCAGCTTGCCCGCGCATTCGCGCACCTGCCCGACGGAGCCAGCCGCCGAGGAAAGCTCGCTCGTGTACACCGCCTGAATGGAGTCGATGACCACGAACTTTTCGTCCGCAATCGCCTCCTCGATGTCTTCCAGGCAGGTTTCGTTCAGGAGGAGCAGGTTGGAGGAGTCGAGCTTCAAGCGGGAACAGCGCATCTTCACCTGCGAGCACGATTCTTCCGCGGAGACGTATAAAACTTTCTGCGTACGTGAAAGGTGCGCGGAGACCTCCGTTAAGAGGGTGCTCTTGCCGATGCCGGGGTCGCCGCCGATGAGCACGAGCGAGCCGGGCACGATGCCCCCGCCGAGCACGTTGTCCAGCTCCGCGATGCCCGAGGATACCCGCTCGAACTTTTCCTCGCGCACCTCATTCAAAGGGACGGGGCGGGCGGAGAGTGCGGAGCGCTCGCGCTTGGGTTCCTTTTTGGCGGCAGGAATCTCCGCAATTTCCTCGACCAAAGTCCCGAATTTTCCGCATTGCGGGCATTTGCCCAGCCACTGCGGTGTTTGCGCCCCGCATTCGGAGCATACATATACCGATTTCGATTTTGCCATAATCTTGAACCTAACTATGTGGTTTATTTTTTGTGTTTTTTTGCAATAGTCAATGTTTTATCAAGGGAAGGAGGCAGCACTTCTTCCTGCATGCCGACGAGCAGGGGCTCAATATCTGTGAGCAGTGAAGCCTCAGTTTCATATGGAATTGAAGAGCCTGTATGGAATTCCCATTTACCGTAGCCAAAGTATTCGAATTCTTCCGGGCTAAACAAATGAAGATCTTCAACTAGATAAGTATATCTGCCATCAACTTGAGTACATATTACAATGCGCTTTGTACCTTCTTGATTGAAATAGACCCGCATGGCTTCGGATGGAAGACCGTTCCAACGCAACAAGTCAATGCACTGCTGGGTTGAAAGATTATATCGTATATGCGGACGCCAATCGAAAGAATAAATGATCAAAAAAATTCCCAGGGTAAAAATGGGTATAATAATACTGCCCGCATATTCCGGAATTTTTTTGGATAAACATCCGACCACTAAAAAAGCCGTACAAGTAATGCATAATACACAACCTACGATCAGTTTAGCAGGGGAATCTAATTTTCGCATTTCAATTCTCCTCATCCGTTCACAGCTCGGTCATTCCGTCGAGCAGGGGAGCGATGCCCTTTAACAGTCTTTCCTCGCTGTCGTAAAAGCTGCGATCGCCTTCCGTTCCCCGCCACCAATATTCCTGCTCGTATTCGTCAAAGGTCAGTGTTTGGTCGGTGTAGGAATACGTTCCGTCCTTGCGGCTGTAGACGAGAATC
>CAJFFD010000054.1 GCA_904373255.1 uncultured Clostridia bacterium | reverse complement strand
GTTGCCCGTCAGGCGCAGGCACAGCCGCACGAACCCGCGCTTGGGCTGATGCGGGGCGCGCAGAAGCTCGTTGTAGAAGAGCATGGAGCGCAGCGCCTTCCGCACTTCCTTTTCGTCCACGCCCGCAAAAAAGGGCGCGATAACGCGCGCGTTTGCTTCGCTCGGCGCGATGTGATAGGTGAGCTTCGCCGACAGCGGGTCGCGCCCGTCCTGCAACAGCAGGGAACGGTCGAACTCGCTCTCGATCTCCGTATGGGTCACGCCCGAAACGGCGATCTTGTTTTCGATGTAGCCATGGCAGGCGGAATCGAGCGCGAAGTGGCAGACGAATCCCAACAGATAGGCGAGCGCGGCGCCCTTATCCTCGGCGGCGGCGTACGCCTCCTTCGCCGGAGCAAAGAATTCGCGCGCGGGTTTCCCGTGCATTCCGAACCCGACCGCATTGACGGGGTTGTTCGTCAGCGCCTTATAATAAAAAAGAATATCCGGCCCGTGCAGCCCGATATTGTACAGCTGCCGATGCGCGCGGACGACGTCCGCGAGCGGGGCGGGATATTGTTCCAGAACCTGTTTACCGAATTTATAGTGCGCGTATGTAGACGGCATGGCGTTCTCCTCCGTGACAACATTTTTTCTTACTTCTATCATTATAGCACGGATTTTTCACGATTTTTTGGATTTTTCGGGGGGAGTTGTAATAAATTTGTAAAGAAAATGCAGGCGCCCCGCGCGCGGAGCCCTGCATTTCCCGTTTCGCCTTATTTCTTTTTTGCCGCGGCAGGTTCTTCTTCCTTCTCCATGGCGGCGAGTTTTTCGTCGATGTAGGCGTCCATCTTTTCCTTCAGCTCTTCCTGTCCCTTTTTGACGAGGGCGCGCGTCTTGTTGCTGTTGGCGACCCAGAGCGCGCCGACAGCCGCGCCGAGCGCGAGCCCCGCGATAAATTTTTCCATACTTATATTCCTCCGTACCGGCGGCATCGCCGCCTTCGAATACAGTATGCGGCAAAAAAGCAAAGATATGCACGGCGCAGGCAAAAGCGTAGCGCCGCGCCGAAGCGCAAAAGGGACGCGCACATCCGCAGCAGTTACTTCGCCGCCTTGTTTTCCGCGGAGCGGGAAGCGATGAGCGCGTTTTTGACCCGCGAAGCGCGGCGCAGAAGCTCGTTTTCCTCGTTGAGCCGCTCGATCGTGCGCTTTAAACGCTCGTTCTCCTCCCGCAGCGACACGGCGAGGCGGTCATACAGCGCGTTGATCTCCGCCTCCACCCGCTTTTGCAGCTCCGTCTTGGCGGGGCGGGAAGCGGAAACTTCGACCGTTATGCCCGCTTTTTTTGCGGCGGCACACACCGCGTCCGGCTGTTTTTTGAGCATGTTGCGGTACTTGTTCTGGTAGCGCAGCATCTTCTTCGCGTCGCCGCCGCATACGTTGGCAATGGCTCGGCGCACCGAGCACCCCTTTTTGCGCTCGGAAAGGATGCTGCGGAGCATCTCCTCCGTCTCCGCGTCGGTAAACGGCACGATCGTTTCGGCGCGCAGATTCTTGCCCGCGAGCAGCGGCGCGGCATTTTTCGTTTTCAGCAGTTTATAGTAATAGTTGCGCACGCTGCCGCCCGCCCTGCCGTGCGCCTTGCCGTAGGAAGCGAACAGCGACGTGAGCGTTTTGCCCATCCGCCTGCCCTCGCCGACGTAGCGCACCAGTTCCTCCGCCTCCGAACGCGGATAACCGTTGATCTTATCCATAAAAAATACCTCCGTTATTGGTTTCCGCGCTCATTATTGACATACTTTTATGAATTTATACATACGATATCCCGACAGATTTTCCGCGCGGTTCTCCTGTTTTGACCGCGCGGCAGGCAAGGAGGCTCGGACATGCGCATCCATTTTTCGGCGGAAAAGCCGTGCATGCTTCGGCTGGGCGGCGCGCTGCTCGGCTCCGTCGGCGAGGCGGAAAAATTCGCGGACATCGGGCAGGAGAGCATTTTGGCAGAATTTCTGCCCGACGACGGCGACCTTCTGCCCCTCGTCTTCCGCATCGGCGAAGGTTTTTTCGCCGCGCCGCCCGCCTGCGCCGACGTATACCGCTACGACTGCGGCGCGGACGTATTCGTGCGCTTTGCCCCGCGCGACACGTCGATGCGCATGCTGGTGCAGAAGCGTTTCGGCGACGCGCTGATGACGGTATTTTCGGAGGGAAAACCGCAGCTCTCCCTCGAGGCAAACGGCGGGTTCGGGCTGTTCGACCTGCCCGCGGCGGACGATTACGCGCCCGGCGAGCAGACGATCGGCGGCGAGCGTTTCTATTCCGTCCTCTGCGCGCGAGGTGTTCCGCGACGCGGTGACCGGGTTTTCCTGCGGAGAAAAGCTGCGCGTTGCCTTTGCGTTCGCGGACATCGCGGGGCACACGGCGGAGCGGGTCTTCCGCGCGGAAAACGGCACTCTCGCCGAAGAAAGTTACACCGTACACGCACGCGAGGGGTTCTGCCCCGAAGCATTGCACGAAAAGCTGATCCCCTTCGCGTTTTTTCAGGAAATTTTGGCGGGCGGCGACCCCGCGCCCTACCTTACCCCCGCGCTCGCCGGGCGAAAGGCGCTGCTGAAAGAATACCTCGGCGACTTTTGCGGCGTATATCTTCCAAAGGAAATATTTTACCTCGCGCACGGGCAGATCAATGCGGCGGGACTGGTGTACCGCCGCGCGGAAAACGCGTTCGACGTCAGATTTTTCGAGGCGGAAACGGATGGCGGAAAAATCGGCAATATCCGACCCGTCGGATAGCGGGAGAAGGCGCCGTTTACCGCTGCTTTATATTTGTATATACTGCCTCCGCTACGCCGGCGCACATTGCAGCGCGCCGTTCCGCGGGTACAGGCGCACATACAGAGCGCACCGCCCGCACGTTCATGCGCCTTCGGGATAATTCCCACGCGCCTTCCGCAAAAAAGTTCCGTGCGCCGATTGATTTTTTGCCGACGTTCGTGTTATACTAAATCCGGGCGGGGGCAGATTCTCCCCTGCCCCGATATTTCCGCACTAGAGGAAAGCTATGTTTTTTTCGGACATCTATTTCATATACCTGGTTTCGGGGCTGATCCTGCTGCCGTGCATTCTGCTGGCGGCATGGGCGAGCGCGCGGGTGCATTCCACCTTCAACAAATACAGCCGCATGCCTACCTCCACCGACTGGACGGGCAGCGACGTAGCGCGCATGCTCCTGGAAAAGAACGGCTGTTCGGACGTTGCCGTTGTGCCGGGGAAGGGAAAGCTGACGGACAACTTCAACCCCGCCGCGATGACCGTTACCCTTTCGGAAAGCACCTACAGTTCCAACTCGGTCGCCGCCGTGGCGGTGTGCGCGCACGAGGTCGGGCATGTGGTACAGCGGAGCGAGGGATACCTGCCCTACAAACTGCGCAAGGCGCTGGTGCCGCTGACAAATATCGGCTCGATGCTCGCCTTTCCGCTCGTCATCATCGGCGTCATCCTCGAATGGACGCTCGCCACGACGGAGGTGGGCAACGTGGTCGTATTCATCGCCGTATGCCTGTACGGACTTTCGACCGTGTTTACGCTCGTGACCCTGCCCGTGGAGCTGAACGCCTCCCGCCGCGCCAAGCGCATGCTCGCGGAAACGGGCGTACTCGTGACGCGCGAGGAGCAGAGAGCTGCCTCGAAGGTGCTTTCCGCCGCCGCCATGACCTACGTTGCGGCGCTCGTTACCTCCCTGTTCTATTTTCTCCGATTTCTCCTGTATGTGGCGGCGCTTACGCGGCGGAACAGATAGAAGCGCGCAAACGCCGCGGCAAATTTTTCTGCGCTTTTCAATAAACCGTATTGACAGCCGATGGGGCATCCGCGACCGCGGATGCCCCCCTCTTTTGCCCGCGTCGCCAATGCAAGCCGACGCCGTTTATTCAACCTCCGCGCAGAATTCTTCCGTTCAGGCAAGGCGCGGCATGCTTTGCCTGCAGAACAAAAACGGGCGCCCCGCTTCTGCGGGGCGCCCGTTTTTACGGCATCAATATTTCGTTACCGTTACGTCTTCAATAATGATCTTGCACTGCGGGACAAGGAAATTGTCCGCAGGCTCGTAAGAACCGCCCGAAATCAACGAATCTTCGATGCGGGAATCGCTCAACTCTTCGGTAAAGCTGTCAAGCTCATTATCCGTGGTATATGCATCGATCGCATCGAGCAGTTCCTGGAACTTGCTCTCGGCATCTTTGTCCTTCAGCTCGCCGAACACGCAATACTCCGAACCGGTCGAACTGCTCGTACTCGTATAGATGTAGAACATTCCCTGGAAGCTGTTCTTATAATAAGCGCTGGCGCCGTCCTGTCCGTTCGACTGGCGGGTATACACCATCGTATTCATGCCGAACCCTTCGTCGGAATCCCCCGCCATGCTGCGGGCATAAGTATAGGTACCGAGCGCGCCGAGTTTATTGCTCAATCCGCCGTTTTCCACGCTGAACCCGTTCAGGCTCGTTTCGCCGTACAGGCGGTTGGTCGCCTGCGCGTGATCTGCATCCGTCCAGACGGAAATGTTGTTCAGCTTCAAAGAGCCGTCGGAATTTGTCGTTGCGCCGTCATAATCGAGCTGAATCAGATCGTCCATCACGTCGCCGTTTTCCATGCCCTCGTAGGTGAATCCGCCGCCGATCATGCGGTCGTCCTGATAATCGTGAATGACGGTATTATCAAAATAGTTGAGATCGATGAGTTCGATATAATGCGCGACGGTCTGCGGCGCATAGCTGCGGTACAGCTTATATTCGAGTTCATACTCCGTGCCGTTGAACGAAACGGTGATGCGGATTTCGGGGTTTTTGCTCTCGCATGCCGAAAACACCAGCACGCACGCAGCCAATACCGCCGCCGCGATGATTACGGAAAACAGCTTGCATGCTTTTCCGATGATTGCCTTTGCCATAATTCCTCCTGTAATGGCATTCGCCGCACTGTCTTGCCGACGGGCGCAGCGCCGTGGTTTGCCTTTTTCTGCAAATATCCGTTACCCTATTATTTTAACTTTTCTTGGTTGAATCGTCAAGCACTTTTTTCCCGTTACGGGAAAATTAACGCAAACTTCCCGCGAATTATCACAAATGCGGAATCAGACAGATGTTTTTCCGCGCATACGGCAAAACATCACGGCACCGCACGGCACATTGATCCGCCCTCCCATGCATATGCCGCGGAGCGTATGCCTGCAGCCCATTTCACCCGTAATCATTTATCGGCGGAAGCGCACAAAAATCGTACGCGCGCAGTCCATCCAGCCCCCGCGCGTTTGCGTGGCAGGAGCAGTTGACCATGCAATTCGACTTTCCTTCGTGCAGATGCACCGCAACGATCCTTTTGCCCAAAGCATACCCGTAACCGCATTCCCACGCTGCGCCGCTGTCCGAATACAGCCCGTAAAAGAGAGGCACGAGTACGTCGCAGCGCCGGATCGCGGCGGCATCGTCCCGGAACGTCGCTTCCGCCCATGTTTTCCGCGAAACACTTTCCCTGCCGCGCTGATGCAACAGAGGGGCGTAGACCTCCAACCCCTTTTCCCGCGGGATCGCAAGGGCGGCGTCATGGTTTTTCCGCTCCGTTTCATTAAAAAAGGGACTTGCCAAATAAATGTTCACACCCGACACTCCCGTTACCGATTTCTCTGTGAAATCCAATCGCCGCGCTTACTCTGACGGCGGGTTTGCAGTTGCCCCGCGAGCCGGCGGCGCCGACGCGGCAGCACACCGTGCAGAGCGCAGAGCCGCAATATTTTGCGTGGCAGTCCGCACCCCGCGAGCCGGCGGTGCCGACGCGGCAGCATACCGTGCAGAGCGCAAAGCCGCGATATTTTGTGCGGCAGACCTCACCCCCGCAAACGGGCGACGTCATATGCCTCCGCGCCGATGAACCCGCGGCGCCGACGCGGCAGCATACCGTGCAGAGCGCAAAGCCGCGATATTTTGTGCGGCAGTCCGCACCCCGCGAGCCGGCGGCGCCGACGCGGCATCATACCGTGCAGAGCGCAGAGCCGCGATATTTTGTGCGGCAGACCTCACCCCCGCAAACGGGCGACGTCATATGCCTCCGCGCCGATGAACCCGCGGCGCGGTTCCGCAAATGCAGCGCGCTTACAACGAAAAAACGGGACATACCGTCCCGTTTTTTAATCGTACTGAACCGATGCGGCAATTACACCAATTCGATGATCGCCGTTTCGGAAGCGTCGCCGCGGCGCTCGCCGAGGGGAATGATGCGGGTATAACCGCCGCCGCAGTTCTTCTCGTCGTTGCGCTGCGCATACTTGGGCGCGATCTCGTTGAAGATCTTTTCGATGAGCGGATGCGCCACTTCCTTCGTGCGCGCCTTATAGGCAGACTTGCTCTCGTTGAACGCCTTGATCTCCTGCAAATCGTACAATTTGCTCATGATCTTGCGGCGGGCGGCGAGCTTCTTCGGGCCGTCTTTGACGACGGTGACCGTGACCTCTTTTTCCTTTTTACCCACCTTTTCGGTGACGACCTTGCTGCCTTCGATGGTGTCGTCATAGGTATTGATCGCCGTAGTGATGATTTTTTCGACGTAGGAACGCAGCTCCTTCGCGCGCGCCTTCGTCGTCTCTATTTTTCCGTACCAGAGCAGGCAGGACGCCTGATTGCGCAAAATGGCCATCCTCTGTTCGCTGGTTCTGCCCAATTTTCCAGGCATAATGTTAATCCTCCTTTTTTTCTAATGAAAGTCCGTAAGACTCGAGCTTTAAGATGACCTCGTCCAACGACTTTCTGCCGAGGTTGCGCACTTTGAGCATCTCTTCCTCGGTTTTTTTGGTCAGATCTTCCACGGTGTGAATGTTCGCGCGTTTCAGGCAGTTGTACGAGCGCACGGAGAGATCCATGTCCTCGATCGCCATCGCCAATACCTGCTGCTGTTTGTCGTCCTCGTTTTTGACGAGGATGTCCATGCCCTTGATGGAATCGGACAGGTTTACGAACAGGCCGATATGATCCTGCATGATCTTCGCAGCGAGCGACACGATTTCCTTTGCGGAAAATGCGCCGTTCGTCCACACTTCCATGACCAGTTTATCGTAGTCGATACTCTGCCCCACACGGGTGCTCTCTACGTTGTAGTTCACCTTTTTGACGGGGGTATAGATGGAATCGATGGGGATATAGCCGATGGGGTGGTTCTTGTTGGAACCGGCGCCCTTGTAGCCCCTGCCGCGGCCGACGGTGATCTCCATGTCGATCTTGGCACCCTCGTCGATCGTGCAGATATACTGGTCTTTGTTGATGATCTCCACCTCCGCATCCTGCTCGAGGTCAGCGCCCGTGATGACTACGGGGCCTTCCTTGCAGACGTGCAGAGTTTTTACATAATCTTTATCCGTCGACGCCGTCTGAATGGCGAGCGTTTTGAGGTTCAGGATGATTTCGGGAACGTCCTCCTTCACGCCGGGAAGCGCGGAAAACTCGTGCTTGACCAGCCCGTCGGGATAAAAGCGAATGCCCTGTACCGCCGCACCGGGAAGCGCCGAAAGAAGTATCCTCCGCAAACAGTTTCCTATCGTAAGACCGAAGCCCTTTTCGAGCGGCTCGACGACGATTTTCGCATAGCTCTTCGCCTCGTTTTCCTCCACCTCGATCCTGGGCATATCCATTTCGATCATGGCTTGTTACCTCCTTATTCGGCGTTTACTGATTACTTGGAGTAGAACTCGACAATCATATGCTCTGCGATCTGACTGTCGATGTCTTCCCGTTTCGGAAGCTCGATGACCTTTCCTTCCAGTTTTTCAGGGTCGAATTCAAGCCATTTGGGCATGTTGCCGACCTTCATCGTTTTGATCTGTTCGAAATATTTGTCCTTTTTGCGGTTTTCCTTGACGGCGATCACGTCCCCTGCCTTGACGATGTAGGAAGGAACATTGACCGTGCGGCCGTTCACCGAGAAATGCGCGTGGTTGACCAGCTGGCGCGCCTGCGCGCGGGAGCCGCCGATGCCCATGCGGTAAATGACGTTGTCGAGGCGGCGCTCCAGAAGGGAGAGCATGTTTTCGCCCGTGATGCCCTTCATGCGGTCTGCCATCTCATAGTATTTGCGGAACTGACCTTCCTGCACGCCGTAGATGCGCTTGGTCTTCTGCTTCTCGCGCAGCTGCTGACCGTACTCGGAGACCTTTTTCCTGCCTGCGCCGTGTGCGCCGGGAGCGACGGGGCGCTTTTCAAACGCGCACTTGGTCGAATAGCAGCGGTCGCCCTTCAAAAAGAGTTTTGCGCCCTCTCTGCGGCAGAGACGGCATTTGGAATCTCTGTATGTTGCCATTTCTTTCTCTCCTTATATTACACTCTGCGGCGCTTCGGGGGCCTGCATCCGTTGTGCGGGATGGGGGAAACGTCGGTGATCATCGTGACTTCGAGGTCGCAATTCGCGAGCGCGCGGATTGCCGATTCCCTGCCTGCGCCGGGGCCTTT
Organism: uncultured Clostridia bacterium; assembly: GCA_904373255.1. Lineage (GTDB taxonomy): Bacteria > Bacillota > Clostridia > Christensenellales > Borkfalkiaceae > Borkfalkia. The sequence goes on along the minus strand of CAJFFD010000054.1, from coordinate 5,068 downwards.
GACATAGACCTCGACCGAACGGAGGCCGTGCTCCTTCGCTGCGCGCGCCGCCGTTTCCGACGCCATCTGCGCCGCGAACGGAGTGCCCTTCCTCGAACCCTTGAAGCCGAGGCTGCCCGCGCTCGACCAGGAGATCGCGTTGCCGCTCATGTCCGTGATCGTTACGAGCGTATTGTTGAACGACGACTGGATATGCACCTGTCCCCTGTCGACGTTTTTCAGCTCTTTACGCCTTCTTGTCTGCGTAACTTTTTTCACTGCTGCCATCTGATTTTTACCTCCTGCGCATTACTTCTTCTTCGCAACGGTGCGGCGAGGGCCTTTCCTCGTGCGCGCGTTCCTCTTGGAGCTCTGTCCGCGGACGGGCAGCCCCTTTCTGTGACGGATACCGCGATAGCAGCCGATTTCCATCAGGCGCTTGATGTTGAGGTTGACCTCTCCGCGCAGTTCGCCTTCGACGCGCAGGTTGTGGTCGATATATTCTCTGAGTTTGGATACGTCGTTTTCGTCAAGATCTTTCACGCGCGTATCGGGATTGATGCCCGTCGCAGCCAGAATCTGCTTCTAAATATAGGTGAGCCCGATCTCTACCCTTTTCTCTCTGGGTAAATCTACACCGGCAATACGTGCCATTGTCCTTTTGACCTCCGTTTGATTTTGAAAATAAAATGGTGTTGGATTTATATCTTCCGGACGCGCGCCGCCGCGAAAAGTTGGAATGAAGCGGCTAAGCCGTCGCGCCCGCGGTTATTTTCGTGCCTATCAGCCCTGTCTCTGCTTGTGGCTCTTGTTCTTGGAGCAGATCACCATGACCTTGCCGTTCCTTTTGATGACTTTGCATTTGTCGCACATAGGCTTGACCGACGGTCTGACTTTCATAACTGTTTCCTCCGAAATAATTTTGAATGGTTCTTGCTACTCTGCCCGGCAGCCGCCGCGCAAAGAAGGGCGTGCCGAAAGAAAATTGCGCCGCGTCAGCTCTTGCTGCGCCACGTGATCCTGCCCTTGGTCAGATCGTACGGGCTCATTTCCAGCTTCACGGTGTCGCCGGGAATGATGCGGATGTAGTTCATGCGCAGCTTGCCCGAAATGTACGCCGTGATGACATGCCCGTTGGAGAGCTGCACCTTGAACGTAGCGTTCGGCAGCGCTTCCACGATCTTGCCCTCGGTTTCGATTACATCGTCTTTGGACACAATGTTTCCTCCGAAATTTTATTTGCGTTCCTCCGCGGCGGCTTTCAGCGCGGCGCGGATTTCGCTGTTCTCGTCTTTGCCCAGCCCGAGCCTCTCCGCGATCTCCGCGTGAAAGACCGGCAGCAGCCTGACGTGCTTTTTGTTTTTGGTTTTGGGATTGGCGGCTTCCCTGTATTTGCCGTCCGCCAGGAGAAGCTTTTCCCCTTCGATGCCGACGATCAGATACAACCGCCCTTTATCCCGCCCGGCAACGCTTTGCGCAACGCCGCCGACCACGGGGTTCTGTACTTTCATAACTCTCCCGCGCGGCTCCCCGCCGCTCTTTATATGGTGAGTATTTCGACGCCGTCCTCGCGGATGACTACCGTGTTTTCATAATGCGCCGCGGGCTTTTTATCCCGTGTGACGGCAGTCCAGCCGTCCGGAAGGACATCCACTTCCCTTCTGCCCGCCAGAATCATCGGCTCGATGCAGAGCACCATGCCCGCTTTGAGGCGGATGCCCGTGCCGCGCTTGCCGAAGTTGGGAACGGACGGGTCTTCGTGCATTTCCCTGCCGATGCCGTGCCCGACGTACTCGCGCACGACCGAGAAACCGTTTGCCTCCGCATGCGCCTGCACGGTTGCGCCGATGTCGTACAGAGGCGTGCCCGCGCGCAGGTTTTTGACCGCTTCCCAAAAGCATTCCTCGGTGACGCGGATGAGCTTTTGCGCTTCTTCGCCGATCTTGCCGACCGCAAAGGTGCGGGCGCCGTCGCCGTGGAATCCGTTTTTATAGGCGCACAGGTCGACGCTGATGATATCGCCTTCGCGCAGATGCCGCTCGCCGGGGATGCCGTGGACGACCTCCTCGTTGACGGACGCGCAGATGCTCGCGGGATACCCGCAGTAGCCGAGGCAGGAAGGAACGGCGCCGCGCGAACGGATGTACTCCTCCGCGAATGCGTCCAGCTCCGCCGTCGTGACCCCGGGCTTTACCTTGGAGCCGACGTAGGCGAGCGTGTCGCGCACGATCGCGCACGGCTCGCGCATTGCATCGATCTCTGCCTCTGTTTTGATCGTAATCATAGAACCCTGACGCTTACTTGTTCAAAGCGTCGCAGATGCGGGCGAACACCTCTTCGATGGTGCCCACACCGTTCACATTGCGGAGGACGCCCTTTTCGGTATAGAATTTGATGAGCGGGGCTGTCTGTTCGCTGTATACGTTGAGGCGGTTGCCCACCGTTTCCTCGTTGTCGTCCTTCCTCTGGTACAGCTCGCCGCCGCACTTTTCGCAGGTGGTTTTGCCGTTCAAGAAATTGACGTGATAGCTTTCGCCGCACTCCTTGCATACGCGGCGGCCGCACAACCTGTCCATGAGCAGGGAGAGGTCGATGTCGATGTTGATGACCGCGTCGACCTTGGAGAACTTATCCAGCTCCTCCGTCTGGAAGAGATTGCGGGGAAAACCGTCGAGGAGGTAGCCGTTCTTGCAGTCGGCATTTTGCAGCCGATCCTTGACGATCTCGCAGGTCACTTCGTCGGGAACGAGCTGACCCTTGTCGGTATAGGACTTGGCGAGCATGCCGATCTTCGTCTGGCGCTTGATATTGTCGCGGAAGATGTCTCCCGTCGAGATGTGCGGCAGACCGAATTTTTCGGAGATGCGCGTCGCCTGCGTGCCTTTGCCGGCGCCCGGAGCGCCCAAAAGGATGATATTCATACTGTCTCCTTTCAACGGTTATAGATTGTTTTATGCCGATTTTTTCCGCCTCACGGCTCTGCCGAAGGACAAAACCGAGCCGCCTGCGCGGGCAGAAACACATTTCTGCAAACGCACGCGATTTGCCGGAAATTTCCGGCATACGGAAATTCAATATCATCTTACGGCAAGCAGCCGCCCGCAGGGCGAAAAAGGCGAGCATCTGCGAGGGGCGCGCACGCGGACGTACGCAACCCGCCGGAAAGCGATGCCGTGAGCCGTATTGCGGGACGGATGCGAACCGAAAGTCTTACTTCAAAAATCCCTTGTAATTCTTCATCATCAGCTGCGACTGGAGCTGTTTGTCGAACTCGAGCGCGACGGATACGACGATGAGGATACCTGTCGTGGAGAACACGTTCACATACTGTTCGCCCGCGAAGCTGAACGCAAGCGACGGGATGAACGCGACCAGCGAGAGGAAGATCGCGCCGAACAGCGTGATGCGGTTGGAGATCTTTTTCAGGTAGTCCGCCGTAGGTCTGCCCGGGCGGATGCCGGGGATGAAGCCGCCGTTCTGCTGGATGCTCTTGGAAACGTCCTCGGGGTTGAACTGGATCTGCGCGTAGAAGAAAGAGAACGCGAAGATAAGCAAGCACAGCACGAGGATGTACAGCCAGCCGAGCGGGCCGGTACCCTGGCTGAACCAGGTCTGGTAGTTGGAATAAGCGTCGCTGTTCGGCCAGAACAGACCCATGATGAGGTCGGGAAGGCTGATGATCGCGAACGCGAAGATGAGAGGCATGACGCCGCTGCCCGAAATTTTGATGGGGATGACGGTTGCCTGGCCGCCGTACATCTTCCTGCCCTTGACCTGTTTGGCGTACTGCACCGGAATGCGGCGCTCCGCCAAGTCGACGGTTACGATCAGCGCAAACAGCACGACCGCGATCACGCAGAAGATGACCGTGGAAATGATCGTTTGAACCGCGTCAAAGGAAGCGGAATTTTCAACCGCGTTCATGATCGGGTCAACGATGAGGATATTGCCCGCCGTGGACAGGATACCGATGAAGATGATGAGGGAAATGCCGTTGCCGACGCCGTGTTCGGTGATGCGCTCGCCCAGCCACATGGTGAGCATGGCGCCAGCCGAATAGACGATGACCATGAAGATGTATGCGAGCCACGCCTGATCGAAGAACACGCTCGTGCGGATTGCGTCCGCTTGATTTGCAAAGTTGACGATGATGCCGATCGACTGGATTACCGCGAGCAGAAGGGTGAGCCAGCGGGTGATCTGGGCGATCTTCTTTTTGCCTTCCTCGCCCTGTTTGGACAGCCGCTCGAGCGCGGGGATGCCCACGCACAGGAGCTGCACGATGATGGACGCGTTGATGTACGGCCCGATACCGAGGGCAAACAATGTGCCGTTGGCGAGCGCGCCGCCCGTGACGGCGCTCATCAGCGTGAGGAAGTTGTTGCTGCCATCCGCAATGTAATCGGAAAAGGTGGATGCCGAAATGCCCGGAACGGGGATGTAGCAGCCGATCCTGTAAACGAGGAGAATGAGCAGCGTGATAAAGATTTTTTTTCTGATCTCTTTTACTTTGAAAGCGTTTTTCAGAGTTTCGAACATCTTGTTCTCCTAAACTTGAAGACTGCCCGCCGAAGCGGGAAAGCGCGATTCCCCCTTCCGCCGATGCGGAAAGCGAAAAGCTCAGAGCGTTTCGGCTTTTCCGCCGGCCTTTTCGATGGCTTCCTTTGCGGAAGCGGAGAACTTGGCCGCCTTGACCGTGATGGCGTTGGTGAGTTCGCCCGTGCCGAGAACTTTCAGACCGCTGTTGTCCTTGACCTGCTTGGCGAGCTTGTTCGCCATAACATAGTCATAATCCACCACCGTGCCTGCCTCGACGCCCGCAAGCGCCGAAAGGTTGACAATGACGTACTCCTTGCGGAATTTGTTGTTGAAGCCGCGCTTGGGGAGCCTTCTGTGGATCGGGGTCTGACCGCCTTCGAAACCGGGGCGGACGCCGCCGCCCGAACGCGCCCACTGACCCTTGTGGCCCTTGCCGCTCGTTTTGCCAAGACCCGAACCGATGCCGCGGCCGAGGCGCTTCGAGGGAGTGTTGGAACCGATTGCCGGTTGTATCGTATCAATTCTCATGTCGCTCGCTCCTTACATCTTC
>CAJFFD010000053.1 GCA_904373255.1 uncultured Clostridia bacterium | reverse complement strand
GGGCAAGGGCAACCGCTCGCAGATCGGCACCATGTACTCCACCGCCGAAAAGGGCGTGCGCTACCTCGAGATGACGGACGGCTATGTGCGCAGGATGGCACTCGACAAGAACAACGAGGTCATCGGCTATGAGTTCGTGAACTTCGGCAAGATGATGGACTTCATCAAGGGCGGCATGGACGCGAACGAAGCGCTGCAGAAGGCTACTGGTCACTACGGCAGATTTGAAAAAGCCGACGGGGCGGTCACCTACATCGACCCCCGCAAACAGTAAGGAGGTACACCGACAATGAGCATCACGTTCGAAGGATACGAAAGAAGGATCGGTCAGATTCAACCCGTCATGGACAAGTACGGGATCAAAGATTTCGAAGACGCAAGAAAGATCTGCAACGACAAAGGGTTCGACCCCTATGACATCGTGAAAGGCATTCAGCCCATCGCGTTCGAGAACGCGGGCTGGGCGTACACCCTCGGCGCGGCGATCGCCGTCAAGAAGGGCTGCAAGAAGGCTGCCGACGCGGCGGAAGCGATCGGCGAAGGCCTGCAGGCGTTCTGCATCCCCGGCTCGGTCGCCGACCAGCGCAAGGTCGGTCTCGGCCACGGCAACCTCGCGGCGATGCTGCTGCGCGAAGAGACGGAGTGCTTCTGCTTCCTGGCGGGGCATGAATCGTTCGCGGCGGCGGAAGGCGCGATCGGCATCGCGAAGAACGCGAACAAAGTCCGCAAAAATCCCCTGCGCGTTATTCTGAACGGCCTGGGCAAGGACGCGGCGTACATCATTTCGCGCATCAACGGCTTCACCTATGTGCAGACGAAGTACGATTACTATACGGGCAAAGTTACCATCGTGAAGGAGACCCCCTACTCGGACGGCGAGCGCGCCAAAGTGCGCTGCTACGGCACGGACGACGTGAACGAGGGCGTCGCCATCATGATTATGGAGAAGGTCGACGTATCCATCACGGGCAACTCGACCAACCCGACCCGCTTCCAGCACCCCGTTGCAGGCACCTACAAGAAGTGGGCTGTGGAAAACGGCAAGAAGTATTTCTCGGTCGCGTCGGGCGGCGGCACGGGCAGAACCCTCCACCCCGACAACATGGCGGCGGGCCCCGCGAGCTACGGCATGACGGATACGATGGGTCGTATGCACTCGGACGCGCAGTTCGCAGGTTCTTCCTCCGTTCCCGCGCACGTCGAGATGATGGGTCTGATCGGCGCCGGCAACAACCCGATGGTCGGTATGACCGTTGCTTGTGCCGTTGCTGTACAGGAAGGTATGTCTAAGTAAGCAACTTAAAAAGGCTTTCGCTTTTGCGGAAGCCTTTTTCAATGGCACAAGCAACATGGTCAATTCCCGACCGTTGCTTGTGCCGTTGCGGTGCAGGAAGGCATGGCGAAATAAGTTCTCACAATTTGTTTTGAGCTGACAAAACAAATTGTCGAGAGGAAAGGGAGAAACCTGCCGACAAGGCGGCGGTTTCTCCCTCTTTTTTGCCTTTTTTAGGGCACACACATTATAAATGGCAAAAAATTCACCCTCTTCCCAAAAGCAAAAGTGTTTGCAAACAGGGTTGCGCTGCGCAAAAGCGTCGTTTTGCTTGCGCGAATAATTGTTAAAATGCCATAAATCTTAAAAAGGCTTTCGCTATGCGGAAGCCTTTTTCAATGGCACAAGCAACATGGTCAATTCCCGACCGTTGCTTGTGCCGTTGCGGTGCAGGAAGGTATGTCTAAATAAGTTCTCACAATTTGTTTTGATCTGAAGGTGCGCGAGGCTTTCACTTGCTCGCAATAGCGAAAACGAGCGCACCGCAATCGCCTTTGGCGATTACAAAACAAATTGTCGAGAGGAAAGGGAGAAACCAGCCGACAAGGCGGCGGTTTCTCCCTCTTTTTTGCCCTTTTAATGGCACACATATTATAAATGGCAAAAAATTCACCCTCTTCCCAAAAGCAAAGGTGTTTGCAAACAGAGGTGCGCCGCGCAAAAGCGTGGTTTTGCTTGCGCGAATAGCGGAATTTATTATAAAAAATGCAGGGTTTCCGATCAAAAACCCTGCATTTACATTAAAAACCCGCAAACACGCGAATTTCGGGACAACCCCCGTCCCCGCCCGTATGCGGCGGGGACTCTTTATTTTTCAGTCGTTCAGCGGGGCAGATTTCCTTCGGGGAAGGTATCGCTGCCGGCAAAACTGCGCATCAGGAATTTCAGACCCTCCAGCTGCATGCAAAGCTCCCTTCCCGTATCGGTATCCCGCACCAACAGACGATTTTGCCGCGTTTCGAATACGGTCACTTCCGAATGAATGTCGCTGCGCTGCTCGATCGCCTTTTCGATGCTGTCGAACGGCTCGTGCGCGCACAGCCGCAATCCGTGCGAATTATAGATGAGCGTATACCCGGCAATACCCGTTTTTGCATGATATGCTTTGCAGAACCCGCCGTCGATCACGATAAGTTTGCCGTCCGCTTTGACGGGATTTTCACCCAATTTGGTTCGCACGGGAACATGCCCGTTGATGATGTGGCTGTACTTCCCCGCTATGCCGAAATCGCGCAGAATCCGCTCGCAAAAACTCTTTTCTTTGCAATAGATATAATAGCTGTTGTCCTCTTCTTTATGCCAGGCAGGGTCGTCGATGAAGAGCCGCTCGAAAGTCGTAAGTTTTTCCCTGCCGTACAGCGGCGAACATCTTCCGCACCAGAGATAATAGCAGAAATCGAGCGCTTCCTCGTCCTCGCCGCCGCGGCGGAACGCGGAATAGGCGCGGCGCACCGTTTTATCGCAATAATCGAGCAACGCGCGCCCTTCGTACCCGCAAAAGTTCATATAACTTCCGTCCGGCTCCAACGGCACGCAGCCGTGAAAAATGAGATTATTGTTGCAGATTTTATACGCCGAACCGCGCCGCATCAGAAAAGCGATATGCCGCGCAAGTTTTTCGCTGGAACGGAAGGAACGCTTCAGTCCTTCCGCCACTTCCCGTTCCGCCGCCGTAAAGCGGAGCGGATGCCTCGGGTCAACGTTCGGGAAAATTGCGCCGTTCAGCTTTGCGCCGCAGAACTCGCCCTTCGCAAAATCGATGCTTTTTAAAATGTTCCGGCTCTCCATGCCGTACTCGGGGCGGCGGTCGATGATGGCGCCCTCCGCCTTGAGCTGCATCAGAAATGCGGCTTTGCGCATTTTTGCCGTCAGGCGTGCCTCCTCGCCCGCGTTTTCGGGATCGGTTCCGACGGGGTAAAAGCGCGCGTCGTCGTCCATCTGCTCGGCGGCATATACCGTAAGTTTGCGCAGGGAAATGCCGTAACTCTCTTCCAACAGGTCGGCATTGTCGTATTTGAGGGAAAGATCGATGACGCCGAAGATATTCGCCTCGTTGCCCATGTGCGCGCCGATCCACTGAATATCATGGTTGCCCCACTGTACGTCGGCATTATGATGCCCGATCAGCAGATCCATGATTTTATCGGGATTTTCGCCGCGGTCGTATATATCGCCGACGATATGCAGCGAATCGACGGCGAGCCGCTTGATCAACCCCGTCATCGCATAGATGAATTGTTCCGCCCTGCCCAGTTCGATGATGGAGGCGAAAATTTCGCCGTAATATGCCTCTTTGTCGAAATCGTCACGATCCATATTGATCAGTTCGTCGATGATATAGTCGAAATAAGCGGGCAGAGCCTTGCGCACCTTGCTGCGCGTGTACTTGGAGGAGACGGAACGGCATACCTCGACAAGGCGGTGCAGCTGCACGCGATACCAATCTTTATCGTCCGAGCCGGCGGCTTTCTTTTCCGCGATAATGGCGGCGGGGTAATAAATAAAGGTGCAGAACTCGTCTCGCTCGCGCTTGGTCATCGCCTTGCCGTACAGCCGCTCGACCTTTTCCCGGATGACGCCGGAGCAGTTGTTCATGATGTGGCAAAACGCCTCGTACTCGCCGTGCAGATCGCTCAAAAAATGCTCCGTACCCTTCGGCAGACGCAAAATCGCTTCCAGATTGATCATTTCCGTCGCCGCAGCCTGCAGCGTCGGGTACTTTTCGGAAATCAGACGAAGGTACTCCCGTTCCCTGCTCTCCTGCTCGTTTCCCGGCATATCGCTACTCCTTTTTTCAAATTCCGCGTCGGACAAAACTCCTCTCCGACGCACCTCACTTTTCAGGGAACAGCACATAGAAAGTACTGCCCTTGCCCACTTCGCTCTCTACTCCGAAGAGGAAATTATGCTTCTGCAAAATCGTTTTTACGATGGAAAGCCCCAACCCCGTACCTTTGATGGGGCGCTTGTGCGTTTCCGAAGAGCGGTAATACCTGTCCCAAATGGTGTCGATCTGGTCGGCGGGGATACCCTTGCCCGTATCCGTAACGGTAAAGCGCAGCACCCCCTCTTTCTCCTTTTTCAATCCGACCCTGATCTTTTTGTCCTCGCCCGTATAGTTGACCGCGTTGCCGATAAGGTTATATACGACCTGCTCGATCTTTTCCATGTCCGCTTCGGTATACAGCTCGTCTTCGATGTCGCGCTCGATGACATACCCCTGCGTTTCGCGCAGATAGTCGAACCGTTCGCACACCGTATGCACGAACTCCGAAAGGTTGAAATTGGTGATTTTCAGCGAATCCATCCCGGAACGGATTTTGGAAAGGTTCAGTATATCGTTGACGAGAGAGGTCAGGCGGTCAGACTCATCGATGATGACCTGCGTGTGTTTTGCGCGCTTTTCGGGGTTGTCGCCCGAAATTTCCTGAATCATGCAGGCGTACGACTTGATCATCGTCAGCGGCGTTTTCAGGTCGTGCGTGACGTTGGCAAGCACCTCTTTTTGCAGCTCGTCCGACTTGCCGATCTCCTCCTTCGCGTAGTCGAGCGTTTCCGCCAGGGCGTCCATTTCGGCATAGGAATATTCTCCCTTGAAATTGACGGAAAAGTCACCCGTTGCCATGCGCTGCGCTGCCTTTGTGATCTGCGTGATGGGTTTTGTCAGCTTCATCGAAAGGAGCGCCGAAAGGACGAGCGCGAGGAAGATGACGATGACCGAAATCATGATCAGCTGCACCCGCATGGTGCCCATGGCCATCGACGCGATTTCGGTGGAATAGTCAATATACAAGTACGCATCGTTCGATTCGCTGAGAACTGACCCGGAAGCGGAAACAATGGAGCCTACCTTCGCCAGAAACACGAAATCTCCGTCCGACTTCTGCACGGTCACGCCGACGCTCTCCGGTTTTTCCTCCAATTCGCCGCGCACTGCCGCAAACATGTCGAAGGTGGGAGGGGTGGACAGCTCGTACTCCTCCTCTTCCTGCGTGTACATCGGGTATAGCACTTCCCCGTTTCCGTTGAGCAGAAATATCTGCGCGGCGGGATTTTCGCTCTGCTCTTTGCGGATATATTTATCGATGTAATCGTTGCCCTCGACGAGCGGCATACGGCGGAGGTCTTCGTACATCCCCTCTCCGACGGTCGCAAGGTCGCGCTGCGTCTGCGCGTTGAAAAACACCTGCAAAAGAGTCGACTGAAACACCCAGGTGATCAGAATGATGAACGCCGCAAAGGACAGAAAGCTCATCCACAATATGAAGTTTATGCTGTGAAAACGCCTCTTTGCCTGCTTCATGCCTCGAACTTATACCCCAGACCCCGCAGGGTCACGATGAATTTCCGATATTCCTTTAAGCTGCTGCGCAGCATCTTGATGTGCGTATCGACGGTGCGGTCGTCGCCGTAAAAATCGAACCCCCATACGTCGGACAGCAGTTTTTCGCGCGAGAGCGCGATGCCGTTGTTTTTGACGAGATAGAACAGCAACTCATATTCCTTGGGCGTGAGTTCCAGCTTTTCGCCGTCGACGTAGACGTTACGACCCTTCATATCGATTTCCAACCCCTCAAATTTAAGCGACTCGCGCGAAGCAGGCTGCCCCGCCTTGTGCCGCTTGGTGACGGCGGATATGCGCGCCATTACTTCCTTCGGAGAAAAGGGCTTGGTAACATAATCGTCCGCCCCTACCTCAAACCCGAACAGTTTGTCGTATTCTTCGCCGCGTGCGGAGAGCATGATGACGGGAATGTCCTTGAACTTGCGGATCTCCTTGACGGCGGAAAATCCGTCGAGCGCGGGCATCATCACGTCCATCAGAATGATATCGTAATCGTTTTCCTTGCACATTTTGACGGCTTGGATGCCGTCGACCGCCTCAAACGCCTCGTTCCCTTCGAACTCTACATACTCCCTGAGTACGTTGCGGATCATCTCTTCATCGTCCACGATCAGAACTCGCATAGTTTTTTCCTCCGTTTGACGGGATTTCTTGCCGCGGGATTGCGCGGACGCATACTCCCGCACTCTGTATACGCATATTATACTTGCGCAATATTATTATACAGCCAAAGTTTTATGAAATGCAAGTGAAATTTTTGTTTTTTTTGCGTAAATGCGCAGCGATTCTGCCGCGGCGGCGCGCCCGTCCTCGCGCGTTACGCCAAAGGCGGATTTTATTACGGAGAAGAAATTGATCAAAAGCGCCCTGCGGCTCATCCGCAGGGCGCTCTGCCGTTCATATCCGGATTCACAACAAGCAAAAACCCGTCGCCTATCAGACAACGGGTGTATGGCGCAGAGAGATATTCAGCCGAAACCCCGAAGGGGCCCCCTCGGCTGAGCGTCGCGGGCACAGCCTGCTCGCGTGAACCGACGCGCGGGCAGACCGACCGCTTTTTGACTGCCCTTACCGCCGCGCGTGGTTCAGCCGCTTCCGCAACACAATTTAGGGTGCCTTTCATAGAGAATAAAACCCTAACGGAGCAGCGGCGTAGTTTACGGACTATGCCGCTTTTCCGTTTTGGGGAATTTAAGTTGTTACAGCGTTTCAGACGGTATCGCGCCCACGCAATTGTAAATGATTTCTACTTTCTGCCTGCGTATCCCGTCTATGTTCTCTGCCTGATGCACGATAACTTTTTCTATGAACTCACGCACGATTTCGGGCGTGAGTTTTTCTATCTCTGTGTATCGTTTCACCATGCGCATAAACTTCGCCGCATTGTCCGTTTCTTTCTTTGCCGCAGAGATTTCCGCCCGCAGTTTGGAGACGCGCTCTGTAAGAGTCTGCTGTTCTTGTTCGTATGCTTTGCTCATTCTCGCAAACCGCTCCTGCGTTATCGCTCCGCTTATCTTGTCCTCATAAAGCGTCTGGATAATACGGTCGAGCGCAGCGATGCGTTTCTCCGCTTCTTCGCATTCTTTCGCCTTTGCCGCCAACGCCTTTTTCGTCTCTTTGCTCTGCACGGAAAAAAGCATTTCCGCAAATTGCTTTTCGTTCGCTCTCGCCGCGGCGAGTACCCTCTGCAAATCCGTCAGCACGAGATGCTCCACGGCTTCCACGGTGATCTGATGCGAAGTACAC
>CAJFFD010000052.1:14922-28720 GCA_904373255.1 uncultured Clostridia bacterium | reverse complement strand
ATAAGGATGCGGCAGGTCTGACTGACATCCGGTCGGAAATAAAACACCTGCCCGTCCAAAAGGGTAAATTCGTAAGTCGTATCCGTGTCGAGTACGGCGCCGCTGCTCAAAGTTCTGCCGTCGCTCTCCGACTGTTTCTCATACACGGCGACAAGCGCGGCATTGCGGTTCGGGATATAACAATCCCCCACAAATTCTCCGCTCTCGTCCTGCCAGCCCAAAAACGTATAGCCGTCCTTCTGCGGCGACGGAAGGGCGAACGCCTCGCCGTAAAGCTGCTGCCGCGTTTCCCCGTCGATGAGCGTTACCGTGCTCTTTTGCACGTTATATGCGGCATACCCTCCGCCCCAGGCGGAACCGAAAACTTTTATTTCCTCTTCCGAAAAGGAAGTATATACGCAATGCGCGGACGGATAACTGATATACTTTATGGAAGAGGGAATAAATATCTTATCCAAATACCCGTTCGGCTGGTAAAATGCGGAATCGAAAATCGTTTCCACCGTATCGGGCAAAATCACGCCGCACGTTTTCACCCCGTAAAACGCGCCGCTGTCGATGATCTTTACCCCGTACGGAATGACGAGCGTGCCGACAAAGCGCACGCCATGGAACGCATACCTGCCGATATAGGTAAGATTGCCTTCGTCCGAAAAAACGATGTCGCCCCCATAGTATTCAAAACAGCCGCCCTCGATCCTTTCGAGCGTGGAAGGAAGTTGCAAAGGCTCTGACACTTTCAGGGTGCGGAATGCGTTTTCTTTTAATATCAAAACCCCTTCGGGTATGGTAAGCGAGCGAATTTGGGCGGAATCCGGCGCGCCGAAAATGCTGTAACGAACCATATTGGCTCCGTGCTGCGCGACGGTATTGCGGCCGATCTGCGTTACGGGCAAACCGTCTATGACCGACGGGATGACCACGTCGACGTTTTCGCCCGTAGAACCGGTATAAGCAGTGATCGTCACCTCGCTGCTCGTCTTTTCGTAATCGAAAAATTCCGCGCTGCCGCAGAGATACGGCTCCCCTGCGCCCGCGGGATTGTCGTACCAGCCGAGGAACAGATACCCCTCCCGAACGGGTTCGGGCAGCGGTGCGCTCACGTCGGAAAGAGCCGTATCCGGATTCGGCTCCTTCATTGCGCCGCCGCCCGAGATGTATTCGATACGGTACTCCACGCCTGTCTGCAGCCAGTCCGCCGTCAGCGTCATGTCTCGCATATTGGCGGGAGTGATTTCCGCAATTTCGTTGCCGCTTTCGTCGAGCCAGCCCAAAAACGCATACCCTTCGCGCGTACACAGCGGAAGTTCGAACGTCTGCCCGTATTCCAATATATAGGTATAGACTGTTTTTGCCCCGTCGGGCGCAATAAACGAGCCGCCGCACGCATCGAGCGTGATCTCAAATTGCAAAGGCTTATAGCGCGCGTACAGCCATGCGATCTCCGAAATATTGCTCTTGTCGAGAACGGTGACCTGTTCACCGCCCTCCTTTGCGTCGAACCAGCCGACAAATTCATACCCCGGCCGGTAAACCGGATGCAGCACTACGGTTTCGCCGTAGGTAATATAATTCGGGTTGACCTTTCCGTTTTCGAACACGCCGTCGTATTCGTAGCGGATGAGGTATTCTTTCGGCGCATACACCGCATAGAGCGACTGATCGCCCTCCATGCCCGTAAAAGACTTGTAAAATTCGCCGCTGCCGTCGGGGCTTTCGTTCCAGCCGAGGAAATCATGCCCTGTCAGGCTGCAATCGGGCAGCGTTATCGTCTCCCCGAAGCGGATCGTAAGCGTATGCTCCGTTCTGTCCGCGCCGTCCGACGCAAACGTACCGCCGCACGCGTTTAACTTCAATTTGAATTCGAGCGGCTCAAAACGCGCATACAGCGTCGTGACGGTGAGAATATTGCCCGCATCGATGACGCCGATCTTATTGCCGCCCTCCTTCGCGTCGTACCAGCCGATAAATTCATGCCCGTACAGTTCAACGGGCAGAAGCGTTACGCTTTCGCCGTAAACGACCGTATTCGGGTTGGTTTCTTCGCCCTCATACGCGCCCTCGAAGATGTAGCGGATCACATATGCTTTGGGCTCGAATACCGCATACAGATACAGCGTTTCGTCCACCCCGTAAAGGTACTCGACGTATTCCCCGCTGCCGTCCTTTTCGGTATTCCAACCGAGGAAGGTGTATCCCGTTCTGGAAGCCCCGTTCAGTTTATGCACTTCCCCCGCCCCGACGGATACGGGATTTTCTGCATTTGGCTCTCCGCCGTTCAGGTCATAGTATACCGTGAACAGATCGTCGCATTTCTGCCAGAGCGCATACAGCGTTATATTCTTTGCGGAATCCCCGCCGACGCTCTCGTACCTTTCGCCGCCGTACGGCTGATCGTACCACCCCAGAAAAATATACCCCTGGCGGACAGGCGCTTTCAGCTCGTATCCGCCGGCGGAAGTTACGCTTTCGGGATTCTCTTCTCCATGCAAAACGCCGCCGTTCAGCTCGTAGCGAACGGTGTAAACCGCATCGCTCCACTTCGCAAACAGCTGTACGTTCTCTCCCGCGCATTGAATTTGCGTGATCGGCTCGCCGGAATAATCCGCCGCCGTGTACCAGCCTTCAAACACCGCGCCGTCCTTTTCGGGCAAAGGAATTTCCAGCAAACCGCTCTCCACCGTAAACGTATTTTGCGGCGTTTGCAGAAAATAGCCTCCGTTCAGCCAGTAATCGATGGTATATTCGTGCGGCGCAAAAACTGCCGTATAGGTGCAGTCTTCCGTGATTTTACACGGAAACGAAACTGTCCCGCCCCGTTCGTCTTCCCAACCGATAAAATCGTACCCGTCGCGCGCGGGCGTTTGCGGCGTGAACCAATCGTTTTCGCTGACCGAAACCTCGTTGCCGTCAAGCGTTACGGTATACAGGTTCGGAGCCCGGCTTTGCCATAGGAGGGCAAAAGCCAATATGCCGGCGAGCAGGAGGATTGCCGCGGCGGCGATCGACACGGCAGAAATCCGTTTCCGCTTTTTGATGAACGCGACACTTTCCGCTGCAGGCGCTTCGGAATACCCGCAATACAATTTCGATACGGGGACTTCAAAATGTTCCGCCAAAGCGGAAAGCCTTTCAATATCCGGGCAGGTGATGCCGCGCTCCCAACGCGAAACGGCGTCGGGCGAGGTAAGCGCCGCGGCGGCGAGTGCCTCCTGGCTCTCTCCCCTGCCGGCGCGCAGTTCGGAAAGCATTTTTCCGAATGCTTCCGCCCGGAAAGTTCCGACATACGATATTTCGGTTTCCTCTCTCCCGAGCAGCTTTTCCAGCGATATGCCGAGCGCCGCCCTCCGACAACCCCCTCTCCCATTTGGAAACAGTCTGCGGATGAAGATTCAGTTTATCCGCCAAATCCGATTGCGTAATTTTCGCCGTCTGGCGCAGTTCTTTCAATCGTTTTCCGAACCCTTCCATTGTTTCATCCCCTTTGCGGCTTATTGCGAGTTATAGTTTAGCACAAATATACGGTTTTGACAAGCTTCCTGCTTTATCCGTTCTGCCGCAAAAACCGCCGCGGCTGCGATGCCGTAGCCGCGGCGGTTTTGCCCGTCAAAATCAAATTATTTCCAGCTCGTCCGCCGAGGGGAACGGGGGATAATCGTCCGCAAGCGTATCCGAGTACCAATACGCCACGGAAGAGATGTCGTCCTGCAGCGGCAAGTACCTGCCGCCGCTCCTCCAACCGAGCGCCTGTAATCTCCTTAATTTTCTTTCCATAAATAGATTCGCGTTGTATGAGGGCAATCGAACTTTATTCCCCCGACTTCGTATACATAAGCATCCGGGCCTAAATATTCACCTGTTTCAGCAGAAAGATTATCCGAAAAGCGGGCAGCATAATATCCGTTGTAGCAACCGAGATATACTTCGATAAAAAAGTTCTCCGCCGTCGCCTCCGAATGACTATCGTTGTACTCCTCCGCCATACTCTCCCGCATTTTCAGCGCCGTTTCTTCGTTCAGTTCTCCGATGGGTTCCGGCTCAAAATTTTGCAGGAGCCATTTGTTCCGCTCTATATCCCCGTTGTGGTAGGCGATATTCAAAAAGTCGCGCCAACCGATTGCGCGGGCTTCGTAAATTTCTTCCAGGCTGTACAGCGGCCCGCCTTCAACCTCCCCCGTATACACCTCCCATTCGCGGCTGCACCCGCCGAAGATGCACACCCCCGTCAGCATCACCGCCAACATTACCGTCAGTATTTTTATCTTTTTCATAGCCGTTCTCTCCTTTCTCGTCTTTTTCTGTTCGGTTGCCTTTCGCATCGGTTTTCACCCCCGTTTAAGCAAAATAGCACAATGTCATTTTTCAATGGCATTGTGCTGCATCCTTGTCCGATTCCATTTGTTTGCTCTCTCACTTCTCTGCACTCTGTTTTTGTGCTATCTGTCTTTATTATATCATGTATGTTTCCTTTGTCAATATTTCTTTTAAAAATTTTTATTGCAAATATACGATGCTGAAAAACCGATACGACCGCCTGCATGGCAGAATTTTCAGCAACCTGCGGGCATTCTTTTCCAAGTTTTCTATTTGCCGTAAATCGCATACTTCGTATATAAATTGTCGTAATCGATTTTGATTTGCCTATCCTTTCCTTCCGTTTCCACCGCCTGTACGATGATGGAGGCGTATTCGTCCGGATGATAGGTTTCGGTTCGGCTCATAAGATAGGGCATGCAGGAAACGCGCACGGCGTCGTAAATTGCAAATACCCGCTCGCAGAGTTCATCCGTAACCTCATAGTCGCCATCGTTACGGAACCTCCCGCCCTCCAGCCGCTCTTTTGTTTCCCAAACAGCCTCATTATATCCCGTAAAGATACTTTCATATTCATGCTGCGGCAGCTTTTCATCCTTTTTATCCACAAAACGGCTGACGTATTCGAGTTTTTCGGCACATTTGTACACCCAAAGCGGAAAGAGCGGATGACTTTTTCCGAACAGCGCACACCGCATGAGATTTTCGGCGATCGTAAATTCCGCGCCCGTGATCTCATAGCGGATTTTGCGGCGCGGAACGGTGATCCGGTACGGATGCACATAGTTATGGCTTCTCTCCTGCCGCCTCGCGAGCGAAAACAGTATATCGGCCGCCGCCTCCGCACATTGCGGAAGCGTTTCGACAGGTTCACGGTAATAGCAATATTCCGCGACCGTCTTGAGTTTATAATTTTCCACTTTCTTGTGAAGCAGCCGCTTTGCCATGGGCAGAATATCCACCCGATCCTGCGTAAACTTGGCGCCGCATTCCGCACCGTAATGATCCAGAAACTTGCAGGCGAAACCCCGCAAGGATACATCCTTCGGCAAAGGCGGCGAGCTCTTTGAGCGCCTGCGGGGCAGGCGGCGCGCCGGCAAGCGTTTCGTCGGCGATGCCCGTCAGCGCGGATAATAATTATAGGGTTTTCCGCGGCGAAGTTCCGCGGGAACATACGTCTCCCACGTCTGTTTATGGTTGTAATTATCGCCGTATTTGGAATTGAAGGGCGGGATCGGCGTCAAAAAGCTCGGAACGCCGACGGGGTCGACGGGAATGCGAAAGAGATACGGCTCATTGTATTGCAGATTTTTACGATCGACGATCCAAAAAATGCCCTTCTTTTCACTCTGCTCGTCGCACTCCTTTACCCAGGTGTAAGCGGGGTCGGAGGCGATCTTTCGGCGGTATTCCATACAATAATCATTGAAAGAAAGCCCGTTTGCGCCGCCCGCCATTTCGGGAATGGATTCGTCCCCGCTATTTTCCCACCCGCAGATCGGGCAGATTTCAAACGCCTCCGAAAAGACCGTTCTGCCGCACACGGGGCAAGGATGCTTGCCGTCTGCTTGTTCCATTATTGACCTCTCATATTGATTTTTCTTTATTATAGGGCAATAGGCGTACCAATATTGGTACACCTATTGTTCTATAAGATTGATTTATTGCCAAAACAAATTTTTAATGTTCTTCCTTTAAAAAACCTTTTAATTCATATCAAAAACATTCGTCTCTTTGACTATAATCTTTACCGATTTTATTTATTCTCCTCCGATTTTAATTATATTTTCCCCTTGCCGCTTCCAGATTCGCCGCAATGCGCGAACGCAGAGAAGCAGGCGAGAGTATTTCCACAAAGTTCAGATATTGCATCGCCCAATACTCCATCGCGTTCGGGCTGGCTTTGACAAATACTTTCAGCTTATCGCCGCACGATTGTATGCGCGCGTTCTCGCCGAACCAGTCGACGACCTGGTCGACAATGCCCGGCTCCGCCAAAAATTCGATGCTTTCGGGTTTGTCCGTAAACATATACGGCAGCGATGTGGCGTATTCCTTATAATCGATGCCGTTTTCGTGCCCCGGAAGCGAACGCAGCGGCGTTGCCGGCTCGTCCGTCAGCCGAATGTCGGTAATGCGGTCTAGGCGGTAATGCCCTAAATTCTTCCACTTTTCGTTGCAGGCAATGAGATAATACCGCTGATTGTGCAGAATCATCTGATACGGCGACGCGCACTGGTCGCTCGTCTTGTGCAGCTTTTTATCCGCACCGTACTTGTTGTAGCTGAACGCGATCTGCTTGCCCTGCTCGATCGCCGTGTCGACAATCTCGATATTGTAAAACAGAGCCTGATTGTCCGTTTTGCTCCATTCGTTCACCGACCAGATATTTTTGACGTGCGAACGGAAATACTTATTGGAGAGCGAGCACAGCTTTTCGATGAGTTCTTTGGAATACCTGGCGGTGATGTACTTGCTCGCAAGCACGCCGTCGATGAGCATACGAAGCTCGGAATCCCCGAACTCGCGCGAAGCGAGATAACTTCCGCGGCGGTCGGACAGAATATCATACCCTGCATCTTTGAGAAGAAAGATATTGCGGCCGATCGGTAATCTCTGTCGAGATAGTTTGCGATGTCCTCCTGTTTAAGAGGGTTGTCGTAATCGCTGTACTGTTCCAGAATCTGCAAAATGCGCAAAAGCGCCAATTTTTTCGGTTCAAGTGAGTTTTTCATGGGGTTTGCTCTCGCTCAATTTTGAAATACGTCTCTTCAATCTTTTTAACAATTCGTTTCGATGTGAGCAGTCAGTTTTCGTTGTATGCTTATATAGCGCTTTATAAAATTGTTCCGCGTAATAGCTATCTGTATCGTCTAAAATTTTATTTTTTTCATTATCATCAATGATTTTCCCAAAAAATTCATGCACCATTTTATAGCTAATTTCACAATATTCATTACCTTTCTCAAAATTATTTAAATCCAAATGACTGTACTCCGGATGTAAAATATAGCACTTTATTTCTCGGCTTTTTTTCAATCTCGAATTTTCATCTTCTGCCATTTGATAATATTTGGATAATTGCGATTTAATTTTTCCCGTTTCAGCCAAACAGTCACTTACTCCGTTTATTCCGGATTTTATTTTATTCTCAATGATAATAAACATTTCATCCGTAATAATACTAATATCCATGCGATGTTTTTCCCTTTGCACAAGTGTTTCATTACTTATTTGTATCGTTGTTATGCCCAAAACATCTTGAACAAACTTAGGCAAAACAGTCTCTTTATATTTACTCAAGAAATAATAAAGCATACTCGAAAACACGACTTCATCATCTTGTCTACGAATAGCTTTAAAAATATTATCATCTTCTACTACTTTATCTTTTGAATTTTCATATTGATCTTTCTCAGATAGTTTTCTCCACAGATTCCCGTCGTTGATTATTTCGTTTAACCTATTATATTGCTCTGGCATTTCTATGTCATTATAAATGACCTTCATTGACTGATTGTTTATTTTCTTAATCACTTCTTTATTATCATTCTTGATTTCTTCTTCTTTCGACATTACTATACAATTTTCCGGACTCAACATAGCCTTATTTGCATATTCTTGACTCATAGCAATAAAAAAAGTTTTTGTCGGCACGTATAAATCTTCGACTTTACAACTGACATAAACATTTTCACCCGCGCCATTGCGACTGAAAATCTGTTCAAGTGTATATCCTCCATATTTTATAGATGTAATTGCTTTTTTTTGTTCTTCAGGCATGTTTTTAACTTTCTTTTCTTCTTGGTTCTCATATTGCAAATTTTTTACATACGATTCCACTATTTTTCCGGTCTTACCGATTACCTCAACAACACCCGTAAAAGCAGTCCTCACAAAAAGAATTGCTCCCACTTCATTTTCATCGTCTACGCCTAATTGCCCCCTTGGAGCTAAGTACACATAACAATTATTCACATCGGATTTGTTCTCTTTTGCATTATCCGCTTGATAAAAATTTATCACCTCAATTGGAATATTCGATTCATCGAAGCCAAAACTTCCCACAAATAAATTGTTGACGATTATTTTTTTCATTTTTATTCTCCAATTATAAAATTTTATCTTCCTCCGCCAAAGCGGAAAAGCTCAAATGTGACAAAACTCCCGCAACCTCTGCCAGAGCATGACCATGGCGAGGGTGTCCAGTCCGCAATACGCCAAAAGGCTCTGCCGCAGTTTGTCGCGCGCCTCCCCTTCCATGCCGCGCAACGCCAAATAGGTATCCGTCGCTTCTCCTCCGTTATGTACGTCCGCAAGATTATGATAATCGAGGTTCGGGTCGTTCGGAAAGAGCGCGGGCAATACCTTCTTTATCGAAAAGCTCCCGCCCATCGCGCGGTCATACACATAGCCGTTGCGGAACACGTCCAGCAAATCGCGCACGTTCTCGCGGATCGCCAACAATTTTTCGGCGAGGTCGGGGAACATTTCGGCAAGTTCCTTCAACCGTGTGCATTCAAATCCCTTATTGTACGCCAGAATACAGGCGTCCGTCGGAATATCCGCAGCCAACCGCTCGGCGAGCGCGCGGCGCGGGTCGGAATTTTCGTCCGCCAAAAACTCCTTATGTTCGAGTGTTGCATCTTCATTCGCAAGAATATGCAGCGAATACTGGAACGGCACCTGCTGGTAGGGGCGCAGCCCGTCGTACAGCGGAACGCCCGTCTGGAAGGTTTCGAAATCCAAAAAATACAGCGGATACCACAGCGTTTCGAGAAAGCTCCTAATTCCCAAACGGTCGATGTGCGTGGGCAGCTGTAGCTGCTCGAACTCCACCTGCCGCCGCTGCGTTGTGTTCAGCGGCATGCCGCTTTGGACAATGTCGCCAAATGAAACGATGCCCTGCTGCAGATATTCGCACGCCTTTTTGTTTTGAATGCGATATAAGTCGAATACATTCGGCGAAGGAAGTTCCCTCGCGCAATACTGCCAATAGGCGCAGTCGTATGGCGAAGAACATTGCTCGCCGAGCGGCATTTCCGGTTCACCCTTCTGCGCGATGTATTCCTTGGCGCGGGCGGTATTTTGTGCCACCTCTGCGTAATAGGGCAAAATCGCCTCCGAAACGTTTTGCATTGCAAACAGTTTATGGATGTCGATATCCCCCTGCCGCACATAGGTATTGTCGATATAAACGATATACGTTCCTACGATTTTGAGCCCGCTCTGCTCCAGAACCCAGCGCTGGTATGCGACGTCCCACAGATAAACGTCTTTGATTTCGGTACTCGACTTGACCTCGTAAATTTCGTACCCGCCCTCCGTTTTGTGCAGAATATCGACGGCGCAATAGCACCCGTTTTTGGAAAACGCCGCCTCGCAGATATTCTCTTTCCCCTCGATCAGATACTTCTTCGTACTTTTGAGCATGGAAGGAATATCGAGCTTCCCGTCGGCGGTGTATGCGGTGGTTTCGACGAAATCGCCCAGCAATCCCATCGCCAGATCGCCGATCTCGTTCCCCTCCTGAAAGCGGCGCAAAAGCGCCTCGTCCTGCACGGCAAGTTCGGGATGGTATGTATCCAGCCAAAGCATCTTCGTGCATTGGCAAAAGCGCGTGTATTTGCTTTTCGACAGGTTCATCTGTTTTCCTCCGTGATTTTCAGATTTATTGTACCATGATTGACGCATTAAAACAAGTTTATTTCTCATTTACATAAAAACACTGACAAATATTGACAGCAATGCACCCCAATACGCCGCTCAAAGCAACACCCGTATCCAGATGAACCTTGCAATAGTCGGCAATGTTCCGGCTGCCTTTCGCCGCGCCGTACCGCGGATAGAGCAAAATTTCGTCCTTGTCGGTCAGGTACCGCACGGGCGTATGCCCGTACAGGATACACCTTTCTCCCCTCGGCAAAATGTTCGGCTCCTTGAAAACGCGGTCGTAAACGAGCTGTTCGGGGCGCGCTTCTTCCAAAGGCAGCAGTTCTCCGTTCCGGAACGGAATGCCCGCATGCACGCCGATAAATCTGTCCGTTTCTATGTAAAACGGCAACAGGTCAAACCTGTCCACCGTTTCCCAATCGAGAAGGGTTCCGTCCGAAAAATACGCCCGCAGTTCTTCCAAAACACGATCGTAATCTTCCGTCTGCATCATCAATGCGCGGTAATACTTCAAAAAATCGTACTCATGATTGCCCGCTATGCAATAGACGTCCGGCATGGAAAACAACAGTTTTGCCAGGCGGATGCTGTCCGGCCCTTTGTCGATGATATCCCCCAGAACATAGAGCTTGTCCCCGCCGCCGAACCTGATCTTTTCCAGCAGACGACAGAACAAATCGTAATAGCCGTGAATATCGGAAATGCAATAATCCATATTTCAATTATACCATTCGCCGCGGGCAAAAGCAATGCTTTACCGAAAAACGGCGCACGAAACATGCGCCGCCGCTCTATGCCGCCGATGCTCTGCGGAGTTCGGCGATCTCTTCAAACACAGGCGTATCCCGCCAGACGAGCGCGAACGCCATCAGCGTTTTGCCCCCGCACACCGTGCCGCAAAGCGCCGCGCGGAAGTTTTACTCCCGAATCCGCATATTTTTCGGGATCCTTCGCCATGTCGCACAGCCGACACAGCCCCTCTATTCCTTTTCATAGACGGTTGCTTTGTCGGATGCACGCATATTAACCTTTCTTTCCTTGTTTTCGGATATAGTATACAATATGATATGTACTATATTTGGTGCATAAAGATCGTTTTTAAGCTCGCCCCTTCCGAAAAGTTTTTGGGCTTTGCCGGCTGTATAAAAAAAGAGCAAACAATGTACCGAAAACAGTACAATATATGTGCTATCATAAAAAGAAAAAGAGGTTTTACTATGCCCGATCCCAACACTCCGCTCGAAAAAATAGCTGAAATGTGCAACTCCATGGAAGAGCTTCGCAAGTTGCTCAAAGAATACAGCGATGACAAAACGAATGCAGACGATATTCCGATCTCTCCGGAGCTGTTGCAAGAGGCGATTTCCAAAACGAAACATCTGAAAACCGTTACAAGAGCCGATATTCAAAGGCTGCTCGACATCGGATATCCGAAAGCCGCAAAGCTATACGATTTAATTATAAACCTGAAAAACAGTGAAAAATGACAATTATTTCATGCGCGATTTATATAAATTTATTTGCACGCATTCGCTTGCAGTTGTATGCGGAGAAACATCCGACAGAAATCCGAATGAGCCGAAACTCCAAGCCGTCAAAATAACCGACGGGAAGCGATCGGATACCATGAGCGCCGCTTTGACTGAAAGTGAAATCCGCAAAGTCGATGATTTTTTAGCCGATTGCACTATCATAGGATACGGTGCACCATTAAATTTTTTTCGGAAACTGTGCAGCCAATATAACATCCAATACTCATATCCGACGATTGATATTGCCGAGTTTGCACAGGAAATTTTGCGATGCGGCGGAAAGGGCAGCCTTGATTTCACTTCGCAGCTGCGCCAACGCTGCCTGCCGATGCCGGAAACCGCATCAGACTATTGCCATACCGTCGTCAGCCTGCTCTTTTCTTATGCAAAGGAACAAGCATTTTACCGGTATCTCCACGTCATAAAGGATTTGCAACTTTAACGCGGGTTTCCGGCGTGTATCCGGCGCGCCGCGGCGGCTCGAAGATGCCGTTTGCCGCACCCGCGGCTCGTCGGATTTTTGAAAAGCCCCGACAACAGTCGGGGCTTTACTTTTTATACAGAAGATATTAAATTCACATACAAAGACCCGCGCCGATCGGGGGGGCAGTCGCTATTCAAGCTGTCTTTGGAATGAAAATTTTGCCGCCAAGCATGACCGCTTATGAGGACGCCCCTTTTGATGCGTTTCATGCCTCCCCGCGCCCTTTTTTAAGCCTTAAACGGAGGGTAGAGTCAGAGCAACAAAAAAACCTAATCCAAAGCGGTTCGAATCAGGTCATACTTGACCGGATGAAGTGATCCGAATACCCAAATGACGAAGCCAAAGTTCTCCGACACGGTACACAATATATATATAGTGTTTTTATTGCTGTTTCAATTTAGCCCCAAATCAGTTCCATGTGAATTTCTATCATCATTTCCGCGATAATGCCATATATAACTTCCCCGATGAACCGCATCACCGCGCGAATAAAAGTACAGCCTTCTATTATTAAAATATCATTGAAAAACTCACATATTTAATGTTTTGGTCTTTCGAATCGCCCTATTATGCTGAATCCCTCAAAGATATACATATTACCGTAAATGCGGCATGGTACCCTGATGCTCAAGCACCTTCTCTACCAAAGCCCGAAATCCCTGCGGAACAAGAACAGGGGAATCCGACGCATCCTGTTCTCTTTTGCGAAAGTGACCGTGCCGCCGCAGGTACCGCTCGGCCAGCGATCTTCGTCGTACAGCCATGCCTCCAGCCCTTGTTCCGCCCCATACTCCGCACAGCGGCGAATAAGGCGAAACCATTCTTCCCCCAGATATTCCGTATCCAGTCCGGTTCGGGAATGCATGAAAAATCCGCCGAACCCCATGGCGCGCATGCAGTCGATCTGCCGCAACAATTCCGCCTCGTCCAACGCGCCGTTCCAAGCCCAAAACGGTTTCCCGCGGTATGCCGCTCCAGGCTCACGCAACCGCATTTCTGTTTTTTTGTTCATATCTCACCTCTCAATGAATTTCACCTGTACGAATTCCTTGTTGAACGCCCCTTCGGGCGGCAAAAGAAGAACCGGAATCTGCGCCTTCACTCGTCGGAATTTCCGATTCGACCGGCAACCGCATAGCCGCTCTCCTTTTTCAATACTCGACTGAAATCGTATGCTCGCCGCCGTCTGAAAAGGGACGCACAAGCTGCCCATCGATCAAAACCCCGTCAACAAAAATGCGGACACTTCCCCGATGCAGATTTTTATAAAAAATACGCAAGCGGCTGCCGCGGTAATCACGTTCGGCGTATACATTTTCCCAAGCGGCCGGCAGACACGGCAAAATGCGCAGCCCGCCGTATTCGCGGCGGATGCCGAGTATCCCCTCATAATAGCAGCGCAGTCCCCATGCAGACGTACCCGTTTGCCACGACGGCCCGCACTTCATATCGACCGCCGGGTGTTTGAGATAGCAGTTTACGAAAACGTACGGTTCGACCGTCGTCCGCTCGCTCGGATTATACGGCCCGTCCGGCACGATCGCGGCGAGCGAAGCGTATGCCTCCTCCGCTCTTCCGAGCACACAGTCTGCCATTACTTTAAAACAACCCGCATGATTGTAAATGCCGCCGTTTTCGTAGACCCCCGGCAGCATGCCGCTCATCCTCCCCACGCGCACATCGTACTGCGGATAGGTGCGTCTCTTCGTCGCGGAAATAGACAACGCCGCTCTTCGGCTCATTCAGAACGATTGCCTCCGCAGTTGCGGAAACAAATTTCGAAGAAGACGCACCC
>CAJFFD010000052.1:0-14898 GCA_904373255.1 uncultured Clostridia bacterium | reverse complement strand
AAAAAGAGGGCCTTCGCGCATGGCGAAAGCCCCGAAATGTGTTGATTCAGACAGAATCTCTTGCACGGTATTCGGCATACAGGATAATCTTGCGCTCCTGCTCCTTATTCCCTTTGAGCTGTTCCATGATGTTGTTCATGCACAGCCTGCCGAACTCCGCCTTGTCATACCCCATCGACGATATGGCGGGGGACATATAGCGACTGATCAGCATATCGTCGCAGCCGCACAGCGAAACATCCTGCGGGATGCGAATCCCCCGCTCGGTCAGGCATTTATACGTTCCCAAGGCAACTTTGTCGTTGACGCAGAAAATGGCATCCGTATCGGGGAAATTCCGCAATATATTTGCCGTGGCGTTATATCCGAATTCAGAAGCGCTCAGCGTTACAATGTTCTCCTGAAAACAGCAGAGACGACGTTCATCGAAAGGAGCCCCCGCCTTGCCGAGAAAATACCGCATTGCAATCAGGCGCGTATCCGGCTCGATCTCCTTGCGCGAGGTATCGGCAAGAAAAGCGACGCGCGTCCTGCCCTTTTTCAAAAGTTCGTTTACAAACGCTTCGACCGCGTTGACGTAGTTGATGCTGACCTCAAAGTTTTCGATGCCGGGCGCAACGTTCACGACGGCTATATCGTGCGAAATAAGTTTGTTGTACTCTTTTTCCGTACAGAAAAAGCGCGAAAGATTGATAATTCCCTCACTGCGGTGCGCATAACAGTTGTTGTAATAATTTATGCGGTTATCATTGGCTATAATCACATTCAGCGAGTATCCGGTGGGAAAAGCGATCTCATACATGCCGCGGTACAGTTCATCAAAATTATCCAGCGTACTCAAAAGAATGGTAACCTGTTTTGTCGAGTTCATTTTGAAGCTGCGCGCCAGAAGATTCGGTTCGTATTCCAACTCCGCTATGGCTCGCAGAACCCGCTGTTTGACATCTTCGCTGACAAATTTTGTGCCGTTAATCACGTTCGACACGGTGGACGGAGCCACCCCCGCACGCTTTGCGACATCGTTTCTGTTGACCGTTTTTCCCACTTATGTTTCTCCTCTTTACCCGGTTACTTTATATACGTAGCGCATCCTCCCGATGGGAGCCGCATCCCCGTTGACATAAAATTCGGAGATATCCAAGTCCTTTTGCAGGTTATCCGCAACTTTGATACCCAACGACTGCCCGACAGGCAACCCGATCATGGAACGCTCCACGCGGATGCGCATGACGTTGCCCTCCACGCTGTATTCGCACGAACCGACTAACGTGAACCCGTCTTTGCCGATGCGGTGCAGCGAAGTCGTTCCGTTTCCCGGAGCGCGATTGAGTACGTATTGCATGCCCATCCAACCATCCGTCGAACCTTCCGCGCCGAGATAAACATTCATCCAGCGCTCGTCGCCTTCCTCATGAGCGGTGATCGCATCCGCCGTACGAACGAGCAGATAAACGGCGTCCTGATCTGCCGTTACGCGTACCTCGGTGATATCGTTGCGACCTGTATCGTTTTCGAGTACGGTCTGCCCCGAAGTATCCAACGCGCTGCGGGCGATCGTTTCTCCCGTAAAATCCCGGAACACGGCGACGCTCCCGTCGTTCCAGCCGTCCAGCCTGGTCATAAGGGAGGCGAGCGAGCCGGTACTTTCGGCGAATGTTTTTCCCTCTCCTTCCCCCTTATATTCGCGCACGTTGCGGATGAGTGAAAGATAATAATTGTCAAGGTACTCGGCGTTCATTTCAATATCACGCGAAAACTCCATGTTGAATGTATCCACAAAATGGCAGTAATCGTCGCCGAGGATGCTGCTGTTCGGCTGCTTCTGCGCAACCCACTCATTCCAACCCGTAACGAATACCAGGTCGATATCGTTGCCGCTATCGCCGTCCGCCTCGTTGTTAAACACCGTATCCCATTGCTGCTCGAAATTTGTTCCTTCGGCAAGAGCGCGCTCCCGGCTGTTCGTTCCGGTCGCATGGTCGTATCCCCTGCCCCAGTTAGCATTATACACCAAATCCATGTAATTTGTATCGAATTGGAAACCGTTTTTTTGCAATTCGCTCCGATTTTCGGGCGCAAACAACCCCGAATCGCTGAAATCCGCCAGCGGCTTGCTCGTTGCGGCTATGCCGACATGCTGCGAAACGGAGACGGACATGATGTTGCCAACCTGCGGATCGGTGTAAATATCCTGCGGATAATTCCAATCCATCCACGGGAACCGCGCACTTTCGATGGCTGCATTCGGCCACTGCGGCAGCTTAAAGTAGAAAGATGAATCGATTATGGAATTGCCCGTCGTACTGCCGATAATCCACGGCTTGTTCTGCGTACCGCGAAACCAGAGCGGCGCGTACTCGGGGTACAGTTCCGGATCGTAAAACGTATTGTAGATTTGCTCCACCGACGTCCGCGAGGTTGCGGGATCAACGGAGGTCAGAAACATCACTTTCGGAACGTCGAATCCCTGCTCATAATATTCGAGCAAAAGGTCGAGAAAGGCGTATGCCTGTACATCGTAGATCCGCCCGTTCGAAGTATCGAAGGCGACAAAGTCCAACCCCGCATGTATGAACAACTCGATATGCTTTCGGATGACCCATTCGTCATCCGCATTGTAATAGCCGTACAGCGGCTGCCCCCAATAATGGAAGGCATTCATCTCCTGCGTACCGCCGTTCGCCTGCCGCGCAAGCAGCTCGGTCATGACGGTATGGTTCTTTTCGTAATTATTGCTTACGTCCTTAATCGGGCTTTGATCCGACCCGTTCCACAGAAAATAAAAAATGCCGACATACTTGTCCTGTTCATACCCCGAAACGGGCGAAAACGCGCGCCCCGCATCATCGGCAGCGGCGGTCATCGTAAATCCGTCCGTAATCCCGCCGGGTCGTTCTTCCAGCTCGCCGCCGGCACAGCCGGCAAGCGCGCCGAGGCTCATCGATGCCGCCAGCGCCAACGCGGCGATCTTTTTATTATTTTTCATGCAGCTGTCCTCCTTTGATTCCGCGCGGCGGAGATTTCCGCCGCGCGGCGCATATTACGACTGCATAGGATCCGTCTTAAAGTTGACATTTGAACCAATATACCAGTTAATATCCGTTTCCTTCAAGCCGCGCCACTTCGCATAGTTGGGGAATGCGTCCTTCATCAGCCGCAGGATTTCCTCGCCATATGCCGCCCAAGCAGTGCCGCTGCTCGCGCGCAGATACTCCGAAATTTCGGCATTGACCAAATCCTGCAACATGCCGCCCGTCGCCAAAATGCCCGAATTTTCGGAATAATAGGTGGCAAAAAGTTTGTACGGATTGGTGGAGCAATCGCCGACAAATTCCGTTTCGCCCTCAATGCTGACCTCTGCGGGCAATTCGTAGTCCTTGAGATAGCATTGCATAGCGCATACTTTTCCGAGATTTTTATAGTGCCTGTAATACTCGTCAAAACCTTGCGGCGAGAAAAGATACTTCAGAAAATCGATGCAAAGCTCCGTCTTTTCCGCGTCGCGGTTGACAAGTGCGAGCGGGTGATGATCCGGCCCGCCGAGGGTACGCAGATCATCCGCGGCAGGAGCGCCGTCGCCGCCGTTATCGGGCATGGCGGGAAGAGTAAACCAGCCGAGCATATCCGAAAGTTCCTCCGTAGGCACGACGCCGTTCGGTTTGCCCATTGCCTGCCCGAGCGACTTCTGATGGTCTGTGATATAGTCCAGACGCAGCAGATAGACCGCAACGCGATTGTTCAGGTCATATTCCTGTGTATCGCTCACGGTGAGCGCGTCGTTTTGGAATCGCTGACGGATGGCGGAACTCGAATAATCGGTGGACGCATAGGAAGCGAGTTCCTTGATGTTGCCCATCAAATCCGCAAAGCGGGCGGAATCGGTGTTGAACGTACTGCCGTCTTTAAAATACTCGTTGACCACGCGCGTAAAGTTATAGGTGTATACGCTCGGCGAATCGTTGATCGGATCATCCGGGTCATACTGCCACACATCATCGATTTCGGGAATGCGGGAATAGTCCCCCTCCTTCGAATGCGCAACGTCGATCATATCGCGGAAATACTGATCCATGTACATTTGCAGCACCCAGTTGAAGTTGTTGCTTTCCAACCCCGCCTCGTCGAAGTTCATCCCGAGCGGAGCGGTATAACCGACCTCGTTTTTCAGCTTATCGAGAATGTCAATGAAATCGCCCCACGTCTTCGGCGGTTTGAGACCGTTTTTCTTGAACGTATCTTTATTGTAAAACGCGACGAACGCGTTGCCCTCCATGGAGAGGTTGTAGATATGCTGCGTTTTGACGTCCGCGCGGTACGCGTCCTCGCGCAGCGTCGTTTTCCAGACCTTGTTGCCGTTGTACTCGTTGGGCGTGTTCAGGTAGGGCGTAAAGTCGACCAAAGCGCCCGTGCCGTAGTACTGCGAAACAGTATTCGACTGAATTATATCACCGTCCTGTTTGTCCGGATTCTTCAAAAGTCCGTCGACAGCGGTATAGTAGCCCTGCGGATCCTGCGAGGAGCGGACAACGACGTTGACATCCACGCCCTGCTCCTTTTTCATCTTTTTATATGCGTTTCCGACGTTTTTGAACGCCGTTTCGCTGTCTGAATCGATGGGCAGGAAGATGTTGATTGTTCCTCCTTTGTTTGCCTCGCCGCCTTGATCCGGTTCCGGATCCTCACCGCAGGCGGCAGCGAGCAGCATAAACGAACATACGAATACGAAAATAAGAATTTTTTTCAGAATCTTCATAAAATTCCTCCTTGAATGATTTCCATGCGTCAGAGTTTAAGCCCGGACGCAAATTCTCCGTCGACAAAAAATTTCAGTCCGATGACCGTGGTGATGACAAGAGGGATACCGCTGACCAGGTACAGCGCGTACGTTGCGCCCCTGCCCGCCATTGTGCCGTCAGAGAGGATCGCCTCGCTCGCCTTGACGGCAAGATCTTTGAGCGCAGGCATCAGCGTGCCATGTTCGGGGTTGTTCATAAAAATCATCAGAGGCCACAGATAATCGTTATAGATCGCCGAAAAAATGGCTACGCCCTGCACCATGATGATCCCGAAGGTCATGGGAAGGCACAGCGAAAAGTAGGTACGTATATCGCCCGAGCCGTCGATCTCTGCCGCCTCGTAAATGTCTGCAGGCTGCTGCGACATAAAGGTGCGGAACAAAAAAATGGTAGCGATCTGATTCCCCGCAATGTACGGGAGAATGACGGCAAACCAGCTGCCCAGGAGATTCATCTGCACGATATTCAAGTACTGCGGAGTCAGCGAAACAACGCCCGGCACGAGCATCGGCAGGATGACAAGGTAAAACAGCAGATTCCGCCCGGGAAAACGCTTGCGTACAAAGATGTACGCCGAAAACGCGGAGAGCAACGTCATGACGACGACGGACACGAGCGCGATGAAAATGGTGATGCCCATGTTCGGAAGCGCCTCTACGATTGCCGAAGAATAATTTTCCCATTGGATTTTAGTCGGCAGCGACCACAGGCTGCCCGTCGAAATATCCTGCTCCGTTTTCAAAGAAAGGATGACCGTGATGATGACGGGGAGCAGCGTAAAAAGCAGCATCAGGACGAGGTAAAAGATGAGTACAGACTGCGCGGCAGCGCCGTTTATGCCGCGCTTGCGTATCTTATGCCGGACTACGGCAAACGAATTTCCGCTCATGTTACAGTTCCTCCTTGCTCGTCTGTTTCCGGAAACTGAGGATAGTAGCCGCCAGCAGGAAGACAAACAGGAACATGCTCATCGCGCTGGACAATCCATAGTTCGGTTCGCTTCCGCCCTTATAGATGCTCTCATAAATGATAAGCGCCGGCACCTTTAACCCATGCCCCGTAGACTGGTCGGTAATGAATAACCTGCCGTAGTCCTGCACGGACGCAATAAACGAAGTGATAAAGATATATTTGATCTGCGCGAAGATGAGCGGCAGGTCGATGGTCGCCATCCGCCTCCACCAGCCGCACCCGTCCAGCTCCGCGGCTTCAAACAGCGATTTCGGGATTCCCATGACGCCGCCGTAGAAGATGAGGTACGAACCGACCCACGGGAAGGAGAACATAATGATGGAAACGAGCGAGCGCGTTTCGAGGTACGGCCCGATCCACGTCTGCATAAAACCCGGTACGAACAGCGAACAAATACTGTTCAATAACCCGTAGCTGTCGCTGCCGAAGATGCCGTTCACCCACACGAGCGTACCCGCCACGCCGGGCAGAATACCCGGAATAAACAGAAGCACGCGCACGATAAAGGAAAAACGCTTGCTCCGCACGGCGAGGATGAACTCCGCAAAGATGAGCGGCGGCACGATCGCTTTTACAAGGTCTGTAACCAATAAAATAAACATGTTCAGCGTGGAGTTCCAGAAGATGGTGTTCTTCAATACGTCGACAAAATTTTGAAGACCGACAAATTGGCTCGTTACGCCGTTGTAATTGAAAAAAGAGAGACCGAACCCGCGCACGATGGGCCAGTAATAGAATACGGCGAGCAGTGCAAAGGTAGGGATCAACCCGATATACGCGAGTTTATGCTTTACGAACGTTTTGCCGCACACCGCCAGCCCGCGATTGACGCGCGCGCCGAGCGGGCGCCATGCGTGCAGCCCCGCAAACACCGCAAAGAGCG
The DNA here is from genome assembly GCA_904373255.1 of uncultured Clostridia bacterium. Classification (GTDB taxonomy): domain Bacteria; phylum Bacillota; class Clostridia; order Christensenellales; family Borkfalkiaceae; genus Borkfalkia. Next base: position 8,247 of record CAJFFD010000052.1, on the reverse strand, counting down.
CAAACACGACGAGCAACGGAATATACAGAGACAGCAGCCCCGCAAACGACGCCTGCCGCCGCGCAAGCGCAACGCCGATATAACGCGCGTCGCCGCCGCCCGAGAGAACGAAGGCGTTCCCCCTTGCAAGAACGAGCGAATCACCCTCCGCCGCGATGTTAAACAGCACTCCTTCGTCCGAACGTACGCCGACGACCCTGCCGGCCTGCCCGATGCGCAGGGTGTATTCCGTTTGAAAAGTATCGTCGAAACGGTAAAAATTGCCCGCCAGATCCATGCCCGCAAATCCCGTTTCCGTTTCACAGAAAGCGGCGAGCTTCTGCGCGGGGATATCGTATTGTTCGTAACCGTCTTCCATGCCGTTCGCCGTGAACCTGCGGACGGTATATATATCCGAGGCAACGTAAACGTAACCGTCTTCCGCCACACAGATCCCCTGCACGCCCGTTTCGACGCCGCCCGAACTGACGGCGTATTCGCCGCCGTCCAATTTCGGATATTCGCGATAGCTTACGGGTGCGGCGGGCGTACCGCCGAAATCGGTGCGGAGCAGGTATACTTCCTTCCTCGAACCGACTATACCGTATACCGCGAACAGGTTGCCCGATGCGGGGAAATATGCCTTCTGCGGCACATAGTTCGTTTCCAGCGCCCCGGCAGGCACGCCGCCGCCATCCGCGGCAAAACGCAGCACCTGCCTGTCGCTGTATAAAGCGAATACCTGCCCGTCATAGAGCGAAACGTTCAGAACGTCTGCACCGCCGCCGCTGTCTTCGGCGGTCGGTTTCCGATAGGAAAACAGCAACGTGCCGTCCGTTTTGTTATAGCAGGACAGTTCTCCCTCCGCATCGGCGGCGACGAAATAAGCATCGTCCTCCGCCATACGCACGGCCCCGCTTGCGGCGGGGACAGGAAAGGGATCCCGCGCTCCCGCCGCGGAAACCCCTGCCCCGACCAGCACGGCAAAGGCTATTGCGCCGGCCAGTGCCACTGCCGCCAGCGCAGTCCACAGCGGCGATAATTTTTTCAGCTTTTCTCGCATAGTACCATCCTTTGACAGAGGCGGGTGCGGATGCACCCGCCCTTGCCTGTTTTGCCCCGCACTTCGTACAGCGACTTATTCGTCCTGACCGGAGGCTTTATCCTTTTTCTTTTTTTTGACGGTAACGACCGCCGCACCCGCAAGGAGTACGAACGCCCCGATCACGGAACCGAACGACAGGCTGCCGCCGCAACCCGTTTTATCCGGTTCGGGGGGATTGACGGGATCTTCGCCCGCGATTTTCTCCTTGATCGAGAAAGCATTCTGCTCGCCATTGACGTCCGCCGTAGTCGAAACACCCATGCGCAAATCGGTAAGGACAGTGTTGCCGATGCCGTTGAAGTAGTAATCCGTCCCGTTCAAGATTGCGACGAGCGAATTGTTCTCATAGCGGAATCCGACCGTGTTCTCCCCGATGACGCTGCCGTCATGGAAGTTGGTGCTGTCGGCGATCGCCGTATTGTTCACGTACACGTTGTTGCCGTTCTTATCCCGCACGGTCAGAACGATATACCCGAGGTAAGCGCCCTCTTCCGCAGACGCGGGGTCGACGTTCGCATGAATTTCAAAGGTAAGCGTATTTCCGCTGTACAGGTCGTAGAGGTAAACGGCGACATGCGCGCTGCTCGACCCCGTTTGCCCGTTCAGGTAATACCCGTTCAGTTTATCGATGGTGAGCGTATAGCCGATTTCGCCCTCGGTGAGGTCGATGAGCTGTTCGGAGAGATAATTTCCCACACCCTTCACGCTGAACAGCCCGTCTTTATTCGTGCCCGTGCCGGAGCCGCTCTTCTGCGCCCAACCGTTCTCGTAATCCTCGGCGATCGCCATGGCAAAGTAGAGCGAATCGTCCGTTACGACCGCGAAGGAATAGGTCTTGTTTTCGGTGAAATAATCCTTGGAAATGGTCAGCTTTCCGTCCGCAAAGGTATAGTCCGTGTTCGCGGCGAGCGTTTTCAGCGTGTCCATATCCATGACGGAAGTGACCGTTTTGCCGCCGAACGCGTTTTCAAACACCGCGCCGTTTTCGCCGACGGTCGTTACGGCGGATTTATCCGCGCTGACTTCACACAGAGCCTTGACGTTTGCCGTCAGCTCCACGCCGTCCGCAACGACGGTGAACCGCATCATGTCTGCATAGGCGATGGTCTGCAAATAGCTGCCCTTGATGGTGAGCTTGCCGTCCGCAAAGGTATAGTCCGTATTCGCGGCGAGCGTTTCGTCGCCGTACTTCACCGCGGTAACGGCCGACGTGTTGTACATGGGGAAGGAAACATCCGTGTTTGTGCCGAGCGTATATTCCAGCCCGTAGGTGTTCGCCGCGGGGGACGCGGGATTCGTGCGGGTGGTGATATTCAAAACATCGATCGCCGAGAACATGCCGAGGAAGCACCCTTTCTCAAAAGTCGCTTGGTTCTTGGTATCCGTTTCAAAAATCTTATAACCATTAAAATACAGCGTCGTCATTTGTCCGTCCACTGTATTGCCGTCCTGATCTGCCTCCGCAAAGGTGAGCGCAAACAACTGAGGGCCGTTCTGGTTAACATATTCGGGCTTAATCAACGCATTAGCAAGCACACCCGCACACTGGAACTCGCCCTTTGCATGCCCGTACAGGAAGGTAAGCCTATCATCAGAATTCGCTTCATTTAAAGATGTTACCTTGGTAATATCATTGGTAAACCCGATTGCGAACCAACCGTGCGGATTTTTATCGGAAATAACTTTGTTCATGTCCAGTTCAAGATAGATAGTCTTGCTGACATCCAAACTTTCGGAATAATAAACATTTCCGAGGAAACCGATATTAAGCGTGGTGGAACCGTTGTCATTCGCAACAGCACTCTCTTCGCTTTCGTCGCTCGTCGTGCCGTTATTCATGGTGATCCATTCCGCATCCTTTTCATTGCGGTATACAACGTGCGTAACGGAGCCCGCAAGAGTAGTCAACTCGAAAGTATAAGCCCCGTGCGTAAGTGAATTCAGATACTCTTTTTTCAATGTAACGGTTATCGTGTTGTTTGACCAAGTAGCAGAATAGTTCTCTGCGGCGAGCACTTCTCCGTTTACTTTCATGCCGTATGTTTCGTTTTCATTTTCATACTGCACCGCAAAGGTAACGTCTTCCGTGAGCGCTTCTTTCACGATAGTCGTTTCTTTCTGATTATAGACCGGCGGATTGTAGTACAAGACCGTATAGTTCAAAGTTGTCGTTCTTGCAGGATCTTCATCCGACGTAAAAGTAAAGACCGTGTTTACATCAAAATACCCTTCCGCCTTTTCCGTCAAAAATTCGTTCGTGATGGTGATCTTGTTTCCGTCTACCGTATAATCGGTACCCTTTTCCAAAACGATATCACCGCCCGTTGCATTCACTTTAACTTCGGAAATAGGCTTGCTGAGCCCGATGGTGAGGTCGTCTTCAAACGTCTTAACGTTGATCGAACCGAGCGTGGACGCACTGCTGACGACAAACGGGTCAAAATGATTCATCGCTACATAAGGAGAACCGCCGCCGCCGCTGAAATGCATGACTGCATTCGCCGTTCCGGAAGGGAAGCTCGCTTGTGTAATATTTTCAAACTCCCCAAGCAGAACATCATCGATGTAGATCGACGTCTTGTCCGTACCGATATCAATGCTGACGTAGTGCAAAATATAGGTTGCCTGCGTCAGTTTGATCGTTTTTTCCGTGTTCAACTCCATAACATCCACTTCATTTGCCAGTGTCTGTTTTGTTCCGTTGATATACACTTCCGCTTTGTCTGCGTTGTTTTGGATCAAGATACCGAACGGCGTGTTCGCCTCTGTTGAAGCATAGTACTTTGTTCCCACGCTGTCGCTGTCGTACAGATTGAACATTCTCCAGCTATGATCGTTCCCTGCCATGATACCGATCTCAAAGTTGATCGTCTTTGTGACATCAAACTTTGTATTGTTCATGATCTTGCCTTCGGCAAAGGAAGCAAACTCCGTATAGCCTTGCGCGGCTTCGGGTGCAACATACCCGAGATACCCGTCGCTGGGCTGACCGACGAGCGCAGCCTCTTCGCGCAAGGCATAGGTCTTATCTTCCATCGGCGGTTGCCTGTTTACCCACCACGTCGTCTGCAAACGATATGATGCCAAACCCTGCCAAAGAGAGCAGCATTACCAATCCGAGAAGCAGACAGACGAGTGTTTTGCTTTTTGTTCTCATACCTTCCTCCAAAAAATTTGTTGTCTTCTCCCTTGCGGGAGAGTGCGCTGCATTGAATCATCTTCGCGGCCGTATGTACGATTTGCCGTTACGTGTGTTTTTCCGTTGCTTCCGCAACGGAAAAACAGGTACCTGTTTGCATGAGACCATATCCTGCCTTGTTCAGCCCGAAACGGTGTACCCGAACCTGCCGATGGGGGCGCAGTCTCCCTGTATGTAATAATTCATGATGTCCGTATACCCGACCACATGATCGGCAACTTTAAAGCTGAATGAAAATTTATTCTTGTCCAGCCCCACCGCCTTGCGCGGCACGGATATTACGAGATACCTGCCCTTTCGGTACAGCTGCGCCGTACCGGTTGCACCGCTTGTTTCGCCGTCCGTACCCAAACGTTCAACCGAAGCGGTGTTGCCCGTAACCGTGCGATTGACGACGTAGTCGAACCCGTTCCAGCCGCTGCCGCCCGCGGAAAGAAATAGATTCATCCACGTTTTATCCCCCGCCTCGTATGCGGTAACATCCTTCGCACAGGTGATGAGGAAGTACAAGTTCTCCGCATCGTACACGGCGCGCACATTCACAATATCGTTGCGGCCCGTTTCGTCAATGTATGCGGGGAGCGAATCGTTGGAACTCGCGTGGTTGCGCACGGCGGTATCGCCGGCGATATCTCCGAATCCTGCAACGCCCTCCCAAGGAGAAAGGTCATCGAGGAACGGCACGCTTTTCTGCTCCATTTTGTAAGCGGAAGAGGCGGCGGGGACGCCTTTGAAACGGCGCACATTTTCGACCAGCTGCATATAATAATTGTCGCCGAGGTCGCCCTTGCTCATTTCGGCATCGCGGGAAAATTCGTCGTTGTACAGATCGACGAAGTAGCTCGTCGGTCTGCCGTTGCCGGCGGGCTGTTTCTGCGCTACCCACTCGTTCCAACCCGTAACAAAGATGTTGTTCACGTTGCCCTTCTGCGCTTCGGCAACGGCATAATCCCACTGTTCCTGAAAATTCGTGCCTGCCGCAACGCGCTCGGCATTGTTCGCACCGAAACCGTCGTTGTCGGATGAAACCCACCCTCTGCCGTAATTCGCATTGTAGTTGTCTTCGTTAAGCACCGCGTCGCTGAACGCGCCGTTGACATGCTGTGCGATGGATACGGACATAATGCCGTTATGGCTGTACTGCTTGCGCGCACCGTTTCGGACGCGTTCCCAACTCATCCAAGGGAAACCGTCGTCCTTATAGGCGAAATCCCACGCCGGATCCGCAGACGACGCCTCATTCGGCCACTGCGTGCGTTTTATGTAAAAGGCGTTTTTTATGCTCTCGTCGAGGTATGTTACGTCGCCGCAGATGACCCAAGGCTTTCCTTCCGCGTTTTTATCCAGCGCCAGACCGTCGCGCCCGCGGTACCAGAGAGAATCGTATTCGCGGTTCGTGTAGTAATCTTCGTACAGGAACTTCACCGTTTTATCCGAAGCGTTGTTCAGCATAAAGATGAACTTCGGGATATTCCATCCCTCCGCCTGCATTTGCAGCGCCACGGGGAACAGGACTTCCGTTACCGATTTATAATAATTTACAGGGCTGTCCGTCTCGGCGTCGTAGTTTGAATTGGTGTAATCGAACACAAGGTAATCGATGCCCGCCATGACAAATAATTCGAGGTGCTTGCGGAACACCCACGGATCGTCCGAACGGTAATACCCGTACAGCGGCTCGTTCCAATAATGGTGTTTGCCTATATCCGAGGACGACGTGATTTCCTCCCTGCTTAGTTTGGAAATATCCAGCGTATGCCCGTCCGAACGGGCTCCCGTACTGCCGTGTTCCCCCGTCCAAAGAAAATAAAAGATGCCGACTTTTCGGTCTTCGTTAAACGACACGATCGGGGAAACACTTCTTCCGAGCGCATCGGTACCGGATAAACTGTAAACTGTTTTTATAGACGAACTTTCCACTGCATTGTCGGTGACGGTATCGATCTTTTCTCCCGCGCCTTTCTGCGAACAGCCGCACAGGCACAGCGCCAGGATAAGCGCGAGCACCGCCGCGAAGGAGACCAAACGGAGTTTTGTCTTTCCGCACCGGAAGCGGCGGGCGCCCCATTCCTTTCCGTACACTTTCACCTCTCCTCCTTTGGAATTTATAAGAAACACGTGTTTCTTTTTGGTAAAAATATAATCACGCCTTCCTTGCCAAACTGGAAACACGTGTTTTTCGACTGTATTATACAACATAAAAACCGTCTTGTCAATACCTATTTTGAAAAAATTTTCCCTTAAAATGTTGCAATACAACGGTCTCGTTCTGAATTGCCCCCCCAGAACATTGATCCCCACACACCCGTTTCCGCTTACGAAACCTTCGCGCCATAAATTCCTGTGCCATTGCGCCGGCTGTCTGGAAAATAATATATTGTTTTTCATGCAACGCCCTTCCTGTTTTTCTACTATCATTATATCCTAAAGACCCTGCCATTGCTTGCGATTTTATGCCCCAAAATTGCTTATTTTTGATAAAGCGCCCGCCTTCGCAGAAATCGCAAAAATGGAATATTCCCGAACGAAGCGTAAGAAATTACTGTGCAAATGGGAGAATGATGATCGACAATGACTCCCGCCCCATCACGGAAACATTCATCAAAGACCTGCATCGAACATTAAAAAATGGCACAACCGATTCTCGGCAGGATTGGTTTGCCGTAGGAGATTATAAAAAACGCCTCAACACCGTAGGCGGCCTGTTTACTGCACAACCCGCAGAGGTCGCCGAAAAGATACGCATACTGATTGCCGCATATAATGCGAAAAAAGAAAAATCATTTGACGATCTTCTCGATTTCCATTATAGATTCGAGCGTATCCACCCCTTTCAGGACGGCGGGCGCTTGCTGCTCTTTTAGGAATGCCTGCTCTATAATCTCGTACCGTTCATCATAGACGAAGGACTGAAAATGTTCTGCTATCGCGGTCTGCACGAGTGGGAAAACGAGCGCGATATTTGCGCGACACCCGCCTCGCCGCACAGGATAAATTCAAAAAATATCTCGATTATTTCAAAATCAAGAATAAATAAACCAGAAACAAAAGATATTCAAAACGCGGGTTCCCCGCGGGTTTGTAGCGAGCAATGAACGGAACAGAGCAAGCAGCGGGGCGGCATTTTGTCGCCCCGCTGCTTGCTACTCATAAGGACAATGCGAGCACCCCTCGGCGGCGGAAGTTATCCCACCGCCCTTATCCTGCTTAAGTTTAGGTTTTTGGTATATATTTCGTCCCGCCCCTACGCTTGTTCCCGGCTCTGCCCCTGTTTAGGCATCAGTTCTTGCCTTCCGAAAAAATAATTTAAAAAATTTTTTGTATTTTACTAACATTTTCGGTCTGCTCGTGGCTTATATGTAGGAGCAGTTTTAAGGTCGGGAAACTGAATAGCCTAACTATATTGCCTTACAATAGAAATAAAAAATATGCACGATTTTTTGCTGTTTATTCACAAAATCGTGCATAAATTTGCTGACCGCCTTGGGATATTTTCGAACTTTCCAATTCTTCAAGAGAAATTGTTTCTTCTTTTTCCTTTCCGTTATAGATGATTTTCAGATGATCGTCGTAGAGAAAGACACTGTTCACGAACGTGTCGATGAGTTTCCTGCGCCCTTCCAACTTCCCGATGTCTATCTTTCGGAAATTGCATAGAGCCATTTTGAATTCGTCCTTCGTAAAGACGGGCGATTTTTTCTTTTCTTCGGCTATCGTTCCCGCAAGTGTCCTTTTCTGTTGTTCTATCTCCGTCAATCTTGCAATCAGAGTATCCGATGCCGCACCTTTCTGAATTGCCGTCACAATGTTTTCGATCTCTCGTTCTTTATCTTTTAATTGTTCTTCAAGATGCGGTAAAATCGTGCTTTCCTCATATTGCAGGGTGTAGAGTAACTGCGCAAGCCGCTCAATCGTTTCGTCCTCTTGTAATAGTTCCATTGTCTTATAAACTACAAAGTTTTCA
>CAJFFD010000051.1 GCA_904373255.1 uncultured Clostridia bacterium | reverse complement strand
CTTCAGCTTGGAGAGGATCATCGCGGAAATTTCCTGCGGGGAATACTTTTTGCCGTCGATATCCACCTTATAGTCGCTGCCCATGTGGCGCTTGATGGAAATGACCGTGCGGTCGGGGTTGGCGACAGCCTGGCGCTTAGCCACCTGCCCGACGATGCGGGAACCGTCCTTCTGGAACGCGACGACGGAAGGCGTCGTGCGGGCTCCTTCGGGGTTGGGTATGACGACCGCTTCGCCGCCCTCCATGACGGCGACGCAAGAGTTGGTTGTACCTAAATCAATGCCGATTACTTTTCCCATAATATATCACTCCTTTATCAGGTAAAAGATATTACCGAATTTTGAATTTTTATCTGCAAACGGCTTCCGCCGATTGTTTTTTATTTTGCTTATTATAATGTTTTCTGCTTATTATAATAATTACTCGCGCGAGCAAAACCGCGCTTTTGCGCTGCGCACCCCTATTTGCCGACACCTCGGCTTACAGAAAGGGTGAAACAGCGGCAATAAATAAATTTGTTTGTTTTAGTTTAATAATGACTCGCAAGAGCAAAAACCACGTTTTTTGCTCTTGCACTCCATTTGGCAATCCCTTGCCTTACGGAAAGGGTGAAGTTGCGGCATCCTAATAATATGTGTGCCCCAAAAGATGCCGCAACGAGGGGAAAACCGTTCGGGTTTCCCCTAAAACTCACGACAATTTGTTTTATCAGCTTAAAACAAATTGTGTGAATCACTACGTCGTTACCTTCACCTGCGCGTAGCGGATGACCTTGTCGCCCTTCTTGTAGCCCTTGAGGAACACCTCTTTGACATACCCGGGCTCCACGCCATCGGCGGCGGGTTCGCTCATGATCGCCTCGCAGAAGGTCGGGTCGAACTCCTCGTCCTTCGGGTCGATGGGTTCGATTCCCTCCTCGTCGAGCAACTTTTTGAAGGAACGCAGAACCATTTCGATGCCCTTTTTCGTCTGCTCGTCGCAGGTCAGAAGCGCGCGCTCCAGATTGTCGCCTACGGGCAGAATTTTGACGAGTACGTCCGCCTTGCCGTCGTTGTAGGCGCTGCGGCGGGCGGCTTCGTTGCGCTTGCGGAAATTATCGAACTCCGCGGCGGTGCGCATCCACTTGTCCTTAAAGTCGGCTGCCTCCGCCTGCGCCTTTGCCAGCTCGGCTTTCATCTTTTCGTGCTTGCAGTGGCGCTCGTCCTTTTTTTCTTCGCCCTCATGCCTGCAGCAATGCTCGCCCTTTTCCTGCTCGCCCTGCTTGCAGCAGCCTTCCTTTTCCTCTTTTCCCTTGCAGCAGCCTTCCTGCGCTTCCGCCTCGGGAATTATCTCTTCGGGCTGCGCGCTCTCCGCGCCTTCGCCCTGCCTCTTTTCTTCTTCACTCATTTTTATCGTCCTTCCTGTCGTCCTTTTTATCCTTGCCGCGGCTCCCCACGATGCCCTCCAGCGCCTTGCCGACGTTTTCGAGCACGGTGATGACCTTCGTATAATCCATGCGGATGGGCCCGATCACGCCGTACGTTCCGAGGTTTTTGCCCCCCGCCGAGTAGGTGGCGGTGACGACCGAACAGTCGTCGGGCACGTCGGCATCGCCGGACGAGCCGATCTTTACATTGATCTGAATTTCGTCGTCCTCGTCGCCGATGAGTTCCGCGATCTTGTCCTTATCGGAGATGACGGTGAGGAAATTTTTGACGTTTTCGATGTCCTCGTATTCGGGGTGGTTGAAGATCTTATTCGCGCCCGTGAGCACGACGTCCTCGTCGCGGGGGCGGGTGTACTCCTTCAGAGCGTCGATGACCTCGTGCATCACCTGGCGGTACTGCCCGAACTCGGAAAGCACTTCCTCCTCGACATCCTTGACCTCGGAGAGCGCCTTGCCCTCGAACAGCTTGCCGATGACGTGCGACGCATTGGAAAGCTCCTCGTCGGTCATCCCCTCGGGTATGTCGATGAAGCTGTCGCGCAGGATGCGCGTGCCCGTCACGATGACCAAAAGCGCCTTCCCCTCGCCGCAGGCAAGGAGCGCTAAATTGCGTATCCTCTCCTCGTCGTTGTGTGGGCCGATGGCGACGGAGGTGTAGTCCGTCAGGTCGCTGATGACCTTGGAAACGTTCTTGATCAGATGCTCGACGTCGTTCGACTTGTCCGAAAACGCCTTTTCGATGTAGTCGAGGTCGCTGTCGGAGAGGTTTCCCTTTTCCATCAGCTCCTCGATATAAAAGCGGTACGCCTGCGGCGAAGGGACTCTGCCGCCCGAGGTGTGGAACTGCGTCAGATACCCCAGCTCCTCCAATGACGCAAGTTCGTTGCGCACGGTGGCGGAACTGACGCCCTGCAGATGCTTTTCCGCAATGTTCTTGCTCGACACGGGAACAGCCGTGTTGATGTATTCATCAACCACGATCTGCAAAATCTTCTTTTTTCGGTCGGACATCTTCATTGCTTCCACATCCCCTTCCATGTTTGGCACTTGATTTTCAACAATGTTAGCACTCTCGATATTCAAGTGCTAACGCTATTATATTCTTATTGTCGCGGAATGTCAAGGGTTTTATGCCAAAATTCCAAAAATATTTTTTCACAGGGGAGGAGCGGAAAAAAGGGAGAGGCAATGCCTCTCCCCGCCGTCATACCTGAATCATCAGCAGAAGCTGATACAGGTAATCATAATAGTTTCCGAGATAATCCTTTGCGATTTTGTCCGCCTCGAAGGCGGCGAGCGCCTCGGCTTTGTCGGGCAAACCAAGATAGTAGTTCTTGACCGCGACGTAGCGGTCGCGCATGGGCAGGCGGTAGTCGACCTCGTAGGGCGCGTCGTCGGGGTCGATGCCCTCGCCGCCTCCGCCGCTTGGCTCGTTTTCCGCATACAGCGCGTCGAGACTTTCGTCCAGATCGTTCTGTATCTTCAGAACGAGCGCGTCGTAATCCGCCTTCAGCGTTTCGAGCAGTTTTTCGAGGATGCTCGAACGGAAAATGCGCCGCGCGAGAGCGCGGTTCTTCTCCGCAAGGCAGCCAGACTCATATTCGCGCTTTGCCTGCTCGCTCTCTTCGTTCGCTTCGGCAATGAGTTTGTTGACCGCCTGTTCCAGTTCTTCCGCCGTCATACCATACCTCCCCGCAGTTTTTCGTATTCTGCCGCAAGGGAGCGAACCTCCCCCTCGCCCTCCGCGCGCAGACGGAACACAAAGTTCTCCCCTGCCAAGTTGACAGAATAGCGCCGCTCGCCGCCCCTGCCCGCGATCTCAATGCGCCGCTTTCCCCCGCCGCTCTCGATCGTCAGCGTAAACGCGCCCGAAGCGCGCACGCGCACCGCGCGCAAAAGCGCCCTGCCGCCCGCGGAACAAGGTTCGCTCTCCCAGACGCAGAGGGAAGGATTGCCCGCCGAAACCTCGCACACCTCGCCCCGATACACGCACAGCGCGCCGCCCGCCGGGCAGGTCAGTCCGCCCACGCCCTGCGCCGCAACGCACGCACTGCCGCCTTCCGCGCGGAAAAACGCGAGCGTTTCTCCGATTTGCAGGGCATACCGCCGACCGAACGCCCCTCCGCGCACCTTTTCCGCCGCGAGCGGCAGGTTTTCGCAGAAGGCGGGGCAGACTTCCTCCGTCTCACCGCTGCCGCCGTACGAGAACACGCCGCCGCGCTCCGCCCAGAACAGCTTACCCGCGACGGCGGCAGCACTGCCCGCGAGAATATCGCCGCAGGAGAACAGGTCGCGCAGGATAAAATCCCGCTCGCTCCCCCGCGCCTCCAGCCGCTGCACGCCCCGCGCGCGAACAATATACATATAGATACCGAGCGGAATGAGCGCGCGGACTTCGCCCGCCGCGTCGGGAAATTCGATTTCGCCTCCGCCGCCGATCGCCTCGTTAAAATCGGAATAATCGGCGGGCGCGCTGAATTTGATTTTTCCGCCCTCCCCGGGCAGGGCGAGCCACAGCCGCTCGTAATACCACGCGCCGCACACGAATGCGGGAATATCCTCCCGCGCCGCAAACCCGTCCTTTGTCAGCAGGGCGGCGCTCTCCCCGTCCGAAAACAGCAGCGCATTTTCCTCCGCCGTTATCTCCACGCAGGCAGGAATGCGCGAAAACTGCACGCTGCCCTGCGCGAACGCACTGCCCGACGGCAGGCGATAATATGTCTTTCCGCTCACGCAATACAACAGCCGCGCCTCGCCGCCCGCCGTCTGCAAACGGAAGGCGGCCGCGGGCGTTTCCCCCGCGGGCAGTTCCCACCCCGCCGAAGCGGGGCAGCAAACGACCCGCAATCCGCCCTCCTCTGCGGCAAATCCGACCGCGCGCGCCCGCTCCGAATCCAAAGGAATATCCACATTTTTTACATACGTCTGCGCGGAAATCGAACTTTTCTGCACGATCTTCATGCCCACCTCCGCATTTTCAGCCGGCCGCCCCGCTCGCGGCAGGCGCAGGCGAGCGCGTCGCGGTAGCGCCTGTCGAGCAGGGCCGCCGCATCGAACATGCCGCTCATCAGCGCGTATTCGCACGCCGTGCCGAGTGCGAGCACCCGTTCGCCCGCGCGGGAATTGCTCTCCGCCTCGTCCGCGATTTTCTTGACGCGCGGGCGGTAGGAGTAATACACGCGCACCTTCCCCTCCCGCACGCGGATGCACTCCGCGCCGACGGTGAAGGGCAGTTTTTCGCCGCTCTCCCCGCGCACCGCCAGAATTTCCACGGGCGGAAAGGCGAGCGCGCGGAGGGAAATTTCCCCGTCCGAGCCGATCGTCTCCGCATTTTCCAGCGGGAGATAGTCGAGCGCGATCTCGTTTTCGGCGAGGTTGTAGCACTTCAGCAGCGTTTCCGCCTCCCTCTCCGCCGCCGAAAGATCCTCCGTAAATCCCCTCTCCAAATACTCCGCAATGTCCTGCCGCCCGCACAGCCGCGCCGCCGACGCCATGATCTGTTTCACCTTCATAAAAATCACCTCCCGAGCGCAACGCTCTAAAGATATGCAAAGGGCGGGGCAACCGCCCCGCCCCCGCCGTTTTTCCGCGCACGACCGCGCGTTTTTTATTCCTCCGTGATGCCCGAAAGCATGCCCTGCCCGCAGGGGCGGGTGCAGATGAGGTCGGCATACTTGACGAGCGTCGCCGTGTACAGCGGCTTGCCGGGCACCTGCTTGAGCACGCGCCCGTCGTCGCCCTCCAGCCACTTCCAGTCGCACAGCTGGTGCAGGCAGAAGTCGGACGTGTTCAAAAGATACATCGTACCCGCAGGGCAGAAGCGGTCTGCCACGACGGGGATGCCGTTGTACGTCATCGCGCGGTAGCCGCCCGCCAGCTCCGCCGTGCCCGTGAGCATGCGCGATTCGGAAAGCGCCTTCTGCAGCGCCCGCTTGACGCCCCAGCTGCACACGATGAAGTCGACGCGGCTGCCCGCCTGTTCCTCCAAACGGTCGATCGCCGTCTGAATGGCGAGTTCGCTGATCGTGCCGACGGAAGCCTTCATATACGGAACGAGCCACTTGTGCGTCGCCCTGTCCAGTCCGTACAGGGTGCCGGTGCTCTGGAAGATGGCGCCCAGGCCCGTCAGTTCGAGGTTGTACGAACCCTGCACGCAGACGAGGTTGTTCGCCTCCACGCCCGAAAGGGTATTCCCCGAAACGGTAAACGTCTTTTTGTCGCGGTCGACCGCCGTGATGCGGCGCGCCGACGCGCCCGAAATTTCCGCGCCCGCCGAGGAGAGGATATCCACACACATCCCCTCGATGAGGTTGATGACCGAATCGGCGGTGATCGTGTTGCCGGAAACGGACTTGACCTTGCACAGCACGCCCGAGCCGTCGCCGAAGAGCATGCGGCCGAAGTTGAAGGCGGACGAGCGGACGAGTCCCTCCATTTCCGCATTCAGAAGGTTGACGAACGCGCCCGCGTTGTTTTCGGAGGCGCGCACAGCCTTGTCGCTGATCTCCAACGTGCCGTAGAGGTTTTTGAGGGTGGTCACGAACTGCTCGTAGTTGTTGCCCGCGGCGGAAGGGAGATCTCCCTCCTCCGTGCCGGCGCCCACGCCGCCGTTCACGCCGTACTGCGCGAGTCTGCGCACTTCCTTGCCCCACACGTCCGCCGTGCTCTGCCTGATCTTCGCGAGGAAGGGGTTGACCGCCGTGTTCAGCTGCTCGGTAACCGCTCCCAGATAGTAACTTTTCAATGCGCTGTCCGCGCTTGCCATCGTCACCATAAACTTATGTTAATCTCCTTTCTTGTTCGATTTTTTGCCGTACGTTGCGGCTTTTTTGTACTTTATCCGTTTTTGCGGAACAGATCCGCCGCGAGTTTGCCCGCCTCCTCGAACGAGCGCACGCGCGGCGCGGGCGCGGCGGAAAAGCTGCCTCCCTCCGCGAGCATGGTCGGCGCAAAGCCCCCTTGCGCTTCCTCACGCGTCGCCGCGGCTTGCCGCATCTGCGTTTCCCGCGCGGCGAAGTATTCCTCGGCGATTCTTTTGATTTTTTCGGCAAGTTCGCCGTCGGAAACCGTGTCTGCGCCGCGCGGCGGTTCCGTTCCGCCTTGTTGTAAAGGCGCGGGCGAATCCGAATATTCGGCGCGTTCTCCGCTCCCCGTTCCTTCCTTTTCGCGTGCGGCTTTTGCCGCGCGCTCCCGCTCCTCCAACTCGCGCAAAGCCTGGCTGCGGCGGGTAAACTCGGCTTCCAGCGAATTGTACGCATTCAAAAGGGCATCGACGCTCTTGAATTTGCCGAGATTCGCCGCCGCGGCCGTTTCCCTGCGGGCCTCCGCCCCTGCCGCCGCGCTCTTCGGGTTCTGCGCTGTGTTTTCCTTTTCCATGACTACCTCCCGTAAAATTTCACAAAAATCGTTTTAAGCTGTTAAAACGATTTTTCGTGATTGGAGGGCGACACCGCCGTTCAAACGCTTTCAGCGTTTTCCGCGGCGTTTTCTCCCTCTTTTTGCCCCTTTTAAGGGCACACTTATTATTTTATGGGCAAAAATTCACCCTCTTCCCAAAAGCCGAAAGTATACGGCTACTTGGGGGCGCTTTGGCAAAAGCGTCGTTTTGCCACGCGCATTCGATTATTTTATCCTTCGCGCAAAATCTCTCAAAAGAGATGAGAGCTTTTGCTTGATTTCAGAGAAAACCCA
>CAJFFD010000050.1 GCA_904373255.1 uncultured Clostridia bacterium | reverse complement strand
GCGGTTGTTGACGATGCCGATCATGCGTTTGCCGCTGTAGACGGGGATGTTGGAATAACCCGTGCGCGCCATGAGCATGACCGCCTGTCGGAGGGAAAGTTCCGCCTCGATGCTGACGATGCGCTTGTCCTCCAGCGTTTCCCCCACCGTGGGCGGGGAACAGAGCAGGCGCTCGATGAGGCGGATGTTCTCCACCACGTCGTCGCAGGGCACGGCGATGATGCGCCCGTCCGTGCTTTGGTGTACGATGGCGTTGCGCAGGCGCGCGTAGTCGGCGAGTTCGTTTTCGTACCTGCGCACGACGGTGTTCTTTTCCGCGCTGCGGCGCACCACGTCGGTAAACGACTGCGCGGGTTTGAAGCCGTACATTTCGCGAAGCTGCGCGTCGATTTTGTTGTAGCTGTCAATAAACTCCGCGGCATTGCGCGTATCCATAACTGACCTCCGCATCTCTGTATTGAATCCATTATACCACGCAGCAGGGTATTTGAAAAGAGTTTTTTGAAATTTTCGCACCGAACAGACCCTCTCCACTTTTTTGCGTGAATCTGCGGTTTTATATTTTTAATAATCTCTCGAAAAAGGCAAAACCACGCTTTTGCCTTTTTCTCTCCATTTGCCGAAAGGCTCACGGAAAGGGTGAAATTGCGGCATTTAATAATATGCGTGCCCTTAAAAATGCCGCTGTAAGGGGAAAGCCGCTCGGGTTTCCCCTCAAGCTCACGAAAATTTGTTTCAACAGCTCAAAACAAATTTTGTGAACCCAATATACTCGCGCAAGCAAAACCGCGCTTTTGCGCAGCGCACCCCTATTTGCCGACACCTCGGCTCACGGAAAGGGTGAAATCGACGCGCGTAATATGGTGTGCCCTTAAAAAGCGCGTCGATAAGGGGAAAGCCGCTCGGGTTTCCCCTCAAGCTCACGAAAATTTGTTTTGTCTGCTCAAAACAAATTTTGTGAACCCTTTTTCAGTAATCCTCCCGCACCTTCCTCGCCAGTCCGCGCGTGCGCACGGTGGTCAGGCGGTATTCGCGGGCGGGAGAAAACTCGAAATCGACCTCCTTTTTTGCCGCACGCATGCGCATTTCCCCGTCCGGCGAGGCGATCTGGGCGACGCCCGATGCGCACATGCACACATTCACGCCCGAGCAAAAGGCGCACGCCCGCGCCATCAGCTGCGGCACAAAGTCCTCCGCCGCCCCGAACACGCTGACGATGACGTCCGCGTCGAACAGCGCCAACGACTCGCACACGGACGGAAAAAACAGATCTTCCCCCACGCATACGCCGAGCTTCCCCGCGGCGGTTTCGTACACCTTCAGGTGTGCGCCGCCCTTGAATTCGCTCGGGTCGATGACGTGCAGCATATCCGCCACGCCCAGAATTTTTCCCTTTTCGGCGACGGCTGCGCTCTTACGGCGCACCCCGCGCGAATCGGTAACACAGCCCGCAACGACGGTGCAGCCCGCTTCGCGGCTCAGAATTGCCAGATCTTCAAGTTTGGATGTCTCCCCCGCCAGCTCGCGGCGATAGTCCACCTCGCCCAACCCTTCGAAGCCGAATACGAGCAGGTCGCAGTCCTGCCGCTTTGCGCCTTCCCAATACTCGTTGATGCCGCCCTCCGTCACAAACCGAATTTTCATAACATCTCCTCCGCCTATTCCATTATAGCGGCGGATGTGTTTTTTTGTGCCTGTACAAAAAAACGCCCGAAATCGTGGCACAATGCCGAATTTTTCAAACTACCCCGCAATCGCTTGCAAAACGGCGCAAATATGGTATAATTTCTATGGTATTATTGCCGGAAACGCAAAGGCGCGTTTCCAGAATATTTTTTCGGAGAGATTATGCAACGCAAAATACGCCTGACACCCGTGCGCCTGTTGGCACTGGGGTATCTATGCGTCATCATCATCGGAACGATCCTGCTGATCCTGCCCTTTTCGTCCAAGATCACAGGTTCCGCAGCCTTTATGGACGCGCTCTTTACCACCGTTTCCGCTTCCTGCGTGACGGGGCTGATCGTCCAGGACACTGCCACACACTGGACGATTTACGGGCAGATCGTCATTCTTCTGCTCATCCAGATCGGCGGTATCGGGTTTATGACCGTCATCTACACCATCTGGAAACTGGGCGGAAAAAAGATCGGCATCAAAGAGCGCGCATTCATGCAGGAATCGGTCAGCGCGCCGACGATCGCCGGGATGGGCAAACTCACCTCGACCATCCTCCTCGGTACGCTCATCTTCGAAGCGCTCGGCGCGTTCGTGCTGTGTTTCCGATTCGTACCCGATTACGGCTGGGGCGACGGGATCTGGATGGCTGTTTTCACCGCCGTTTCCGCCTTCTGCAACGCGGGTTTCGACCTGATGGGCGATAAAACGGGCGAATATTCTTCCCTCACCTCCTATTCGGGCGACCCGATCGTCTGCCTGACCATCCCCCTCCTGATCATCATAGGCGGGCTCGGATTTTTCGTCTGGCAGGACATCAAGCGCAATCGTTTCCATTTCCGCAAATACGAACTGCACACCAAACTCGTACTCATCATGACGGCGCTCCTCGTCATCATCCCCACGCTGCTGATCATTCTGGCGGAAAACGACCTGCCCTGGCAGGAACGGATTTTCTCCTCCTTCTTTACGGCGGTGACGCCGCGCACGGCTGGTTTCAACGTTCTGCCCCTTTCGGGCGCGGGAAGCATCAAATCGATGACGCTGTTTTTGACCATCATGCTCATGTTCGTCGGCGGTTCGTCCGGTTCCACGGCGGGCGGCATTAAGACGAATACGCTCGCCGTGCTCTTCCTTTCCGTATTCTCGCTCGTGCGCGGAAAGCGCTCTGTGGAGTGCTTCGGACGGCGCATCGACGAAAGCAATGTAAAAAATGCCGCACAGTTCGTAACTGCATTTTTGGCGCTCATCGTGCTCGGCACCCTTTTGCTGTGCTTCTTTGAAGAGCATAACTTCCTGCATCCCGCCGACCCGGAGCTTGCGGGAGTGACCGTTACGGAGGCTCTCTTCGAAGTCGTTTCCGCGATCGCGACGGTCGGGCTGACAATGGGAATTACTCCCTATTTGACCATCGGGTCGCAGATTGTGCTGTGCGTATTGATGTTTTTGGGACGCGCGGGTTGCATGACGGTCATGCTTTCGTGGCACACGCCCAACGCCCCCGCTGCCGAACTGCCGTTGGAAAAGGTGAGAATTGGGTAAAGGACTCGCGAAATTCTCGGCGAGCTGTCGCCTGCGAATTTCTGCGATTTGAGGGAAAACCCGAACGGCTTTTCCCTCCGCAGCGCGCCTTTTCGGGGCACACTATAATTTATGCGCGCTGCGTTCACCCTTTCCGTAAGCCGAGGTATCGGCAAATTGGGTGCAAAGGCAAAAAAACGTGGTTTTTGCCCTTGCGAGTAATTATTTATCTCGTGAAATTCTCGGCGAGCTGTCGCCTGCGAATTCCTGCGATTTGAGGGGAAACCCGAACGGTTTTCCCCTTTATCCGCGATTTATAAGGGCACACATATCATAAAATCGCGGATATTCACCCTTTCCGTGAGCCGAAGTATCGGCAAATTGAGTGCAAAGGCAAAAAACGTGGTTTTTGCCTTTGCAAGTAATTTATATTAAATTCATATGCTAATCCAAAAGCGTCGTTTTGAAACGCGCAGTTAATAATGATTGAACTCGCGAAATTCTCGGCGGGCTGCCGCCGAGGTTTTCGTGAAAAATTGTCTGTCTTTTAAAAAGTGAGGAATATTTTTTATGAAATCAGTACTGATCATCGGTCTCGGCAGGTTCGGAACGTACATGGCAAGAAAGTTTACAGAACTGGGAAATCATGTAATGGTGCTCGACAACGACGAGGAAAAAATCAATGAAATCCTCCCCTTCGTTACCAGCGCACAGATCGGCGACGGAACAAAGGCGGCGGTACTCGAATCGCTCGGCATCGACAACTTCGACATCTGCGTCGTCTCCGTGGGCGAAAACTTTCAGGCGTCGCTGGAAGCGACTTCCCTCCTGAAAGAGGGCGGTGCGAAATTTGTGCTTTCCCGCGCGTCCACCGAAATCCAGGCAAAATTTTTGCTGCGCAACGGCGCGGATGAAGTAGTATTCGCCGAAAAAGAAATGGCGGAACGACTCGCCGTCAAATACAGCGCAAACAACATTTTCGACTATATCCAGCTTACCCCCGAATACGCGATCTACGAAATCCCCACCCCCAAATCGTGGGAGGGAAAAACCATCCGCGACAAGGGAGTGCGCGCCAAATACAACCTCAACATCCTGGCGATCAAGCGGGGCAGCAATCTCGTACCCCTGCCCGCGCCCGATTATGTTTTCAGCAGTGCGGAACGGCTCATCGTGATGTGCCGCCGCGCCGATGTAGACAAACTGGTACATTAAACCGGGCATACCGAAACAGCTGTTGCCCGCAGGATAAAAAGCGGCGGACTTCCGAACAGGGAAGCCCGCCGCTTTTTGTTTCCTATTTGCTTTATAAATGCAGAACCAGCCCGGCAATCGCCGCACCTGCGTACTGCGACGCCCCTATCACTCCTGCAACGATGCCGAGGATAAACCCGAACACAAACTGCACGATGACGCCGACGAGCGCCCCCTTGCCGCAAGACTTTGCCCGCTTCGGCAGCTGATCTTTCCATACAAGGAACAAAATCAAACCAATCAGAGGAAAAAAGAAACCCAAAGCGAAAAATCCGCCGCTGGGCGCGTCATCTGCGCGCGGCGCGGGTGCGCCTTGCGCATACGGTGCCGCATACTGTGAAGGCTGCGGCGGCGCCGACGGCTGCCACGCCGCCTGCGAAGGCGCCTGTCCGTTCGCAACGCTCGCCCCGCAATACGGGCAGAACATCGTCCCTTCCTGCAAAGGCTTGCCGCAGTTTTTGCATACGTTTTCGTTCTTTTGTTCCTCTGCCTGCGTTTTCGGCGGTTCAGCAACCGCGCCGCAATTCGGGCAGAACTGATCCCCTTCCCGCAAGGGATTGCCACAGTTTTTGCAATTCATAATAAGTCCCCTTTTCATTGTATTTTTGCTTGAACAGGTCTGCACCGCCGCACATGGCACGATGCCGTTGTGCGGCTCTTATTGCTGCGCGCCACCGGGATCGCCCGAATGGTTTTTCCGCTTTTCCACGCCGTATTTGATCCCCAGTACGATCACGCCGGCAGCCATGCCCACAAACAGCAGGATCAGAACGATCGTTCCGACGACTGCCCACACATTGTTCGCCCGGTAAATCTCCAGCCGGACGGTGGAATAATCGACCAGCGAATCGTACTGCGTCAGCTGCAATTCGATTTCCTGCAGCGCGGCATTGACTTCGGCTACGGAATCGATTACGGCAATTCGGTCAGCCGCGGTAAGTTTTTCATCCTGCAAAATCGCTTCAAGCTGCGCCTTCCGCTCTTCGTAAGCCGCTTTGCGTGCAGATGCGCTGACATATTCAGTCGTAATATCGGTCGACGATATACGCTTGGATCGCACAGAACCGAGTTCCCCTGCCCCGTCTACAAATTCTTCCAGGCGGTCGGTCGGGATCCGGAACACGATATAACAGCGGGAAAGCTCATCCCCGTCGCCGTAATCGTTCTGCTGTTCGACATACCCGCCCGCGGCATCGCTGTCCTCCAAAAGGCTTGCGCGCACGGCGGAAACATCGTCCGCCTCAATATCCATATTGACGGTATAAACGATCTTCCGATCCACGTCGTCCGCAACAATCGAAGACCCTCCGCTCCCGCTTCCCGGCGATTCCGCACCGCCGTTGTCCGCAGAACATCCGCAAAGGCACAATGCCGCGGCAAGCAGCGCCGCCAAAACAGGCAGCACCGCGCCGAAAAACTTTTTCTTCATTTATCCCCCCGATCAGCGAGCAAAAGCTCAATAATACGGCGCCGCCGACGCCGCAATGGCAATGATGACGACCATGAGTATAACCGTCAGCACGACAACTGCCGCATACACGATGACGCCGATGAGCGCCCCTTTGCCGCAGGCACGCGCGCGGTTGGGCAGCTCCGTTTGCCATACGAGGTACAGGATCAGCCCCACCAAAGGG
This sequence comes from uncultured Clostridia bacterium, assembly GCA_904373255.1. Classification (GTDB taxonomy): domain Bacteria; phylum Bacillota; class Clostridia; order Christensenellales; family Borkfalkiaceae; genus Borkfalkia. Next base: position 8,456 of record CAJFFD010000050.1, on the reverse strand, counting down.
AAAAAGAACCCGAGCGCGATCCACCCGCCGCTGTATATGTCCTGCGGGTTCGGATACGGGCGCGGCGGATAGGGCGGGTACGGCGGCGCAGCGTAACCGTTATCGGAGCCGTTCTGCCGCGCGGCATTCTGCCCGCCTGCATTCTCTGCATTTGAAGCCGCACCGCAATAAGGGCAGAACTGCGCCCCGTCGGGCAGTTCTTTGCCGCATTGTCTGCAATACATATCCTCTCCTTTTGCCGTCGGCTATAAACAATTTGTTTTCTTTTCTCCGGAAAAGAAAACGGCCGCGGCCGTTCAATTAACGTTAACTGTATTTTATCATATTCGCGGCTTCTTGTCAATATCCGTGAAAAAATATACCCCGGACGTAAAAAAATTATCCGCCCCGCCGCCCCTGTGCCTGCCGCGCCTGCGCGGCAGGCTGCCTTTTCTGCACGGAGCAGAAATAAAAATCCCCGCTTTTGCAGGGATTTTGTTTTCCGGCTGTCGGCGCTCCTGTTGCAGGAAACGCGCAAGCCGCTCTTATAACCGCCCGCAGACCGGCAGACCGCCGCCCGCAAACGGGCATTTTTCCGCACCTTCTCCCTCCTTTTACCGCCGTTCCTTTCTTTTCTCCCTGACGGTAAATTTGTACAGCTCGCTTTTGGGGACTCCCCTGTCCTTTGCCGCCGCCTTCAAAGCCTCCTTCTCCGTCATACCCTGCTCCACATAGTGGCGGATATGCTCCGTTTCGGAGAGGGAATTGAGCGGATTTTCCCGCTTTTGCGCGCCCCGCACGAGCAGAACGTATTCCCCGCGCTTTTCCCCGTCAAGCCCCTCCGCCAGGCTGAAATGCTCGGCACTCTCGTGGATCTTCGTGATCTCGCGCACGGCGCAGGCGGGACGGTCGCCCAGAACCTCCGCGAGCAGGCGGACGTCGGCGTCCACATCCTGCGGGGCGGAATAAAAGATCAGCGTGCCGCAGAAGTCGGCATACCCCTGCAAAAAAGCTCGCTTTTCGGATGTTTTTCCGCGAAGAAATCCCAAAAATGCAAATACGTCCGCAGGAAATCCGGACAGCACGAGCGCCGCCACAAAGGCGCACGCGCCGGGGATGAGGGTATATTCGACGCCATTTTCGCGCAGGGCGTTGACAAGGATATTAACGAGCTTTTCCGCCGCCGCCGTTTCGTTGAACTTATGGCAGGCGACGAGCGGCTTTTTTATCTCGAAATGGTTCAGAAGTTTGAGCGTGTGGCGGGTGTCCTCGCAGAAGATGACGTCTGCCCCGCGCAGCGTTTCCAGCGCGCGCAGGGAGATGTCTCCCAGATTCCCGATGGGCGTTGCGACAAAATACACTTGCATGGGCTTCCCCCTTTGCGCCGCGGCGGCGCTTTTGATACGTTCGTCAGTTTTCGACGTTGACGGCGTCCTCTAAAATTTCGGTGCCTGCCCTGCCGCCCTTCGTACCCTCGACGAGGATAAGGTATGGCTTGGCGCGGGGCGTGCCGCGTACGAACTGCACGCGCTTTGGCTCGATGCCGCTGTTTTTGAGCGTGTACAAAACCTCGGCGAGGCGGTCGGCGCGGTTTGTGAGCGCCAGCCTGCCGCCGAATTTGAGCTTGCGGAAGGCGGCGTCGGTTATCTCTTTTAAGGTGATCGTAAGTTCCTTTCGGCAGATCGCCTTGGCGGGGTCGGCGTTTTCGAATCCTCCCCGCTCGTAGGGCGGGTTGCACAGGATCAGCGAAAAATAATCGTCGTATTCCCGCCCGATGTCCTGCACGCGGCAGTGTACGGCGGCAAAGCCGGAAAGGTTGTTGAGCGCGATGCTCCGCTCGCTCATCGAATGCAGCTTTTCCTGCATTTCAAACAGCGTAACGGAGGAAACGTGCGGGTTGAGCGCGTAAAAATGCAGCCCGACGATGCCGCTGCCCGCGCAGAAATCGGCGACCCTGTCCCCCCTTTTGCCCTTCGCAAAGCGGGATAAAAGCACCGAATCGCTCGTGAAGCGGTAGAGCGATTTATCCTGAATGATCTTCAGACCGCCCTCGAGCAGCTCCTCCACGCTCTCCCCCTCGCGCAGAAATTCCTTGCACATAAAACTTCTCCTTTTGCCGCGCCGCGAACAGCGCCTCGCTTACATCTCCCTTTCGCGCATCTTTCCCGGAAACAGCGCCTCGAATGCGGCAAACGTACCCTTTTTGAGCAGGCACCGCTCGCAGATGACGGCGTTGCCGATGTCGTTGAATACGACGAAATAGCAGAAATCCGTTTTGACGACCCTCTTCACGCGGTCGAGTTTTTTTGTTTTGGCGATGGTCTTATCGGGCAGAAACTGTTCCCAGGTGAGGGTATTCCCCTCGATGCGCACGCGGCAGCGCACCTTGACCTTGATATTCTTTTTCATCGGCGCGAAAACGAAAAAAAATCCCGCGCCGCAAAGCAGTGCCGCGAACACGGTGAGCGTGATAAACTCGCCGCCGAACGCGCCCGAGATCGCCGCCAAAGCGCCGAGCAGTCCGCCAAGCGCAAAAAAATACGCCGAATAATGGCGTTTTTTCAGCTTATCCGCGCGGCGAAGCGTGTAGTCGGAAATTTCTCCGTAAAATTCGATGACCATTTGCAATCCTTCGGCAGAGGCAACCCCCGCCGCCTTTTCTGCCCATCAGTATACCATTGCAAGGAAAAATTGTCAAGAAAACGCACCTCGCGCCTCCGCCGCCCGTACAAAAGCGCGGCGCGGATGCTCTCGCCCGCGCCGCGCCGTTCTGCCGCTATGCCCGCTTTTCCCCGCCGCATTCCTGCCCGGCATTCTCCGCGCTCTGTCCGCCCGCCGCGGCGCTCCGTTCGGCATCGCCCGCCGCCGAATCCTGCCCGCCGCACTCCTCCTGCAATTGCCGGATATACCGGACGAGCAATTCCTGCCGCGACAGGATGCGGTTGAGCTTGTCATGCATATCTTCGATCATAATTTCCGTTTTCAGGTTGACTTTGTAATCGTTTTCCGCACGGCGGCGGTCTTTTTCCTCCTGGCGGTTCTGGCTCATCATGATCAGCGGCGCCTGGATTGCCGCCACACAGGAAAGCACAAGGTTGAGCAGGATAAAGGGGTACGGGTCAAACGCATCGGCAGCCATAATAATATTGACAGCCATCCAGAGCAGCAGCACGCCGACGAAGGAAAAAATGAACGCCCAGCTCCCCGCAAACCGCGCGATTTTATCGGCGGCACGCTGACCGAGCGTATAACTTTTCTTCGTTTCTTTGACTGTATTTACAGAAACGCGGCTGCTCGCAAGCAGGGCAAGCACTTCTTCGTCCGTCATATCGCGGCGAATGTCTTCTATGATTTCGCTGACAAGTTTTTTATTCTCTTTCATGCTTCAACAGTATAGCGGCAAAAAATCGTTTTGTCAACCGTATGCAAAACCCGCTCTTCCGGGCGCACGCCGCCCTGTCCCCGTCCGCCTCCGCGAAACAAAGGGAGCCAAACCGCCCGCACGGGACAGTTTGGCTCCTTTAAGGATTCTTGCGGTTCTCAATTGAGCGTACCCGCTACGCCGTTCTGCCGCAGCGCGCCCATAACGGCGTGCGGACGGTACGGTTCGTCGATATACGCTACGTCCTCGGCGGTGAGCTTCAAATCGAACGCGCCCGCCGCGTCGTCGAGATACTTCGCCTTCGTCGCGCCGACGATGGGCGAGGCGACGCCCTTGGCGAAATGCCAGGCGAAGGTGACGGCAGTCATCGAGGTTTCGTACTTTTCCGCAAGTTCTGCGATGCGCGCGGCGATCGACTTGTCCGCCTCCTCGGTGGAATCGTACTTGCCGCGGGCGACCTTGTCCGTCTTGCTGCGCAGGGTATCCGCATCCCAGTTCGGGCGGGCGCACCTGCCCGAGGCGAGCGGACTGTACGGCGTAAGCGCCACGTTCATCTGCTTACAAATGGGAATAAGTTCGCGCTCGTCCTCGCGATACAGCGGGTTGTAATGGTTCTGCATGGAAACGAAGGGGGTAAACCCGTTGTCCCGCGCGCACAGCTGCATGTTGTAGAACTGGTAGCCGTACATGGCGGAAGCGCCGAGCGCGCGCACCTTGCCCGCCTTGACAAGACCGTGCAGAGCCTCCATCGTCTCCCCGATGGGCGTATCGTAGTCGAAGCGGTGAATGATATATAAATCCAGATAATCGGTGCCCAGCCGCTTCAGCGTGCCGTCGATTTCGCGGTTTATCGCCCCTTTCGAGAGGTTCCCGTCGTTGAAATACACCTTGGAAGCGAGCACGACCTTATCGCGCGGAACGTTGTTTCTGATTGCCCTGCCGAGGTACTCCTCGCTCGTACCCGCCGAATAACAGTTCGCCGTGTCGAAGAAGTTGATACCCAGATCGAGCGCGTGTTTGATGATCTCCTCGCTTTGGGCGGGGTCGAGCGTCCACGCGTGCATTTGGCTTGCGGGGTCGCCGAAGCTCATGCACCCCAGGCACAGGCGGGAAACCTCGATGCCGCTGTTCCCGAGTTTCGTATATTCCATAAAAAAACCTCCCTATTACAATCCGTTGTACTGCTCGTCGGAAACGGACTCCAGCCACTCGTTTTCCGTATCCTCGCCCGGCGCTTCCACCGCGATGTGCGAGAACCAGCTGTCCTTTTTGGCGCCGTGCCAGTGCTTGACGCCCGCGGGAATGACGACTACGTCGCCGGGGTTCAGGCTCCGCGCCTCCCTGCCCCACTCCTGGTACCAGCCGCTGCCCGCCACGCACAGCAGAATCTGCCCGCCGCCGCTCTTCGCATGATGAACGTGCCAGTTGTTGCGGCAGCCCGGCTCGAACGTGACGTTCGCAAACGCCAGCCCGTCGCCCGGCTTCGTGAGCGGATTGAGGTAGGAATTTCCGATAAAATACTGCGCGAACGCCGTATTTTCCTGCCCCTTGCCGAACACGTTGCTCTTTTCAAAATCTTTATAATCCATACTATCCTCCTTTATGCCGTGTTCCTTTATTTTGCCTGCGCTTTCGCCGCGTCGTTCACACAGCGGAGCGCGTTGAGGCTGCGCGGGTAGCCGATGTACGGCAGGCACTGCGATACGATTTGAATCAAAAACTCCCTGCCGTTGCCCACGCGCATGTTCGCCGCCGCGTGCGAGGTGAGCTGCGGCTCGCAACCGCCCTGCGCCGCGAGGAAGCAGAAGGTGATCATCTCCCGCTGCTTATAATCCAGCCCGCTGCGGGTGTAGTAATCGCCGAAGCAGTTGTCGACGAGCCACTTGTTCACCTGTCCGTTGGTATCCCCGCCCGTTCCCGCAAAGCCGCGCATCCCCTCGCCGAAGATGTCGATCTGCGCCTGCTCGCCCGCTTGCAGGCGGTTTTCCGTCGTCGTGCGCGCCTGCCCCTCGAGCGGAAGCTGTACGCCCCGCGCGCGGAAAATTTCGTTTGCCGCGTTCAGGAAGGGCAGCACCCTGCCGATGCCGAGGTAGGCGACCGCCTGATAGACGACTTCCTTCGCCTCGACGGGCGTGACGCCGAAGTTGAGCGCCGCGGGCAGCATGACCCTGAACTCGTCGATGCCCTGGCAGCCGAGGAGCGTTGCAAGGATCGCCAGAAAGCGGGTCTTGCCGTCCAACTCGCCGCTGTTTACAACCTCGTCGAAGGCGAAATTGCTGAACCGTTCGACGAATTCGGGATCCGTCTCCGCGAGCGGGCAGTTTTCGCCCCCGAACATTTTCGCCTGATACTGTTTTGCAAATTCAGAAATATCCATCGTTCTGCCTCCGTCAAATTTTCCGCATATCGATTTTTCCGCCGCTATTATACCACCCTTGCCGCCGCAATGCAATTCCGATTTGCAGACATTTCCATTAGTAAAACTTATAAAACGCCGCCTGCAGCGCAAGCTTTCCGACGCGCGTGCGGTCTGCACGCCGGGCGCTGCGCGGGCGCCGCCCCCACACCGATTCTTTTGCGCGGCTTGCGCGCCGCATGGCGCGCAAGCCAAACCCACCGGTGAACCGATGGTTTGCACATACCCTAAAAGGGTAAATTGCCAGCCAACCCGTTAAACGGGTATCGCTTTTGCCATTGCGTCCTTTCGCACGGCACACCTGTAAATCCGATTCCGCCTGCCGTAAAGGAGCAACGCTGCATAAATAATATGGGAATCTTCTTTAATTATAAAATTTGCTAAAGCCGGTTTTTTCCCGTTACGGGGGATAAGCTAAAGCGCCGACAAAAAAATATGCGCTCCCAAAATGGGAACGCATATTCTCTTTTCCGTTCAAATGTATGCGGTTTACTTGACCTCTTTGATCTTCGCCGCTTTGCCGGTACGTCCGCGCAGATAATACAGCTTCGCCCTGCGGACTTTGCCCTTGCGGACAACGGTGATGTTCGCGATTTTGGGGGAATGCACGGGGAACGTCCTCTCGACGCCTACGCCGTACGAAAGCCTCCGTACCGTAAATGTTTCGCGGATGCCGCCGTTCTTCTTTGCAATTACGACGCCTTCAAAAGCCTGCAGCCTCTCACGCGTACCCTCGACGACCTTAACGCTTACCTTGACGGTGTCGCCTACGTTGAAAGCGGGAACGCTGTCCTTGAGGTTCTCTTTCTCGATCGCCTCGATCAATCCTTTCATTCGACTTTACCTCCATTGTTACTAAGCGTTCGTGGCCGCGATGCCAGAGGACCGCCCGAAGTCTTTTGTTATTTTACCATAAAACGGCGCATAACGCAACCGTTTTTTATCGTGTTTTACCTTTTTTCCGATTTTTTGCTGTACTTTTGCCGCCGACGTGTTATAATTGAAGAAAAAACGGAGTTACTTGTATGGACATTCGGGAAAAGATGCACGCGGGCGAGCTGTACGACCCCGCCGACGAAGCGCTCGCGCGCGAACAGGCGGAATGCCTGGAAAAACTGTACGACTACAACGCCACCCGCCCCTCCGAAGGGGAAAAACGCGCAAAGATGCTCCGAGAGATGTTCTCCGAAATCGGCGAAGGGTGCTACATCGAGCCGCCCCTGCACGCCAACTGGGCGGGCAGGCACGCGCATTTCGGAAAAAACGTGTACGCGAACTTCAACCTCACCCTCGTGGACGACACGCACATCTATGTCGGCGACGGCACCATGTTCGGGCCGAACGTCGTCGTTGCGACGGCGGGGCATCCCATCCTGCCCAACTTGCGCGGTTCGGCGCCTCTGCAGTACAATCTGCCCGTGCATATCGGCAAAAACTGCTGGATCGGCGCGGGCGCGCTCATCCTGCCCGGCGTTTCCGTCGGCGACAACACCGTCATCGGTGCGGGCAGCGTGGTGACGAAGGATATCCCCGCGAACAGCGTGGCGGTGGGCAACCCCTGCCGCGTACTGCGCGAAATCAACGAGCATGACCGCGAATATTATTTCAAGGGCAGGAAGATCCCCGGCGAACTCAAATAACGCAAACACGGATTGATTGGAAGAATCCGCACATCTTCATTCGGCATAACCGCCCATATTTTGTACATACCATCCGCGCCGCAAATTTTGCGGCGCGGAATTTTCGCATATTTTTGTACCCGCGCAAAGGCGCAGCCTCACGCCCCGAAGGCGTTTTCGATGTGGTTGATCGCATCGGCGAACACTTCCAGCACGTCGAAGCGCACGTTCACGTCGTCGCGCCCGAGCTTCATCAGAAAGTAGCGCGCGATGTCGATATACCGCCTCTGCTTGTGCCGCTCCACCGCCTCGGCGGGCGTGCCGAACTTTTCGGAAAGGCGGGTTTTGACCTCGCAAAAAACGATCGTATCCCCGTCCGCCGCCACGATGTCCGCCTCGCCGAAGGGGGTGCGGTAGTTCGTTTTCAGAATTTTGTACCCGAGGGATTTAAGGTATTTTGCTCCTCTTCGCTCTCCGCTCTTTCCCAGAATTTTTTTGTGAACGTCCTGCGGTGAATTTCGCATAACCCGTACTCCCGTATCGCGTCGGTGTGCCGCTGCCGTAGCCTTTATGCACGGCGAACCCGTACTGCGGATAAAGTTTATCGTATTCGCACATGAGCGCGTCGCGGTACACCTTGGCGAGGATGCTCGCCGCACCGATGGTGTACGAGAGCGCATCCCCCCGCACGATGTTCTGCTGCGGCAGATCGATCTGCAGACGGAAATTGCCGTCGGTGAACACCACGTCCGGCTGCACCGCAAGCCCCTCGACCGCGCGCTTCATGCACAGCCGCGTCGCCTCCAAAATGTTGATGGCATCGATCGTTTCGCTGCTCTCTTCGCATATTTTATAGGCGATGGCGCGCTCGCGGATGAGCGCCGCCAGCCGTTCCCGCTCCTCGGGCTTCAACTTTTTACTGTCGTCGATGCCTTCGATGAGCTCGCCCTCGCCCAGCGGCATGATGACCGCCGCGCACACCACGGGGCCCGCCAGCGGCCCGCGCCCCACCTCGTCCGCGCCCGCGATGTACTCCGCGCCCAGCGCAAGCATCTCCTTT
>CAJFFD010000049.1 GCA_904373255.1 uncultured Clostridia bacterium | reverse complement strand
TGACTACACGGTTATAAAATGCAAAATGAAGCCTGAGGCGTATTAATAAGTACAGAGGCTTCATTTTTGAACAGAGCTATTTACAAAATATAGTCGACCGTTGTTTCGTTGTTTTTGGGTTCTTTGCGCGGTTCGAAGTTTTCCGCGCAGTATCCCACCGCTACGCTGCCGATGGGGGTGAACCCTGCAGGGAGCCTTAAAAGTTTGCGGAAATCTTCTTCCTGCGCAGAATTGCGCAGGGCGTTGACGGCGCCGTGAACATACAGGCTGCCGAGTTTCAGATCGGTCGCCGCGAGCAGCATGTTCTCGATCATGCAGGCGGCATTCGCGTATTCGACGGGCATATCCGGCCGCCTGCCCGAAACGACGATGAGTGCGCCCGCGCCGTGCGCGGGATCGGCCTGCGCATCGCCGGACTGTTTGCGTGCGAGGTCGGTGAATTTGTCCACCGCTTCATGCGTCGCGAGTACGGTCAGGTGCAGGCTGTCGTACAGGTGCATCCCTGTCGGCGCATACAGCGCCGCGCGGACGATTTGCTCCAACTTTTCTTTTTCAACGGGGCTCTTGTCAAATTCCCGCACGGATTTTCGCGCGGCGATGCAGTCCATTGTGTTCATAACGCATTCCTCCTTATTATAAACAATTTCGCCGTATTTGTTGTTGATTTCGTCAAAAGAAACAGATTTGAAAATTTAATTAAACAAATTTACTGTTTTTGTTGTTTCAAAATAAAGCGCTTTGCGGCGATATCGCTCAACCCATAGTCCTGAAAGCGCTTCAGCATGGCACCGATCAGGTCGCGTTCATTCATGCCGGAATGCTCGCGCGCAAAGCGGACGATTTCGTTGTCATCCTGCCGATATTCGGATAGCAGCGGCAAAGCGCGGTCGAACACTGCAACGCCCGTTTCCATAGGTTTGTTTTTTACCATGATGCTTTCGTAAGCCGCGAGCCAGCCGTCGGGCGGCAGGGGAAAACTTTCGAGCACATCCGCGCTGCCGTCCTGCTTCAGAAGATTGAAGCGGAGAACACCGCCGTATTTTTCCTGTTCCAAATATGCGAGGAGCGTTACCGCGTTTGCCGCGCAGAACATATCCCCGTCAAAATACAGCTCTATGCGGTCGTATTTGTTTATGGTCTGCAAAACATCCCGCGGCGATTTTTGCAGGTATGCAGGCACGGAAATGCCGTATGCGGCGGCGCGCAGTTCGCAAAAGCGGTCGCCGTAAATCGGCGTGCAGCTTTCGCCTTCGCACATCGCTTCGTTGAATGGCAATATTTTTGCATCAGGCAGGATTTTTCGCAGAGAATCGGCGGCGCATTCGCCGCTCGCTATATGGAGCGTCATAAGGATACCCTGTTTTTATTCGACAATATTTATAATAATGTTGACTTATTTGTTTCAGAACGCTGTCTGTTCCCCGAAACCGCAGGGCAGCCGCGTCGGCTTTCGCACGGGTTTTGCGCGGTTCTGCGCTTACGGACAAGTTTCGCTGCGGGCTTATTTTGTTGCGTTACCGCTTGTAGATGTTTCCGCCGCGGCTGTCGATGGCAACGATGCAGGGGAAGTTCTCGATTTCGAAGCGGTACACCGCCTCGCTCAAAAGGTCGGGGAATGCCACAAGTTCGCTCTTTTTAACGGCATTGCCGTACAGCGCTCCCGCTCCGCCGATGGCGGCGAAATACACGGCACGGTTTTTTACGATCGAGGCGCATACTTCCTCGCTCCGCTCGCCCTTGCCGATCATCCCTTTCAGTCCCAAATCCAACAGGCGGGGCGCAAAGGAATCCATGCGCGCGCTCGTCGTAGGCCCGCAGCTCCCGCAAACTTTTCCCGCGGGCGCGGGGCAGGGACCCGCATAATAAATAGTCTCTCCTGCGAGCGGGAAGGGGAGTTTTTCGCCCCTGTCCAGCATCTCGAAGATGCGCTTGTGCGCACAGTCGCGCCCCGTCAGGATCGTGCCCGTAAGGAGCACGCTTTCGCCCGCCGTAAGCGCGTCGATATCCTCTTGGTTTAAAGGTAAAGTGATCTTTTTCATTGCTCTTTTTCTTCCGGATTCGTCGGCTTGTTCAGCCGCCTTTTTATTACAATTTTTAATTTTTTAAGATCAGGGTCGCACAGGTTCGGCAAAAATTCCGCCAGCTCCTGCGGCGCAAAATCCCACCATTTCAGCTCCGATAAAAGGGAGATAAGCTCGTCGTCAAATCGCTTTTTCAGCGGCTTTGCCGGGTTGCCTCCGACGAGCGTGTAGGGCGCTACGTCCTTTGTCACCACCGAATGCGCGGCGACGATCGCCCCGTCTCCGATCTTTACGCCGGGGAGAATCACGCAGTTTCTCCCGAACCAGACATCGTTGCCGACCACGGTGTCTCCCTTGTGCGGAAGCTCATCCAGGTGCGCGGGCGCGATCTTTGCCCAGTCTCCGCCGATAATGTTGAAGGGATAGGTGCTCGCGCTGCACGCCGAAGATAGGGTAATTGAACAGAATATTGTTCTTTTCAAATTCCTCGGGCGAATTTTCGCTGTCGTAATAGGTGTAATCCCCGATGAAAACGTTGGGCGCTTTTACCACGTTTTTGATGAAACAGGTCGTCCCGAACTCGTTAGGGAAAACTGTATTCGGGTCGGGTATATTCGTATTTTTTTTGTTTTTATCCATAAAATCGAGTGTTTTCAAAGTACTATGCGTGGCATAAACGACAAAATATTCCGCTTTATGCCGGGAGACAGATGACTGCCCTAGGCAGAAGCCTTTCAGATCTCCGCTTTTTCGCAGCGCACGCAATGGCATTGGATATTGACGGCGACAGGTAGACCCGCAATGTGCGTGGGGGCGATCTCGCAGGCGACGCCGAGGGCGGTCGTCTGTCCGCCGAATCCCTGCGCGCCGATGCCGAGTGCATTGATTTTTGCGAGGCACTCTTTTTCGATTGCGGCGACGTCCTCGCGCGGGTTGTGCGAACCGACGTCGCGCGTCAACGCCTTTTTGGCGAGGAATGCGCAGGTATCGAAAGTGCCGCCGATGCCGACCCCGACATACACGGGCGGGCAGGGCTTGCTCCCCGCAAGGCGCACCGTCTCCACGACGGAATCGACGATTCCCTTCACTCCCTTGGCTGGGGTGAGCATATACAGGCGGGACATGTTTTCGCTCCCGAACCCCTTGGGCAAAAAGGTCAGCCGGATCGTTTTTCCCGGCACGATCTCCGTGTGCAGAGCGGCGGGCGTATTGTCGGCGGTATTGACGCGCGTGAGGGGATCGCAGATACTTTTGCGGAAACAAAAATCTTCATATGCGCGGCGCACGGCGTCGTTCACCGCATCGCCCAAAAATTTGCCCTCGATGCGCACGTCCTGCCCGATTTCGGCGAGGATGACGGTATAACCCGTATCCTGGCAGACGGGCATATTTTCGCATACGGCGGTGTCGGCGTTGCGCAAAACGGTATCGAGAGCGAACGCCGCGGCGCTCCCTTGTTCCTCGCCGTCCTTCGCCTTTTGCAGTGCCGCGGTACAGGCGGGGGTGAGGCGCAGGCAGGCGCGGCGCGCGAGTTCGTAGACGGTTTTTTCGATTTCGTCGGTGTGTATCGTTCGCATTTTGAATTTCCTTCGGCGGTGCGCGCAAAAGCGTACGCCCGCCCTGTGTTTGTTCGGTAATATTATAGCAAAAATTTTTCAAAAGGAAAAGATTTTTATTTACTTAAAATTTATTTTTCGGTATAATGAATGGCATGGAACAAAATAACGGCGCCCCCGCGGGGGGCATGAGCAATCCAAAGCGCAGTCTGTTCGACCAGCCTCGCAAGGTTGTCAGCGGCATCGTCTTTTCGGGTACCATCGTCGGCATGGTACTCATCTCGCTCGTCTTTTCGATCACGCTCGGGTTCATCTCTGCGGCGAGCGATACGCCGGTCGGCGAATTGCAGACGACGGATGTATATAAATACTTTTCCTATCTTTTGTATCAGGTCGTTTACGTCGGCGTCATGCTCGCGTTCGCGCTTATCTATAAAGCTCGCCCGTGCGAGTTCGGTTACCGCAAAGTCAGGGCGCGTTACTTTTTTATTGCGATCGTACTCGCCTTCGGGCTTTTGTTCAGCCTGAACTGGGTCAACGGCTGGTTCGTGGAACTGCTCTCGCTCATCGGGTATACGGCGCCGGGCGATTCGACGCTTCCCTCGGTTGCGGGGGGCGGCATTGTCGGCGTCCTGTTCGTTGTGGCGGTGCTGCCCGCGTTCTGCGAAGAAACCATCTTCCGCGGCATCATCCTGGACGGGGTAAAGGACATCGGCACGGTCGCCGCCTGCCTGCTGGGCGGGCTGCTCTTTTCGATCTTTCATCAGAATCCGACCCAGACGATCTATCAGTTCATCTGCGGCGCGGCTTTTACCTTGCTCGCGATCCGCGCCGATTCGGTTATCCCGACGATCCTCGTTCATTTCATCAACAATGCGGTCATCATCTTCGATTATCGTTTTGAATTTCTGGCAAAGATCTCTGCGGGCGGGGCGATTGCGGTCTATGCCGTTTCCGCCGTGTGCCTTATCGCCTCGCTGGTGTACCTCATCTTTTTCGATAAGAAGACCAACCGCAAAAAGGAAGGGGCGATCAAGCCGTTCATCCTTCCCGCGCTCGTGGGCATCATCCTGTGCGCCGTCATGTGGATCGCCAATTTTGCGACCGGAATGATGGGGTGAAAAGATGCAAAAGCTGAACATCGTCTGCGTGGGCAAACTCAAGGAAAAGTTTTGGGCGGAAGCAGTCGCAGAATATTGCAAGCGGCTCTCGCGCTTCGCCGCGGTGCAGATCCGCGAACTTCCCGAGCGGCGCACCCTCGCCGAGGAGGGGGAGCAGATCATCCGGGAACTGCGCGGCTACACCGTCGTTCTGGCGGTGGAGGGGAAAAAACTCTCCAGCGAATCGCTCGCGGAAAAGATGAAACAGCTCTGCGATGCGGGCAGGGAGATGACTTTCGTCATCGGCTCGTCCTGCGGGCTATGCCCCGCGGTGAAAGAAAAGGCGGATATGCTGCTGTCCTTTTCGGATATGACCTTTCCGCACCAGCTGATGCGCGTCATTTTATGCGAACAGATCTACCGCGCGTTTATGATCAATGCGGGGAGCGAGTATCATAAATAAAGGGGCTCGTGAAATTTGTTTTAAGCTGTTAAAACAAATTTCCACGATTGGAGGGGAAACCCGAGCGGCTTTCCCCTCATTGCACGTCGCAACAAGGCGACGGAGGGCAGGCGGCGCGCGTAGCTTGCCGCCAAGCCCTCGTACTCTTGTTGCTCCTTATCCCCAAAAATCTCACACCGCTACGCGCGTTGCGATTTTCGGGGACCCCGTTGTTTTTTAAGGGCACACCATATTACGCGCGTCGATTTCACCCTTTCCGTGAGCCGAGGTATCGGCAAATTGAGTGCGCTGGCGCACCTAACGCAGTCAATTTTGCGGAGCGACCGCTTGCGGGCATTTAAGCAAAATTGACAAAGTTGCGCGATAACTTTGTTATCGCTATGCGCGGTTTTGCTTGCGCGAGTAAATTGTTAAAAGCCGCAAGTATGCGACAAATTGGGTGCGCTTATCCAAAAGCGTCGTTTTGGAACGCGCAAATATTTATAAAAAATATAAAACTGCAGACTCACGGAAAATCGCAGTGAGCAAAGTGAGCGAGATTTTCGTGAATAAGGCGGCGGAGCCGAGGTGGGAAGGAGCAATGCCCGACAGGGTATTGTGAGAAACTTGCCTCGTGCGCAGCCGCAAAGTCCCGCCATTTTTGCGCACTCTATCCATATAATAAAGTATGGACGCAGTGGAAAAGGTGTTTCGCTTTTACGAAAGCTATCGGGGCGAAAAGCAGATCATCGGCAGGAGCGTGTGCGGAAATCCGATCGTCGCGCTGTTCGTCGGCAGCGGCGAGCCGCGCATCCTTGTGCAGTGCTCCGTCCACGCGCGCGAATGGGTAACGGCGCTGTTGGCGCTCGAACAAATTGCGCGGGGCATGCCCTTCGGCAGGGCGGCGTTTGTACCGCTCTCCAATCCGGACGGCGCGGCGCTTTCCCTTCGCGGCGAAAATTTTCTGCGCTCGATTCCCGCCTGCCGCGCCGAGTTTTTGCGGCGGGTCAACCGCTCGGGCGATTTTTCGCAGTGGAAGGCGAACGCGAACGCGGTCGACTGCAACGTCAATTTCGATGCGGAGTGGGGTACAGGCGCGCACAATATCCGAACGCCCGCCCCCGCAAACTATATCGGGTCGTATCCGTTTTCGGAACCCGAAACGCGGGCGCTGCGCGATTTTACGCTCGCATTCCGTCCCGCCGCGACGGTCAGCTACCACACGAAGGGGCGGGAGATCTATTGGGAGTTCGGGCAGAGGAGCGAAGCGCTTGCGCGCGATAGAAAAATCGCGGAATCGCTCGCGGCGGAAACGGGGTATGCGGCGAAGCTCGTGCGCGGCAGCGCGGGCGGGTACAAGGATTGGTGCATCCGCGCCCTCAGCATCCCGTCGTTCACGATCGAGGCGGGGAGCGACGAGCTTTCGCACCCTTTGGGCGAGGCGGAACTGCCGCGGCTCATCGAAGAAAACGCGCGGGTGCCCGCGCTGCTTGCGGAGTTGGTATGGAAGATAAGATAAAATTCATGAAAGAGGCGCTCAAACGGGCGAAAAAGGGGCTGGCGCAGGGCGAAGTCCCCGTCGGAGCGGTCATCGTCCACGAGGGGAGGGTCGTATCCTCCGGCTACAATCGCCGTACAAAAACGCAGACGGCGATTTCGCACGCCGAGATGTACGCCATCGACCGCGCCTGCAAAAAATTCGGGAGCTGGCGGCTGCCCGAATGCGACCTGTATGTAACGTTAGAGCCATGCCCGATGTGCATGGGCGCGGCGCTCAACGCGCGCGTGCGCAAAATCTATTTCGGCGCCTACGAGCAGAAGGGGCGCTCGATGACGGCGGAACTCGCGGCGAGCAACCTTTTGAACCACACCTTGGAAGTGGAGGGCGGCGTGCTGGAAGAGGAGTGTTCGGAAGTTCTTTCCGGATTTTTCCGCTCCATGCGCGCCCGCACCAGGCAGGGTGCCGCCCCGTGCGCCGAAGAAACGGGCGAAGGGGATCTGCGCGGCTGAAATATTCTTTTTCCGAAATCTTCCGGCGGGGCGGCAAAACGTTTGACTAATCGTCGGAAAAACACTACAATATAATACGTCCTTCCCGTACGGGGAAAACCGTCGGGTCGGGTAAGCGGGCGTTCAGCGTAAGCGGCGCCGCGGGGGAAGGCAGAACGAAAAAGTTTTGCCCGGCTTTTCAATCATTTTACAATTGAAAACAGCCGGTGTTTCTTTCAAAATCGTTGCGGCCCGAAAGGGTCGCGTAAATCGCAGCGGTCGATCGACCGTCCATTTATAGCGTTTTTCGGAGGTACACATGATAACACACGGCAACGAGATCAAGATCTTTGCGGGCAACTCCAATCGTCCGCTGGCGGAAGCGATCGCCAAAAAGCTCAATACGGAGCTTGGCGGCGCGGAAGTCGGGCGTTTTTCGGACGGGGAGACAGCCGTCCATATCGACGAGACGGTGCGCGGCAGGGATCTTTTTATTATCCAGTCGACGTCTGCGCCCGTCAACGACAATCTGATGGAACTTCTGATCCTCATCGATGCGGCGCGCCGGGCAAGCGCGGGGCGCATTACGGCGGTCATTCCGTACTTCGGCTATGCCCGTCAGGACAGGAAGGCGCGTTCGCGCGATCCCATCACGGCAAAGCTCGTTGCCGACCTCATCACCGCCGCAGGTGCAGACAGGGTGCTTACCATGGATTTGCACGCCGCGCAGATTCAGGGATTTTTCAATATCCCGCTCGATCATCTGCTCGGCGGGCCTACCCTCTATAACTATTTCAAATCGAAAAAGATCATCGATGAAGATTTCGTCGTCGTCTCGCCCGACATCGGTTCGGTCACGCGTGCGCGCAACGTCGCCATGAAGCTCAACTGCCAGATGGCGATTATCGACAAGCGCCGCCCGAAGGCGAACGTCATGGAGGTCATGAACATCATCGGCGACATCAAGGGCAAAAAGTGCCTGATGATCGACGATATGATCGACACGGCGGGTACCATCTGCCAGGGCGCGACGGCGCTCATGGAGCACGGTGCAAAGGAAGTGTACGCGGGCTGCACGCACGCGGTGTTCAGCGGCCCCGCGATGGAGCGGTTGGAAAAATCTCCCATCAAGGAACTGGTTATCCTCAACACCATCGATCTGCCTCCCGAAAAGAAATTGGACAAGATCACCGTCATCTCGGTGGCGGATATTTTCGCCGCGGCGATCGAGAATGTCTACCTCGACAAGCCGATGTCGAAGATTTATGACTGATTGGTTCACAAATTTTCTTTTGAGCTGACAAAAGAAAATTTCGTGATTTTGAGGGCTCTGCCCTCTGCCGCGTGCAATTTCGGGGCACACCAAAAAACGCACGCGGCATTCACCCGCTCAGGTCGCAGGTATGCGACAAATTGGGTGCGCTTAGGCAAAAGCGTCGTTTTGCCACGCGCATAAAATTTATTAAATAGTCTATTTTTGCCGCGTTTTGTACAAAACGCGGCGTTCGCGCGTACAATCAAAAATGTCCGCAGGCATGTTTCGGCGGGCAAAACAGGCAACCATAATTCAGGAGTGTAACGGATATGCGCCTTATCGTGGGGCTGGGCAACCCCGAAAAAAAATACGAAACGACCTTTCACAATATGGGATTCCTCGCGGTGGGCGAAGCCGCGGAAAAGCTGGGCGTCAAATTCAAAAAGAAGGAATGCGAGGCGTCGGTGGCGGAGGCATTCCTCGGCGGGGATAAAGTCATCCTCGCCCGTCCTGTCACCTACATGAACGCGAGCGGCAGGGCGGTCAAACAGCTGATGTCCAAATACAAAGTATCGCCCGAGGATCTGCTCGTTATCTACGACGATTTCGATCTGCCGAAGGGGAAACTGCGCATCCGCGCCTCGGGCAGCGCGGGCACGCACAACGGCATGCGCAGCATCATCGGCGAGATCGGCTCGCAGGAGTTCCCGCGCATCCGCATCGGCATTAAAGACCCCGAAGTGAATATCCCCATCATCAACTACGTCCTCGCGAACATCCGCCAGGAGGACTATCCGCTGTTCGCGGACGCCTGCTCGAACGCCGCCGACGCCGCCATCCGCTTTGCGCGCGGCGAGGACATCGAATCGGTGATGACCGCCTACAACGGCAAGTAAATTTCTGCCGTTTACCCGCCTTGCGCGGCGGGAACAGCGATAAAGGAGTTCCATGAACCCGAATTTTTTCAATCCGCACAATCTGGGCGGGGACTACCTCGACCTGGAAAACGACCTCCGCCTCGGCACGCCGACGGCGGTTTTCGGCGTGTCGGAAGCGCAGAAGGCGCTGATTGCGGCGTCCTGCCTGCACAGCCGCGCCGTGTACATATGCGACAGCGCCGTCTCTGCCGCGCGCATGGCAGCGGAGATCGCCGGCTTTGCGGGCGAGGAACCCGCGCTGCTCGTCGCTAAGGACGAAGTGCTGTTATATAAAGACGCCGTATCCAAGGACGCGCTCTTCCGCCGCATGCACGCGCTCTACCGCATCCAAAGGGGAGCAAAGCTGGTCGTGTGCGACGTGGAGAGCCTCGCCCAGCTCTTTCCGAAAACCGTTCCCTTCCTCGAATTGAAGGAGGGGGAGGAGGTCGATTTTGCCTCCCTACCCGCGCGGCTGGTGCAGATGGGGTACGTACGGTGGAGAGCAAGGGCAACTTCGCCCTGCGCGGCGACATCCTCGACATCTTCCCCGTCAACGAGGAAAACCCCGTCCGCGTCGACTTCTTCGGCGACGGGGTGGAAAAGATCAAGCCGTACAACTTCATCACGGGCGAGCGTTTGCCCCTCGTTAAGAGCGTCACCGTCGTCGCCGCGACGGACGTGCTCATCGACCCGAACGAAGTCAAGGGTATCAAGGACGCGCTGTATGCCGAACTGCCCGCATTCAAGGACGCGGCGGCGTACGAGCGCGCGCAGACGATTGCGGGCGACATCGCCGCGAAACTGGAGGCGGGAACGAGCTTTGCGGGCGCGGCGTACCTTCTGCCCGTCCTGAAAAACGCGGCGAACTTCCGCGATTTTATCGGCGATGCGCTGTATATCTTCGACGAGAGCAAACTCATCTCCGACAAGCTGGACGCGCTGTACAAGGAGCACGAGGAGCGCTTCGCGATGCTGCGGCGGGGCGGCGAGGTGTTCTCGTTCAGCAAAAATCAACTCACGCCCAAAACCGAATTTTTGGATCTGCTCGGCTCCGTGCGCTGCGCGGCGTTCCAGACGTTCGCCTCGCGCACCTTCTTCGAACCGCTGAAAATCTATAACCTGCACGCCGCGCCCGTCGGCAAATACCTCAACGGGTTCGTCAACCTCGTCAACGACATCCGCGCCTGGCGCACCAACAAATACCGAATCATGCTCTTCTGCGGCACTTCCTCGCGCGCGGAAAAGATGCGCGAGATGCTCGCCGACGAATACATCTCCGCCGCCGACTGCCCGCTCTCCCTGGAGCTGTTGAAGGGCGTGGCGGTGCTGGAAGACGAGCTGGAGAGGGGATTGATTTTGCACGAGCAGAAGCTCGTCATCCTCGGCACGGGCGATCTGTACACCAAAACGGCGGTAAAAAAGCGCATCCGCCGCAAGCGCAACGATATGTTCACCTCGCCCGAGATCGGCGACTATGCCGTGCACGAAACGCACGGCGTCGGCCGCATCACGGGCACGAAGAAGATCGAAACGACGGACGGCACCAAGGAATACATCGCCCTC
>CAJFFD010000048.1 GCA_904373255.1 uncultured Clostridia bacterium | reverse complement strand
CGCTTCGTCCTTCGACTGGTAGGCGATGCGCGGCATGTTGATGGTCACGACGCCGACGGAACCCGTCGATTCGCCGCTGCCGAAGTACCCGCCCGACTTCTTGCGCAGCTCGCGCAAATCGAGGCGCAGGCGGCAGCACATGCTGCGGATGTCGCTCGGCTCCATGTCCGAATTGACGTAGTTGGAAAAGTAGGGGGTGCCGTACTTGGAGGTCATCTCAAACAGCAGGCGGTTGTTTTCGCTGTCCGCCCAGTTGAAATCTCTGGTAATGGAGTAGGTGGGGATGGGGTACTGGAAGCCGCGGCCGTTCGCGTCTCCCTCGATCATCACCTCGATGAACGCCTTGTTCACCATGTCCATTTCCTTCTGGCAGTCCTTGTATTTGAAATTCTGCGGCTTGCCGCCCACGATGGCGGGCAGCTCGGCGAGGTCGTTCGGCACCGTCCAGTCGAGCGTGATATTGGAGAACGGCGCCTGCGTGCCCCAGCGGCTGGGGGTGTTCACGCCGTAGATAAAGCTCTCGATGCATTTTTTGACCTGCTCGTAGTCGAGGTTGTCCGTCTTTACGAAGGGCGCGAGGTAGGTATCGAAGGAGCTGAACGCCTGCGCGCCCGCCCACTCGTTCTGCATGATGCCGAGGAAGTTGACCATCTGGTTGCACAGCGTCGCGAGGTGCTTGGCGGGGGCGGAGGTGATCTTGCCCGAAATGCCGCCCAAACCCTCCTGGATGAGCTGCTTCAAAGACCAGCCCGCGCAGTAGCCGGTCAGCATGGAGAGATCGTGGATATGGATCTCCGCATTGCGGTGCGCGTTCGCCACTTCTTCGTCGTAGATCTCCGAAAGCCAGTAGTTTGCGGTGATGGCTCCGCTGTTGGAGAGGATGAGTCCGCCCACCGAATAGGTCACGGTCGAATTCTCCTTCACGCGCCAGTCGGTCGCCTTCACATAGCTGTTCACGAGCGCCTTATAGTCGAGCATGGTCGAGTTCATGTTGCGGATCTTTTCGCGCTGCTTGCGGTAGAGGATGTAGCACTTCGCCACGTCCGCATACCCCGCCTCGGAGAGCACCGCCTCCACGCTGTCCTGAATGTCCTCCACGGCGATCTTGCCGTCCTTGATCTTCGGCTCGAAGTCCGCCGTCACTTTCAGCGCGAGCATATCGATGATGCTCGGGTGGTACTGCTTCTGCACCGCGTCGAACGCCTTCGTGATGGCTACGGCGATTTTTTTGATGTCGAATTCCGCGATCTGTCCGTCGCGCTTGATGACCTGATACATACTTCTCTCCTTTTCCGCCCTTATCGGTCTGTTTTGCCGAATCCTCGGGGTCGCTTATTTTTCGGTAGGGTTTTATTATAGCACCTGTATTTGCGTTTGTCAATATCTTGGGGCAATTATTTTTCGTGAAACACAATATCTTGTATGTTCCACAATTATCGACATTTTTTGCGGAAACGTTCGGCAGGAATGGCTGCGGCGTTTTTTCCGTTCGCTTGCAAAGAGTTTGCGTTTATGGTACAATACTATATAAGGAGAAAAAGGTATGTCTGGAAAAAAGAGCAAAAAGGGGCGCATCGCCCTGTGCATCGTCGGGGCGGTCGTGCTCGCCCTCGGCATTTTTCTGATCGTGTGGTACTGCGGCGCAACCTACCCGCAGTTCTATGCGCTCGCCGTCTGCCCGCAGGGGCTCACCGCCCTGCCCGAAAACGAGGAAGGGTATACCTTTGCGATGAGCGGGTATATGTCCGAAGGCGCTTCGCGCGTGTATCTTATCGACGAGGAAAACGGGCAAAGCGGTAAGTTTATAACCTTGTCGAAAGGCGGAAAGGCGGACGAATCGCATTTCGGCGGCGTCGCCTGTTCGGATAGCTTTTTATATGTGGCGTGCGGGGACGAAATCGCGCGCCTGCCCTTGGAAAAGGTTTTTGCAACGGAAAACGGCGGCGCCGTCGAGGCGGATTATTTCCCTGCGGGGCTGAACGTCGCGTTCTGTCAATACAGCGATACCGAAAATATTCTGTACGTCGGCGAGTTTTACCGCCCCGGCAATTACGAAACGCCCGCAAGCCATCACATGGAAACGGCGGACGGTTCGATGAATTACGGCGTCGTATATGCCTACGCGGTAGACGCATCGGGCGCGCCCGCGGACGAGCCGAGCTATGCGATCTCCGTGCGCGAGCAGGTGCAGGGCATCGCCGTGTACGAGGGCGGCATCGCGCTCTCCTGCTCCTACGGCTTGCCCGATTCGACGATCTGGGTGTACGAAAATATTTTGGGCGGCGAAACGGATAAAACGCTCGACGTCGATGGCACGAGCGTGCCGCTGTACATGCTCGATTCGTCCAACCTCAAAACGACGATAACCGCTCCCTGCATGAGCGAGGAGATCGCCGTAAAAGACGGGCGGCTGTACATTTTATTCGAGTCGCTGAGCAACAAATATAAACTGTTCACGCGCACGCGCATGTCGCACGTTCGGCGAAAGGGGAGGGAGCGGAATTGTATTCCGCTCCCTCCCTCAATTTTTAAAGCTCTTTGCGCCCGAGCAGATAATCGAGCGAAACGTCGAACAGGTCGGCGATCGCCACAAAGTTTTTCAGCGTCGGCAGCGCCACGCCCCGCTCGTACGCCTGGTACGATTGGTAGGCGATGCCCAGCTTCTGCGCAACGTCCTGTTGTGTGCAGCCGCTGGACTGCCGCAACCCCCGCAAAATTTTCGGAAATTCTCCGAATTCATTCATACTGCCGCCTCCATTGGTTGACATTATACAGTTTATAGCTGTATAATATAAAAAATACAGTTTATAACTGTATACTGCCCGCCTCCCTTTGGAGGAGGGGCTTCTTTTTTCTGCGATTTTGCGGCGGAAATTGACAAAGCGGCGGCTGTATGTTACAATAAAACGGAATAAAGGTTCTGCGGCGCGGCTGACACCCGTGCCGCTTTCCGCAATGCGCAGCCGGCTGTGCCGCGCTGCCGTGTTCTGCGGCAAAAGAGGGGATGCCATGGATTTTTCGTCCGAAAAATATCAAACGCTGAAAAACGGGGCGCGGCTGGTTTCCTTCCGCGCGCCGCAGCTGAATACGGTCGCTTTTTCCGTCGTCCTGCCCTTCGTGCCCGAGGCGACGCCCGGGGTGTACCACCTCGTCGAGCATATGTTCTTCGAGCGGGCGGGCGAGCGCCGCGCGCCCGAAATCAATGCCGAAATGACCTCGCGCGGCTCCGAAATCAACGGCTACACCGCCGTCAATTATA
Organism: uncultured Clostridia bacterium; assembly: GCA_904373255.1. Lineage (GTDB taxonomy): Bacteria > Bacillota > Clostridia > Christensenellales > Borkfalkiaceae > Borkfalkia. The sequence goes on along the minus strand of CAJFFD010000048.1, from coordinate 7,030 downwards.
TGTGTTTCAGCTTCTGCTGCCGCAGGGAGGTGTTTCTGCCCCAGCTTCGGCTTCTGCACTCCATGCTCACCCAAACGGACTACGAGCGGGAGGATTTTGACAGGGTTCTCCCCGTCATCCGCAACGAGATCTTCGAAAACGCCTTCTACGACGGCCGCGCGGGGGATATTTTGCGCGAGCTGTGGTTCGATTCCCGCTACATCAACTCCATCCTCGGCAGCTGGCACGTTCTGGAGGGGCTTGACATCGCCGAGGTGAACGAGGTGCGCGCAAAACTTTTGTCCAAGGAAATGTGCCTGTTTCTGGCGGGCGCCTATTCGGAGGAGGACGAGCGCGCCGTCGAACAGACCTTCGGCGAGATACCCCTCTGCCCGCTCGAGCGCACGCCCGCGCGCGAGGAGGAAAAGGAGACGCGCGAGTACAACAAGTGCGGCAGGGGACGGGAATTGCAGGTGCTCGTCACCTACCACGTCGAGCGGGCAAGTAAGGAACTCAAACTCGCGGCGCACTGGCTGCGCAGCGGTCTGTTCGACGGGCTGGACGCCGCCTTCTTCCGCTTTTTCGACGAAAAGGGGTTCCAGTTTTATTCGGTGGACGGCAACTACGCCGTGCGCGGCGACGAGCTCGTCTTTTCCTACCTCATGCACATCGAAAAGAAGGACAAAAGGGCGATCGAATACCTCATCGACGAGTTCGAGGAGGCGGCGGAAAAGACGGATTTCCTCGCCCTCGTCAAGCCGTATTTATACGATAACCTCGTGTTTTTATTCGACAATCCCGAGCGGCTGTGCGCGCACTACGTCGACGCGTGGGCGGATCTGTCCGCGCCGCTCACCCTGCGCGAGGAGGCGGAAATCGGCGCAAAGTTCACCAACGAGGCGCTCGCCAAATGCTGGCGCAAAATTTACACTTCCCTGCGCCGCATCTTCTTTATCGGCAGATAAAATTATCCCCGCCGCCCGATTTCGGGTTGCGGGGATTTGTTGTAATGGGAAGCGCACGGATATCCGCAGGAGCAAGAGTGGATTTGCCGAAATTTACTGCTGCTGCGGTATGGGCGGCGCGGCCTCCCGCCTTTTCAATATCTTCGGGAATACGATCAAAAAGACGACGGTGCTCAGAATCGCGGAAAAGATGTCCGCCGCAGGCTCTGCGTAGAACACCGCCTGCGCGCCCCAAAAGACGGGCAGTACGATGAGGCAGCCGAGGAAAACGACGAGCTTGCGCGTCAGAGAAAGGGTGATGGCATACTGCGGCTGCCCCAATGCGGTCAGCCCGTCTACGAACGCGTACTGGAAGGAGAGGGGGATCACGCCGAGCATGAACACCCGAATCCCCCAAACGCTGCGCTCGGCGATCTCCGCGTTCGAGGTGAACAGCGAAACGAAGGGGCCCGCCGCGAACAGGGACAGAACGGTCATCGCCGTCGTAAACAGCAGGCACAGCCCCACGATGTACTTTTCCGCCTTTTTGATGAGCGCCGTATTCTTCGCCCCGTAGTTGTAGCTGATGACAGGCTGCGAGCCGGTGCTGATGCCCATCATCGGCATGGTGATGAGCTGGAAAAACGCCTGCACCACCGTCGAAACGGTAATCCACAGATCGCCCTCTGCGCCCCCGCGCGCCTGCAAGATCGCATTGGATACGATGATGATGGCGCTGTCCGTCGCCATGATGAGGAAGGGGGATATGCCGAGCCTGACGATCTTCCCGATCAGCTTAAAGTCGCATTTGCCGAGGGCGATGCGTATCTTTGTGTTCTTCCACAGCAGAAAGGTCACGACGAACGCGAAGGATAAAAACTGCGATAGGACGGTCGCCAAAGCCGCGCCCGCCACGTCCATGCGGAACACGAAGATGAACAGCGGGTCGAGCGCGATGTTCGCCGCCGCGCCGATCACGGTGGTCAGCATCCCCATGCCCGAATACCCCTGCGCGGTGATGTACTGGTTCAGCCCCGTCGCAGTAATGGAAAAAACCGCCCCCGCCGCGTAGATGAGAAGGTACTGCTTCGCGTAGGCGTAGGTCGTTTCGCTCGCGCCGAAGGTCATCAGGAGGGGTCGCTCCAAAGCGAATACGAGCGCCGTCACGATGAGCGCGAGGGCAACGAGCGAATAGAGTGCGTTGGTGAGTATCCTTTTCGAATTGTCCTCCCGTCCCTCGCCGAGCGCCATGGCAAACAGAGGTGCACCGCCCGTGCCGATGAGGAAGGCGAAGGAGGATATGAGCGTCGTAATCGGCGCGCATACCCCCACGGCGGCGAGCGCGGTGTCGCCGATGCCCGCGATGTTGCCGACGTACATGCGGTCGACGATGGAATACAAAACATTGATAAACTGCGCGATCATCGCGGGGATCACGAGCTTCAATACGGTGGGCAGCACCCGCGGGCTGCCTAAATCGAGCGCCTTCATCCTACTCTCTCCGAAAGCGAAATTCGTTACATTTTTGCGTGCCCGCCTATCATAGCAATTTGCGCGGAAAATGTCAATGCTTCTCCGTCCGCCGCGGCAGAAAATTTTGCGTTTTGCCGCCGTTTTGGTTGGATATTTGCGCAAAGATGGTGTATAATAGCGGAAAATCATACGGAGAACGATATGGATAAAACGAACGCCATGCGCCTTCTGGACGCGAAAAAGATACCCTATACCCCCTTTACTTACCCGCCCGAAATCACCGACGGCATGCTCGTCGCCGAGCAGCTTGGCGAAGACGTGCGCCGCGTGTTCAAAACGCTCGTCACGGTGTCGGATAAGGGGGAACATTTCGTATTCTGCGTGCCCGTGTGCGCCTCGCTCGATCTGAAGCTGGCGGCAAAGGCGGCGGGCGCCAAGTCGGTCGCCATGATCAAGCAGAAGGAATTGGAGCCTCTCACCGGCTACATCCACGGCGGGTGCTCGCCCGTGGGCATGAAAAAGCGCTTCCGCACCTTTATCGACGAAAGCGCGCAGGGTTACGAGGAAATTTACGTCAGCGCGGGCAGGGTAGGGCATCAGATGCGCCTCTCGCCGCAGAGCCTGGCGGCGTTCGTCGGCGCGAGGTTCGCGCCGCTTGCATCGGGCGAACAGGAATAGAGAAACAGCGTTAAAAAAGGCGCACCCGTGCGGGTGCGCCTTTGCGCTATGATTTTTGTATACGTTTTGCAAAAATGTGCGCTTTTCAGCAGTTCTGCATGGCAAACCGCGCCGCGCCGACCAGACCCGCGTCGTTGCCGAGCTTGGCGACCGTTACGAGCACGGGCGCATACTTCGTTCCGCCGTACAGCAGGCGGTTGACCTTGCGGCGCAGGGGCACGAGCAGGGTGTCCCCCTCCGCGCAAACGCCGCCGCCCAGAACGACCGCGTCGGGGCGGAAGATATTCGCGAGGTTCGCAATGCCCTCCGCGAGGTAGGTTATGTAGTTTTTGACGACTTTTTCCGCCGTCTTGTCGCCCGCGCGCATGCCGTCGAACGCCGTTTTGCCGTTCACGTCCTCCGGGTTCGGGCAGATTTCCCAAAGTTTCGACGTTTTATCCTTCGCCATGGCGTTCCGCGTCTGGCGGATAAGTGCCGTCGCGGAGGCGTACGCCTCGAAGCACCCCTTGCGCCCGCAGGTGCATTTTTCGCCGCCCATGCGGATGACCATATGCCCGATCTCTGCTCCCGCCGAGCGGTTCCCTTCGAACAGAACGTTGTCGAGGATGATGCCGCCGCCCACGCCCGTGCCGAGGGTGATGAACACGCTGCTCGGGTAGCTTTTCGCCGCACCGGCAAAGCTCTCGCCCAGCGCCGCCGCGTTCGCGTCGTTGGTCGCAAATACGGGGATGCCGAGATGTTTTTTCAGCTCTGCCCCGAGCGGCACCTTTTCCCAGCGGATGTTGTTGCTGTACACGATGATGCCGTTTTTGCTGTCGATGGTGCCGGGCGAACCAACGCCCGCCGCCTTCACGTCGGCAGGGGAAATGCCCGCTTTCTTCGCGAGATCCAAAACAAGCTGCGCCATATCCGCGGCGATCTCCGCGTACGGCCGCTCCTTGCCCGTCGGTATCTTATCCTTGACGAGGATGTTGCCTTCCTCGTCCACGATGCCGCCCTTTACGAACGTGCCGCCCAAGTCGATGCCCGCATAGTAGTTCATTTTCCTGCCCTCCGTTTATTTATTCTCCGGCTCGTCCGCCAGAATGATTTTTGCTTTGCCTGCAAAGGCAAACGCCTCTCCGCAGGGGATAAAAAAGCTGTCGCCCGCTTTGAACGGCTCGCCGTCTGCCGTCCCTTCGCCCGAAAGCACGCTCGCCGCCGTAAAGGAATGCGCGTTCTTCGCGGCATAGGTTCCGTCCAGGCACAGCTCGCGGCAGCGGAAATATTCGCATTCGGTCAGGTGCCGCACCGTGCCGCCCCCGACCGGCTCGGGCGCGCCGCTGCCCGTTTCGTCCTTAAACTTTTTGAAGTTGATTACGTCCATCGCCTTTTCGACGTGCAGGGGGCGCAGCTTGCCGTCCGCGCCGCGGCGGTTATAGTCGTACACGCGGTAGGTCACGTTGCTGCTCTGCTGAATTTCGCAGATCACGCACCCCGCGCCGATGGCGTGTACCGTACCCGCCTTGATGAGGAAGCAGTCTCCCGCCTTCACGGGGATAAAGTTCAGACACTCTTCCACGCTCCCGTCCTTTACCTTGGAAAGGAACGCCGCCTTGTCCACGTCCTCTTTGAACCCGCAGTAGATGCCCGCGCCCTCGTCGGCGCCGACGATGTACCACATCTCCGTCTTTCCGTTGTCCCCCTCCACGCGGCGGGCGTACTCGTCATTCGGGTGCACCTGCACGGAGAGGTTCTGCGCCGCGTCGATGAACTTGACGAGGATGGGGAAGGCGCTCTTCTCCGCGTCGACCGCCGCGGGATTTTCCGCGATGTACGCGGCGAGCGTTTTGCCGTCGGGGCAGAGGCTGGGGCCGTCGGGGTGAACCGAAACTTCCCAGCTTTCGCTGATCTTTTTGCCGCCGTTGTCGCGGCCGAACATGTCCTTGAGTTTATATCCGCCCCAAATATAGTCTTTGAGCGCGGGGGTAAGACGAAACATAACAACTCCTCCCCGTTTTTCCGTAAAAAAGACTGCGTATGCTGAAATTATACCACACAATCGCGCAATATGCAATAAAATCGAGGTTTTTGCCCCGCCGAAAAAATCGCGCGATTTCTTCTCCCGCAAAAACTTGCTTTTTTGCGCGGTATTGGGTACAATAATGGGGAATATTCCCGTCCAATGTTTTTGGCAATGGCAGAAAGAGATGAATAAAGTTTATAAAAAAGAGATCGCGCTCGGAATCCGCCCCTTCGTTTACGCGCTGCTGGGTACGCTTGTCGGCGTCGCCGTCGGCGCGGCGGGCGGGCTGTTCGGCGCGGGCATCGATTTTTTCAGCGGATTCGGAATGCGGCATTTCGAACTGTATGTCTGGTTTTTGCCCGCCGTCGGAGTTCTGACCGCTTTTATGCTCCGTAAATGGGGCGACCCGAATACGGGCATGCGCGCCGTGTTCGAAGCCAGCCGCGGCGAACGCGACCGCTTCGAGCTGCGCAGCGCCGTCTTTCAGTATGCGGGCGCATGGACGGCGCACCTCTTCTGCGCGAGCGTGGGCAGGGAGGGCGCGGGCATCCAGATCGGCGCCGCCATCGGCTGCAACATCGGGCGACGCATCCCCATCAAAAACGCGGATAAAATTCTGCTCGTCGCGGGCATGGCGGCGGGATTTTCCGCTCTGTTCGGCACGCCCGCCGCGGCGCTGTTCTTCGCGCTCGAAGTCACCGTCGTGGGCGGCTTGCACCTGCGCGCGCTCATCGCCTCCGCGTTCGCATCGTACGCCTCCTATTTCGTTTCGCGGCTGTGCCTGCCGGCACACTTTTCTGCGGAATTCGTGCTTGCGGCGCCGCTCAGCCTTTCGTTGGCATGCCGCCTGTTCGCGTTCGGCGCGCTGTGCGGACTGGCGGGATTTGTGTTTTGCCTGCTGCGCAAATACCTCGCCGCATTTTTCCTCGCGTCCGTCCGGAATGATTATGTACGCGCCTTTTTTGCCGCCGTGCTGCTCGCCTGCCTGTTGTTCCTCTCGGGCGGTCGCTATTCGGGGTTGGGTACCAACCTCATCGGGTCTGCCGTTTCGGGCGGAGAAGTGTACTGGTACGACTGGATTGTAAAAATGCTCTTTACCGCCGCGTTTCTCTCCGTCGGATTTCTGGGCGGCGAGGTGACCACGCTGTTCGCGGCGGGCGCCTGCCTCGGCGCGGCGGCGGGGGAACTGCTCGGCATACCCGCGCAGGCGGCGGCGTGCCTGGGTTATGCCGCCGTGTTCGGCGCGGCGACCAATACCGTCATCGCGCCCGTCGTCCTCGGCTGCGAACTGTTCGGCGGCGCGTCTTTGCCGTATATGGCGGTCGTCTGCGTGGCGGCGTATCTTTTCAACTTCGGGAAATCCGTCTATAACCAAAAGATTCGCGAGGATATTGCCGCAAAAATTATCCATCGTCTGTATAAAAAACATCCGCTCGAACTGCCCAGGCGTCTATATTGAACGGATTGCCTGTTTTGCCCTGCGGGGGTCGCCGAAAAAGAGGTCGCCATGCGCCTGTATCTTCCTGAAAACTGCAAAAGCAAGCGCGTCTGCGTCGCCCTGTCGGGCGGCGGCGATTCGGTCGCCCTTCTGTACGCGCTCAAAGAGAAGGCGGGGGAGTGGAACATGCCGCTTTCGGCGGTCAACGTCGAGCACGGCATCCGCGGCGAAAGTTCGCTCGCCGATACCGAATTCGTCAAAAAACTGTGCTGTAAAGAAAATATCCCGCTTACCTGCTATTCGGAAGATGTGCCGCGCCTCGCCGAAGAGTGGGGCATGGGCGCGGAGGCGGCGGCGCGCGCCGTCCGCTACCGCATTTTTCTGGATATTCTGCGGCAGGATAAGGCGGACTGCATCGCCACCGCCCACCACGCGGGCGACAATGCGGAGAGCGTTCTCTTCAATTTATTCCGCGGCAGCGCGCTCACGGGCGCGGGCGGCATCCGCGGATTT